>NZ_JAATJK010000001.1:2766666-3133333 GCF_011927785.1 Micromonospora profundi | reverse complement strand
CGGGATGCCCCCGATCGTCGGTGAGCTGTGCACGGGGGTGCTGCTCGGCCCGTCCCTGCTGGGCAGCGTGGCTCCGGGTGTCGCGGAGCGGCTGCTGCCGCGGGGTGCCGAGGCGGCACATCTCGTTGACGCGGTCAGTCAGATCGGCGTGCTACTGCTGGTCGGGCTCGCCGCGACACAGCTCGACTTCACCGTGCTCCGGCGCCGCCGGTCGGCTGCGGTGTGGGTCAGCGGGGCGGGTCTGGTGGTGCCGTTCGTGCTGGGCCTGGCGCTCGGTCACGCATTGCCGGGCGAACTGCTGCCCGCCGGGGTGGACCGCACCGTCTTCGCGCTCTTCCTGAGCGTGGCGATGTGTGTCAGTGCCATCCCGGTCATCGCCAAGACGCTGACCGACATGCGGTTGCTGCATCGCGATGTCGCCCAGCTGGCGCTGATGGCGGGAACGCTCGACGACGTGATGGCCTGGTTCATGCTCTCCGTCGTGGCGGCGATGGCCGCGTCCGCGCTGACAGCCGGGGCGGTGGCGACATCGGTCCTGGTGCTCGTCGCGTTCGTCGCTGTCGCTGTGGTGGTGGGCCTGCCGCTGCTGCGCCGACTGTTGGTGCGGATCCACGCGTCCGACGAGCCTCGGCTACGAATTCCGGCCATCGTCGTGGTAATCATCGTGGGTGCGACGGTCTCGCACGCGCTGGGGCTCGAGGCCGTGTTCGGAGCGTTCCTCGCCGGTGCGCTTGTGGGCCGGGCAGGTGGTTCCGGGGGGCTCGGTGCGCTGCGCACCGTCGTCCTCACGGTCCTCGCGCCGCTGTTCCTCGCGACAGCAGGGCTGCGGGTCGACTTCACGACCCTAGCCGGCGGAAAGATGATCGCCGTCGCGGCGGCAGCGCTCGTCGTCGCGATCGTAGGGAAGTTCGCGGGTGCCTATCTCGGCGCCCGGCTGAGCCGGCTCGGGCTGTGGGAGGGCACCGCACTCGGTGCCGCGATGAACGCCCGCGGGGTGGTGGAGATCGTGATCGCCACGGTCGGACTGCGGCTCGGTATTCTCGACATCCGCTTCTACACGATCATCGTGCTGGTCGCGGTGGTGACCTCGATCATGGCGCCGCCGCTGCTGCGGATCGCCATGCGCCGCATTGAGGAGACCCCTGAGGAGCAACGGCGGGCTGTACTGCAGGACGCTTGACTCGGCCGAACGGGCCACCGGAGATCCGGTGGCCCGTTCGGCATCCGACGGTCAACCCAGGTCGGGTGGGTAGGGAAAGGCGTCGAAGGCCACGTCCAGCTCGTCCGGGGTCAGCCGCGACCAGTGCCGCTCCAGCTTGCGGGCGACCTGCCGGTCCAGGGGAGCGTTAAGGGTCTCCGGTTGCGGCTTCGCGATGCTCTGGACCGCCCACGCCATGCCGGTGAGCTCGTCGATCCTGCCCCAACGTTCCGGGCTAATCTCAAGCATGATCATTGCGCGGTTGTAGGCGTGCCAGGTGTGCCAGTTCATCGGCGGCTCACCGTTGGGCCCGGTGTTCATCATGTGCACGTGATAGCCGTCCGCCATCCGAGGGTCGTAGAGAGTGCCCTCGCCGAGCAGCCTGAAAGCGCGGGCAAGGTCCCGGTCCGTGCGGCACCATCTGGTCAGGATCTCGAGCTGTGCCCTCGACAACACCTGATAGGCGGCCTTCGCCGGCGCGACCCGGGTGTAGAACTTGTCGGGGTAGGTGCCGGCCTGCCGGGTCAGCAGGAAGACGTTGTAGAGCCCTTCCGCCGAGCCACCGAACGCGTCGCCGACGGCTGCATAAGCATCCTGGATCTCCTGGCTCGGATCGTAATAGAAGACCATCTCGTACTCGTACCACAGCTCGTTCATGACCCGGTCTCCGTGCATTCCCGGCACCGGGGGCAGGGGTCGTGGCCGGGCGGTGGCCGAAGCGGGCCCGGCGTCGACGCCGACTAGCCCGGCCGCCGCCACGGTGCCGGCCGCCATCCTGAGTAGCTGCCGTCGGTCCACAAAGAACATCGTTGTCTCCGATCGTGAGAGATGGTTGTGATCAGCCGAACGCGAGACCGGGCCGGGCCCAGCTGTCGGAGTCCTCGAGGAGCTCGTTCAGCAGGCGGGGCTCGGTGTCGAAGGCCGCGAGCGCGTCGGCGTGCGGCAGTGCGTGACGTACCAGGGCCTCGGCGCCGGCCTTGCGGCGCCGCCAGTGCTCCAGCGGCTCGGCTGGCGGGACCAGCCGGGCGGGGACCTTCTGGCCCAGCAGGATGGTATCGATGCCGGCGATGCCGTAGAAGGTCGGTGCGGACCCGTTGGCGAAGCTGAGCGTCAGCTTGTCCCGGAACCGCAGCGGCGCACCGGCCGCGTATACGTCCAGCAGCGGTTGCAGGCCGGAGATGTCGGTCCGTTCCCGGACGTCCTTCCAGAACGGTGTATCCAGGCGGGTGTTGAAGCGGTAGTGCACTGCCAGGAACCAGCGGATCGCGTCCCATCGGTCGGCCATCGCCGTGTTGACCAGGGCCTGCGGCTGCGGATCAGCCCAGGAGGCTGGCAGCGTGGAGACCAGCGCCATGATCGCCCAAGTGATCATCAGCAGGCCGCTGGACTCGAGGGGCTCGACGAAGGCGTAGGAGTTGCCGACACCCATCACGTTGCCGCGCCAGATCTGCTCGTGCCGTCCGGTCCGGAAGCGCACCTGCCGGGGCTCGCTCACCCCGGGGAACCGTCGGGCCAGCTCGTCGGCGGCCGTCTCGTCGGACAGTGCGGCTGAGGAGTACACGTACCCGAGGTGATTGCTCTCCCTGGTCGGGATGCTCCAGCACCACCCGGCATCCATGGTCTTCGCCGTGGTGAACGGGTTGAGATGCCCGCCGTGGTCGACGTTGCCGGTGACCGCCGAGTCGGTGAAGAGGCTGTCGGCAAAGCTGCGATACGGCGTGCCGAGCCCCTTACCGAGCAGCACCGACGGAAAGCCGGTGCAGTCCACGTACATGTCGAAGTTGAGCGTCCGCCCGTCGGCCATCCGCAGGTGATCCACCCAGTCGTCGGCGGAGCGGACCACCTCGGCGATCCGGGAGTCGATGTGCCGGACCCCGTTGGCCAGGGCCAGCTCGGTGAGGTAGGCCACGAAGCGCGCGTTGTCCAGGTGGTATGCGAAGGGCAGATACTTCATCAAGGAGAGGTACTCGCCGTCGCCGAGATCGAAGACCGGGGTTCGGCCCGCCTTCATCAGCAGCGCCTGCACCGACGAGGCATTGATGTCGCCCTGCGCCGCTAGCGAGCCGCGGATGCCGATCGAGTTGGTGTCCCAGTCGAAGGGCGCCTGAAAGCCGTCCGGATCCGGACCCCACTCGAAGCGGATTCCCTGCTTCCAGGTGGGCCGCACCTTCTGGTAGAGCTCGTGCGGGTCGATGCCGAGATAGTGGTGCAGGAAGGACACCATCGCCGGGGTGGTGGACTCGCCGACGCCGATGATCGGTATCGACGTCGACTCCACCAGGGTCACCTCGAGCCAGGGTCGCTTCGCGCGCAGCGCCAGGGCGGTGAGATAACCTGCGGTGCCACCGCCGATGATGCCGATGTGGCGAACTGCCTGCGGGTCGTCGGCACGAGGGCGGGGCATCGTGTCGGCCGTGCGCTCGCTGCCGGCGGACAACCGCCGCACGTTGAGGCCGCGTGAGTCGCTGAGCCAGCCACGCACTCGGGTCGCCCCGTCGGCGTCCATCATGGAGATGAGTAGGTCGAGCTGACCATCGGTCATGTCGCCGGATCCTTTCTCGGTGCCGGGGTCGGCGTGGAGTGCTCGGCTGCGACGGCAGCCAGGAGGCTGGCGAGCAGACGGCCGCGCAGCCGCTTCGCGACGACAAGCGCGGACAACAGGTGCAGACCGGAGTTGAAGCCGGCCTCCTCGGCCAGGTTGCCAAGCTCGGTATCGACCGGTTGCCCGCCCCACCAGGCGTGTTCGCCGACCAACTTGGTGATCTCGTCATCGGTCAACGGGGCCAGGTCGTCCGCGTCGGGCTCCGCGTTGTGACCGGCCGCAGCGCGTGACCATCGCTCGTATTCGTCGTTCCAGCGCAGGTGGTCCAAGGTGAGCCGGGTTGTGCGTTCAACGTGCCGGGAGTAGACCAGCCAGCGCCGCAGCGCCCGCCGCCCGGCCGCGTCGCGGGCCAGTAGTCGGAACTCCTCGGCGCTCTGATGGTTGCGGCTCAGCCAGGCGGCAAAGTCGGCGTCCCCGGTTTGGTGGTGCCGAATCCGCCACCGGGTGATCTCGAGATCGACCTCGGCGGGGGTCGGCTCAATGTGCAGGAGTTGGTCGAGGGTCGCGGCCAGTGCCCGGTCGAGGACCGCTTCGTTCAAGGCCGCGGCATTCGGATGGTGCACCTGCACGAACTCCGCGATCGTGTCGAGGGCGATGCCATGCCCGGACACGGGAACCCGGCGCTCGCGGTCGTAGAGGGCATCAAGGCTGCTGCTGCGGGCCAGTTCGAACGTGGGTAGCCGCGGTGGAGGAGGCGCGGCGGCGAAGCTGCACAGCAGGCTCAGCAGCAGACGGGCATCGTCGGCTTTGACATCCACGGCGGAGTCTCGCCAGAAGTCGGCCAGGCCTGCCAGCTGATCCTGCGGTACGTCCTCGCCCTGCAACCGGCGTAGCACAGCGGGTCGGGAACGGTGTGGGTACGGCAGATCCTTCGCGTGTTTCTCGGCGAGGTCGCGTACCGGAGCTGAAATGACGCCCGCCAGCTCCGCCGCCGCAAGTGTCGCGCGGACATTGACCATTGGTTCGGAGAGGTGAACGTAGTCGCCGTCGTCCTGGTGGTAGACCAAGGCCACCTCGTCATCGTCGATGAGCTCGCCCGAGGCGAACTGGTCGAAGACTTGACCGACGCCGGCCATGCCGAACTGCTCGAGTTCGGCGGCCCGCAGCGCACCCATGCTGGAGGACCCGAAGACGTGCACGCCCCGGTCGAGTACCAGCAGGATCTCCTTGTGCCAGACCGAACGCGACTGGTGGAACTCACCGTCGATGAGCCCGATCGCGGCGGGCGGCTCCGCCAGCCAGGACGCCATGTCACCCTGCCGGGCCGGCGGCAGGAAGGTGGCGGCCGGCAGGATCCGGCGGGCTTCGCTCAACGGCAGGCTGGGGCCGAGGAAGACGACGACTGTCATGCCGCGCCGCCCGCTGTCCGTGCGAACGCCACGGCGCGGTGGCCCGGCGCGAAATTCTCGAAGCGGTAGCCCTCCAGGCCCGGCACCACGACCTTGACGACGTTCACCGGGCACCACGGGACGCTCAGGTCGACGACGACCACCCTCCGCAGGCCGGCGTCGCCCAGCAGGGCGATCAGCCGACGCACGTCTTCCTCGAATGTGTGTGCGGCCCGCGACTGCGGTGCTGCGGCGGCCGGGCGTTGCGCGGCGGCCCGCAGGAAACCGGCCTGCTTGGCACCGGCCCGCCGAGTCAGCTCGCGGTGCCGGTAGAGATCGTCTCGGGAGCCCGCGATGGTGACGGTATGCGCCTGCACGGCCTCGGTGATCGCGCGGATCACGGCAACCTCGGGGTCGAGATGGGCGCCGTAGCCGGTGAAGCGCCCGGCGGTCTGCTCCTCGTCGTCGACGACGGTCGCCCGGAACACCGGCACGCGGGTGTCGACGGTGCAGTCGGTGACCACGATGTCCATGCCGGTCTTCTTGATCCGCTCTAGCAGCTCCTGGACCGTGCGGTGGGCCAGCACGTCCGGGTGGGCCGGCGGCGGGGGCACGCCTCGCTCCCAGCGCTCGGCATGACATGTGGTGGCGTCGCGTTCGATGACTTCCAGCAGGCCGGAATGGATGGCTTCGCTCAGGGTGTTGCCGGAGGCCAGCCCATTCGAGGTGATCTGGAACGAGAAGAGGTCGAAGATCCGGCTCTGCCGGTTACCCATGTGAATCATCGACAGCGGCAGGGCCACCTTCTCGCCAGCGACGATATCCCAGCCGCACACCCACTGGTAGGGCCAGTCGTGGGGAAACGGCGCCGAGCGGGCGAGCGGCAGGTCGGCCGGCTCGGGCACCGGCATCTCGCCGCGGATCTCCTCGTACGTGCGGCGCACGGTCGCCGGCTGCCACAGCACCTCGGCGTGGTGCAGCTCGAGGGCCTCCATCGCCCCTGATACCAGTGCCGCGGGCAGGGTGAGCCCTTTGCCGGAGCCGAGGCTGAGCACCCGTCCGTTGGGCCTGATCGAGAGGGTCACCGGGATGCCGATCCGGTCCAGCCCCGTGATGTTCGCCAGCCGTGTCACTCCCATACGGGGCAGCACCGGCCTGATCCGCTCCAGCGTCACGTCCACCGGCACACTACGCTGCCCGCCGGGCCCGTGACCTTGGGGAGTTTGTCCCGCGTCGAGCAGCTCGGAGAGTGTGGTCACGCTCCGGCCTCCTCGGGCGTGCCGGGATCCGCGCCGCCACGCGCGACGATCAGCCCACGTAGCTCGGCCTCCGGCACTCCGGCCAGGCCCAGCTCGGCGATCAGTGGGCCCCGCCGCTCGGGGTCGGCCAGTTCGCGGGCCAGGCCGGGATCGATCAGCAGGCGGGCGAGCGCCGCGCGAACCACGGCGGGCAGTCCGGCCACGGGATCGGTCATCGCGAGGCCCGGGTCACGGGCCCGCCCAGGAGCCGATCCTCCCAGGCAGCCGGCTGTCCGGTGCTCTCCTGCAACAGGGCCAGCGCCACCCCGAGGTCTCCGTCCAGGAAGGAGGGACGGCGGGTCACACCTTCGGCGGTGAGATAGTGCAGCGGCCCCTGGGCGCGCTCGTAGCGGACGTAGTCGACCCAGTAGGCGCTCAGGCGGTCGGCGCCCGGCAGGTCCCACTGCTGGGCGGCTCGGCGCCCGTACCAGCAGAGGCCTGCGGCGCCGTGGCACAGTCCGGAGTCAACGACCTTGGCGCGGTTGCTCGGCCGGGCGATGACTATGGCGGCCGCCTCGCGGGCCATCGCGTCCGCCTCACCGGAGCCGGTCGCCGTCGCCGCGGCCGCCAGCGCCAAAGAGACGCCGGGATCGCCGTAACACCAGGCGGACCGCGACGGTTCGTAGCGGCTCTCGACGGTGTGCGGGAACAGCGCGTCGCCGAGCTCGCTGCGCTGTCGCATCAGCCAGCTCAACGCGGGCCGCAGCAACCGGGCCGCCTCACCGGCGCTATCCAGCCCGCTGACCGTCACCCGGCTGAGATAGGCGACCAGGCCGGCGTTGCCGTGCGCCATGCCGAGATCGCGCTGGCCGATCGAGTGCGGCTTCATAATCTCACGGAAATCTGTGGCCGCGACCCGGATGAAGATCCCATCGTCGTCGTGCTCGACCCGCCGCTCGATCGCCCGCACCGTCTCGGCCGTCATCTTCTCCGCGACGTCGGCGTTCGGGTGGCCCAGCGCGTAGACGCCCAGGCCGAGTAGGCCGCTGGGCAGGTCGACGGCCTCCCTGGCTGGGAAGTCAACGATCCAGCCGAGGATCATGTCATCGAGCCCGTCGAGGCCCCGGATCGGCAGCCCTGTGCTGTGGGATACCTGCACCGCTGTCCACGCCGCGTGGGCGGCACCACCATAGAGCCACGGCGGCAGGTCACGGTAGTGCCGAAGCAGGTCGATGGCCTCGAAGAAGGTGTCCCGGGCAGCGAACCCGTCGCCGGTCGCGCGCTCGAACTCCAGCCCGGCGAAGGACAGGTCCAGCATGTCTGCGAAATTGGGCCCGTCCTGGATCATCGAGCGCGCGTCGTCATAGATGAGGCGGGCCAGGTCGAAGGTCTCGGACGTGCGATGATTTTCGGGCACGATAATCCTCCCAGCCGTCGGTCGGGCAGGCTCGGTAAAGGGAAACGTCGGCATTGAGACGACGTAGCAAATCGCCACGGGAACGCTTGATGAAATGTGCTACGTACGCCATGAATTGTCAAGCAAATGCGCGACCCCACTCACTGCCGGTTAGACGCAGTGCCTGCTCAAGGCTCTCCTCGTAGCCGGGTTCGTCTCGCCGGCGGGACGGCGAGTTGCCCGGCCCGGTTGCCTCGGAATCCTCGTCGAAACCGTTGTTGCACGTACATGAACGCTTTTCGGTGGCCGGGTATTGCCTTTGGCTTGAGTCGTTTCGTATGGTTCCGCTGTCGCTTCCTAAAGGGCGGCGGCATCGACATTGGGAGGAGGTGAAAGAATGGCTAAAAATGTTGTTGAGGCAATCGACCTTGCGGTCGACGTGGAGGTTTTCTCCGCTCCGAACAGCACCAAGCAGGCTCCGCTGACGATCCAGTCGCCGGAGGCCGGTGGCTGGACCACCACGACCACGTGCTGGAGCTGCACCGCGACCTGCGGTTCAGTGTGTGACGCCTCGACGTGTTCCTGCTGATCGAATACCCGCGTACGGGCCGCTGAGACGGTCTCGTAAGGGATTCGGCTGGGCGGGCGGCGCATCACACGATGCGCCGCCCGCCCATCATGGATTTGCCGGCAGCGGCATCGCAACCATCAGTGCACGTTGGGAAGGACACGCATGGCACTTCGTGACCCGGGTTCGCGGCGCTCGATGCCGGCGAACATTGCCGGCGCATTGCAGCTCAGCTGGCTGGCCAGCCGGTCGCTGTTCAGCTTCGTCCTCATTGTCCTGCCGGTGCTGGAGGGTCTGCTCGGGGTCGGACTGCTGCTGATCTTCCGGGGCGGGGCCGGCGTTTTCCTGACCAGCACCAGCATGGCCCGGCCGTCATTGGGGCCGCTGCTGCCCTGGCTGGTTGGCGCAGTGTTGGTCACTGTGCTGGTGCAGTTCCTCAACAACCTGAGATACACCTTGGAAGAGCTGCTGCTGGAGCGGGTCCGGCAGTTCAGCGCCGTTCGCATGCATCAGGCCATCGGCTCGCTCGAACTGGCCGACTTCGATGACCCGATCGTGCACGACCGGATCAGCCGCGCCGAGACGACAGCCGACTACAAGCCGCGCCAAGTCGTACGCGGGGTGACCGGCCTGGTCGCCTCCATCTTCCAGATCCTCGCCGTCGCCGCGCTGCTGGTGGTGCTGGAGCCGCTGCTACTACCGATTATGCTGATCGCGGCCGCGCCCATCATGTTGATCTCGTCTGCGCTGGCCGGCGACAGATTCAGTTACTTCCAGAACATCACCCCGTTGGAGCGGCGCCGCCGGTATCTGGGCCAGCTCATCATCGGCCGTCAGCCCGCCGCTGAGGGCCGATCGTTCCGGCTGACCGGCCACTTCGCGGAGCAATACCGGCAGTTGTCGGTCGAGCGCTATGCCGAGCTTCGGCAGATGATGGCCCGGCAGTGGCGCAAGCACGCGCTCAGTCAGATCACCGTCGGACTCGTGCTGTCCGTCGCGATCGCGACTCTCGCCTGGTTTTACACCACCCGTTCGATGGACACGGCCACCCTGCTGACCACGATCTTCGCCTTGAGCCGGCTGGCTGCCGCCGTCGGCGGGTTGGGCGGCCCGATCGCCGAACTGTCCGAGGCTGGTCTCTTCCTCGGCGATCAGCAGGCCTTCTACGACCAGGTCGAGCAGGCGAAGACCAGCCGGAACAGCGAGCAGCGCCCGGAGCCCCTGCGCCGGCTTGAGGTCCGTGACGTGACGTTCGCCTATCCCGGTGGCGACCGGACCGCCCTGGACGGCGTCTCCCTCACGATCCGTGCGGGAGAGCTCATCGCTTTCGTCGGGCCGAACGGTTCCGGCAAGACGACCCTGGCCAAGATCCTGGCCTTCCTGTACGAGCCGGCGGACGGCACGGTGCGCTGGAACGACGTCGACACCGGCGACCTGGACCGTGAGGGTCTGCGCGACCGGGTCACCGCTGTGTTCCAGGACCACATGACGTATCACTTCTCGATCGCCGACAATGTCGGGCTCGGCGACATCGGACGCGACCGCGACAACGGCCGGCTGCGCGAATCGCTGGCCGCCGCCGGAGCAGACGACCTCGTCGGCAGTCTTCGACAAGGCATTGACACCGCGCTCGGGCCCGAGTTCGGCGACGGCACGTCACTGTCCGGCGGCGAGCTTCAGCGCCTGGCCATCGCCCGCGCCGTCTACCGCGACCGCGAACTGGTGATCATGGACGAGCCGACCTCCGCGCTCGACGCGCACGCCGACCACGCGTTGCTGAGAGGTCTCCGCGAGGTGCTGCGTGGCAAGACCAGCATCCTGGTGTCGCACCGCTTCTCGAACGTCCGCGACGCCGACCAGATCTTCGTTTTCGACGCCGGCCGGATCGTCGAACGCGGCACGCACGACAGCCTGATGGCGGCGGGCGGTCTCTACGCGGAGATGTACACGCTGCAGGCCAGCGCCTACCAGGTGACGCCGACGGCGGGAACGGTGTCGTGACATGACAAAAGCCCCGTTGGGAGTCCTGGAATATCTGGACCTGTCCTGCGGCACGGCCGTGGCGGACAAGCACCGCACCGCCTTCGCCGGGGCAATGGCGGCCGAAGCGATCGGATACCGGCGGATCTGGGTGCCGGAGCACCACGGCCCCGGCTCGGCCAGCACCAATCCCCTGCCGATCGTCGCGGTGCTGGGCAGCCACACCACCCGGGCTCGGGTCGGCACCGCGGTCAGCCTGCTGCGGCTCCGGGACCCGTCGTTGACAGCCGAGGACTTTGTGACCGCCGCCGCGTTCTGCGGCCCCCGGCTCGACGTCGGCATCGGGCGCGGGGCGAGCGCGGAGTTCCTCAGTCGGCTAGCCAAGGACGACCAGCAGCTTGACCGCGCGGTCGAGGACCTGCTCAGCACGCTAGCGACGGGCAGCGAGGTCACCGGGCCGCTGACCGAGCCGTACGAACTGTGGATGCATGGCGCGGGCGGAGGTTCGGCCGGTACGGCTGCCGACGCCGGGGCCAACTACTGCCACGGCCTGTTCCTCAACCCCGATCTCGATACCTGCATGCGCGCGCTGGAGAAGTACCGGGCCAGAGGTTCCTCCGGAAGCACGGCGGTCGCCGTCGCGGTGGCCGCGAATGCTGATCCCCGGCGAGCCCTCGTCGACGCGGACCGGCAGCCGTATGCGGTGACCACCGGCACGGCGGCGGACTGCGCCGAGACCATCGCCAACGTTCTGCGGCTGACCGGCGCGGACGAAGTGATCCTGATCGAGACGTCGAGCCGGCGGGACGACCACCTGCGGGCGCTTCGTGAGATCTACGACCTGGTTTCCGCCAGGCCCGAAACCACGGAACGGAGCCCGCGACGATGACCACCGATTTCGCCATGGCGCGGATCCCCCTGCTCAGCGTCGAGGAGGCCGCTGACCTGCTCGCCCGTGACGACACTGGCGGTGACCTGGTCCGGTCCGTCGTCGACCTGGCGTGGAGTTCGCCGGAGGGCATACCGGGCGAGCAACCGCCCCGGCCGCACGAGACCACGATGCGCTACATCGCCAGGATGGGCGGCCGCGCCACCCCGTTCGGGCTGCTCGCCGGCACGCGGCACGTCAAGGTCGGCGCGGACCGGCGCATAGAGCTCGGCCCGCGGGAGCGGCACCGGGCGGGGATCCGGGTGGATTTCGAGCTGCTCGAACGCCTGGTCGCCGAGGCGATCGCCGTGGCGGACCCCGACCGTCGGCCGTTACGCCGCAACCGCACCCTGCGGCGGCAGGCCGGTGGCTTGCGCTACATGAAGGCAGGGGACGCGACCGCCGACATGGTGAGCGTGCGGGGCACCGCGGCCATCGACACCGTGCTCGACATCGTCGGCGAGAAGACTCTGCTGGCCGGCGAACTGCTGGATGCACTCGAGGGTCGTTTCCCCGGGACGTCGCGCGCCGCGCTGCGATCCTTCGTCGATCGTGCGGTGCAGAGCGAACTGCTCACCACTGCCATCGATCTTGTGCGCCCGGGTGACGAACCATTCGACCTCGCCCTGTCGACCCTGGATCGGATCGGTGACCAGCTCCGCGCCGGTGCCCTGGCAGGGCTCGGTGCTGAGGTGCGCACCCTGCGCCGGATCGAGCCCGCACTCGGAGGCCGTCTGGAGGCCGCCTTCCGGCGCTTCGTCGAGGAGGTCCCGTCGCTGGCGGACGTGCCACCGAACCGGCGTTTCCATCTCGACCTGGAGATGGACCTCGCGGCCGCGACGCTCGATCGGCGCACGGTGCAGGACCTGACCGACGTGGTCCGGCGGGTCGAGAAGCTATTCGGCAGGCAGGTGCTGCTGACCGAGTTCCGCAAGGCGTTCCGGCGCCGCTACGAGGACGCCGAGGTGCCACTGCTCGAAGCGCTGGACCTCGAGAACGGCGTGCTGCAGCCCGGCGACCGCAACGTCTCGCCGCTGGCGCAGCAGGCCGAAGTGACGATGCAGCATTCCCGTCCTCTGGTCGAGGTGCCCCGGGAACTGCTCCGGTTGTTCGGCGAGTGGGCCCAGCACGGCGGCGAGATCGACATCTCCCAGCTGCCGGGTGTGCCTCGGACGACCAGCCGCGGGCTGCTCGCGTCCTTGCTCGACAACCACGAGGGCCGCTTCGACAGCATGCTCACGGCCGGCTACCAGCGGACGTCGCTGGCGCTGATCGCCCGGTTCGTGGTCGGGCGCGAGGAGACGACCGAGGCGGTGCGCGCCTGGTCCGAGGCGACTGCCGAGGATGCCGACGATCCAGATGCGCCACTGCATGCCGAGCTGGTCTACTCGCCGGGCGGTCGGGTGAGCAACGCCCTGGTGCGGCCGCGGGTCTTCCGGCACGACGTCGCCCTCGGCGGCGGCGGCGACGGATCACTTTCGCTGGACCGGCTGCGGCTTCGCCTGGATGGCGAAACGCTGCGGCTGCGCGACAGCGTCACCGGGCGGGACGTCATCCTTGAGATGAACGCCGCCCACAACGTGACCGCGCCGGGCCTCGATCCGATCTACAGTTTCCTCGGCATGATGGTGTCACCGGGCGCCGTGGGCTGGTCCTGGGGCGCGCTGAGCCCTCAGCCGCACCTACCCCGGGTCGTCTGCGGCCGGGTGATCGTCGCACCGGAGATCTGGGCGCTGACCGGTGCGGCCGTCAAGGAGGTGCTGGTCTCGGACGACCCGTCCGCGGAGCTGCGCCGCCGGTTGCCCGGTCTGGGGAAGCGGCGCTTCGTCGGTGTCGGGGAGGACGACCGCCTGCTGCCCGTCGACGTCGACTCGGCCCGATCGATCGCGCTGGCGCTGACCCGGCCGGCAAAGAACGAACGCGTGGAGCTGACCGAGCTGCCGCACATCGAGAGCCCGACGGCCGTCGGACCGACCGGGCGGCACGTGTGCGAGGTGACCATCCCGCTGCGCCGGGAGGAGAAGCTGCCGCGACGCCGGCTGCCGGTGGCACCTTTCGACCCGCGGGCCGGGCTCGCCTGGGTGTACTTCAAGCTCTACTGCGGATCGTCGGCTGCCGACGCGGTGCTCGCCCGGATCGCCAGGCACGTCGAGCGGCTCGGCGAGGCCGGCCTGATCGACGACTGGTTCTTCCTGCGCTACCTCGACGAAGGCTTTCACCTGCGGGTCCGGATGCGCCCGGCCGGGCCGGAGCACCGGCCGGGCGTGTTGACCGCGATGGACGCCTTCGCCACCGCGCTGCGCGCCGAAGGACTGATCACCCGAGCCGTGATGGACGAGTACATCCCCGAGGTGGCCCGCTACGGCGGACACTCCTCGCTGCGCAAGGCCGAGGCGCTGTTCACCGCCGACAGCGCAGCGGTGGCCCGGCTGGTGGCTTCGGGTACGCCCGAACAGCTCCGCCTCTACCAGAGCGTCGCCGACATCCTCGCCTGGACCGGCAGGCTTACCAGCACCCTCGATCAGCAGCACGACTTCCTGTGCCGCTGCCGCGACGGTCTCGGCCTGGAATACGGCGGCACCCGCAACGTGCGCGGCAGATTCTTCCGGAGACATCGGGCCGACCTGGATGCCTACCTCGCCTCGGCCACCGTAGACGGGGTGACGTTACTGCGGCTGACCGACCTGATCGCCACCAGTGGCGGGTCGCTGCCGATGCCCATTGCCGCCTCCGTGCTGCACATGCACTGCAACCGCTTGTTCATGGTGGATGGCCGGCGCCTCGAATTCCTCGCCTACGACCTCGCCGACCGCAAGGTGCTGGAACGCCGGGCCCGATCCGTTGACACGGCGGGAACGCAGCAGTGACCACGACCCCGGTGACTGCGACGGGCAGCGCCCAGACCTACCGCAACTTCATGCGCGGCTTCCCGACCGGGGTCGCCGTCGTGACCGCGCTGGACGGCCGAAGACAGCCGGTCGGCTTCACGTGTTCGTCGCTGAGCGGGCTGTCGCTCGAGCCGCCGATGCTCCTCGTCTGCATCAGCAATGTGAGCACCACTCTCGCGCAGATCCGCGTGGGTGGAATCTTTGCCGTAAATCTGCTGAGTCAACGGGGCCGGTCCGCCGCTGATCAGTTCTCCGCACCCGGCCATGATCGATTTGCCGGCACCGCCTGGCGCCCGACCGCCACATTGGCGCTGCCGTGGCTGGTGGAGGCCGCGCACGCGGTTAGTGAATGCCGCGTCGTTCGGATGGTCGAAGCGGGCGATCACACCATTGTGGTCGGCTCCGTCGAGGCGGTCACGACCGTTGATGACGACCCGACACCGCTTTTGCACTGTTTCGGACGGTATAAGGTGTGGCCTAAATCGGCGTAGCCTTGGAGGAAGATCAGTGCAGACCGTCGTCCCTTCCGCCCTTGTCGGCACGGACATGTGCAAGCGCTTTGGATCAGGCGAATCCACAGTCCACGCATTACGGGAGGTGAATGTCGATTTCCCCTCGGGCGTCTTCACCGCGGTGATGGGACCGTCCGGCTCCGGGAAGTCCACCCTGCTGCATTGTCTCGCCGGGCTCGACAGCCTGACCTCCGGCTCGGTCCGGATCGCGGATATCGACATCACCGGTCTCGGTGACACCGAGTTGACCAAGCTGCGCCGCGACAAGGTGGGCTTCATCTTCCAGTCGTTCAACCTGCTACCGGCCCTGACCGCGCGGCAGAACATCCTGCTGCCGCTCGGCCTGGCAGGGCGCAAGGCGGACCAGGAGTGGTTCGACCGGGTGGTCGGCGTGTTGGGGCTCGCCGACCGGCTCGGGCACCGGCCGGCCCAGCTTTCCGGCGGCCAGCAGGTCCGGGTGGCCACCGCGCGGGCCTTGGTGACCCGGCCGGCGGTCGTCTTCGCCGACGAGCCCACCGGCAGCCTCGACACCAGGTCGGGGGCCGAGGTCCTGGGCTTCCTGCGGACGTCGGTCCGTGAGCTCGGGCAAACCGTCATCATGGTCACCCACGATCCGGTCGCGGCCAGCTACGCCGACCGGGTGTTTTTCCTGGTCGACGGCGCCGTCGTCGTCGAGCTGACGCAGCCCACCGCCGAGCTGATGTCGGACACCCTGAAGAAGCTGGAGCAGCGCTGATGTTCGGGCTTGCATGGGCCAATGTCACCTACCGGGTGTCGCGGCTGCTGCTGCCCGGCCTCGCCGTGGCGCTCGGCGTCGGCTTCGTGTCCGGCACCCTGATGGTCACCGACACCATGCGGCAGGTGTTGCTCGACCAGCTCAGCAGCACTCCGGCCACGCTGAGCGTTGTGGTCGAGCGCAAGACGGACGACCTGGCCGGCAGCGCCAAGACGGTGCCGGCGGCGTTGCTCGAGCAGGTCGGCAGGATCGACGGGGTCGCGGCGGCGCGCGGGCAACTCTGGGGACCCGTCGCCGCGAACGGCCCGGACGGGCGGCGCCTGGCCGCTTCCCCGAATCGCTCCATAGTCATCGGCATCGCCGACGAGCCTCGGCTGCGGGACGTCACCTTCGTCTCGGGACAGGCGCCGAGCGGCCCCACCGACATCGCGCTCGACTCCGACACCGCCGTCGCACAGCGGATCGACGTGGGCCAGCAGCTCAAGGTCGGCGGATCCGGCGGGGGCGAGGAACGCACGTACACGGTCACCGGGCTCATCGACGTGAGCGACCGCCGCGCCGAGTTTGGCGACTCCGCGGTGGTGGGTCTGCTGGACAGCGCAGCCGCCGCCGTGCTCAGAGCGACCGCGTACGGACGCATCGAAGCCCTCGCCGTCGCGGGATTGAGTCAGGAGCAACTGCGCAACCGTGTGGCCCAGCAGGTCGGCGACCAGTATTCGGTGCGTACCGGCGAGGCCGTGCGCGCGCAGGAGGCCAGCGACGCCGCGCGGGATCTTGACTCCTTCACCAACGCGCTGATGTTGTTTGCCGGGGTCTCGCTGCTCATCGCCGGCATCGTCGCCTACAACACCTTCTCCGTCGTCGTGGCCCAGCGTCTGCGGGAGACGGCTCTGCTGCGCTGCGTCGGAGCGACCCGGCGGCAGGTCTTCGCCGGCAACCTGACCGAGTCCTCGGTGCTCGGACTGCTCGCCTCCGTGGTCGGCCTGATCTTCGGCTTCGGCGCGGCGCTGCTGATGCTGCGGTTCTTCGGCGGTAACGACGGCATCGACACCGGCGGCGCGCCGATCCAGTTCGAGCCGCGCACCGCGGTGGTCGCCCTGCTGGTCGGCCCGCTGGTCGCGACGCTGGCGGCCCTGGTCCCAACGGTACGAGCGGCCAGGGCTCGCCCGATCTCCGCGTTGCGGGACGCCGCGACCGGGCCGGTCCGGGGCGCCGGGCGGCGGCGCCTGGTCGCCAGCGTGTTCGCCACGCTCGCCCTCGTGCTGCTCGCCGGTGGGGTCGTCGCGGCCCGCGTCGCCGACGAGCCGGGGCGACCGCCGCTCTATGCCGTCCTGGCCGGCGCGCTGTTGCTCACCGCGGCGGTGCTGATCGCCGCACCGCTGGCGATTCCCCGGCTGGGTGTGCTCGCCACCCGGATCCTGGGCCCGCTCGCCGGTCACCCCGGCCGGCTGGCGGCGGAGAACGCCCGGCGCAACCCGGAGCGGACGGCGACCACGGCGGCAGCGCTCTGCATCGGCCTGACCCTCGTCACAGTGGTCAGCACGATCGCCGCGGCCGCCACCACCTCCGTCGAAAGCAGCTTCGCGCGCAACTTTCCGTTCGCCTACACCTTGCGGTTGGACGGCGCGAATACGGGCGCTGCCCAGGTCATGACCGATCTGCAGGGCCGCTCCGAGGTCGGCGCCGTCGTCGGCGTGCGTGGCCCGAGCGCCGCCACCGAGGTGACCGTCAAGGGTCGGGAGCTGCGGATGAAAGGCGTCGACGACACCATTGGGCTCGCCGCGCCCGACGCGGTGGCGAAAGGCACGCTGCGCGGCTTCGGCGTCGGCAAGGTGGCGCTCGACGAGGCCCTCGCCGATCAGCTCAAGGTGACGGTGGGGGACCGGCTTGACGCCAAGGCAGCCGGCGGGCAGGCAGACCTGCAGCTGACTGTGGTGGCGTTGTTGGACAACATGTCCCCGCTGGGCCCATTCGCCGTGGCGGCCGGGGATCTTGCCCGCGTCGCGCCGCAGGTGCCGGTCTCAGCGGTACAGCTGACCAGGGCAAAGGGCGTCACCGACGCCGCTCTGCAACAGGCGGTTACCGACGCGGTCGCCGGTCACCCCGAGGTGACACCGGTCAGTAGCGCCCAGAGCGTCAAGCAGTGGAGCGACGCGGTGGGGACGCTGCGCAGCCTGCTCATGTCCCTGCTCGGCTTGTCGGTGCTGATCTCCTTCTTCAGCGTGGCCAACGCCCTGTCGCTGTCGATCGTAGAACGCACCCGGGAGTCCGCGCTGCTGCGGGCGCTCGGTCTGACCCGACGGCAGCTCAGCCGTACGCTGATGGCGGAGGGGGTCTTCGTCGTCGCTCTGGGTGCCGCCGCGGGCATTACGCTCGGTGTCGGCTTCGGCTGGGCGGTGGCTGCGGCGATGGGCTGGAGCGCCGCGGCGGTCTTCTCCTTCCCGGGTCTGCAGATCGCGATGTTCGCCGTGCTGGCCATCGTCGTGGGCCTGGGCGCCACGCTGGTCCCGGCCCGCCGCGCGGCCCGCCTGCCGATCGTTCGGTCGCTCGCTCGGGAGTAGCCGCTGAGCCCCGCCCGCGTCGGGTGCGTCCCGCCGGCGGGACGCACCCGACGCGGGCGGGGCTCAGGTTTTTTGTGGTTAATACATGCCTCTATAAGCCCGGCAGAATTTCCTTGCCGGCGCCGCGAGCGGCGTGGCAGGATCTTTTTAAGAGAGATATGTCCACGCCGATCGTCGCGTGACCTCCGCCGCTAATCAGAAAGCGATGACAGGAGTGGGTTTGTGCTGCGCATCGCATTGGTGAACGTTCCATTCGCGAGCTGGGATCGGCCGTCGTTTGCGCTGAGCCAGCTGGCCGGCCTGCTCCAGCGGGAATTCGGCGAACACGTGGTCGTCGACGTGCATTATCTGAATCAGGACGTCGCGACAGAGCTGGGTGCCCTGACCTACGAGGCGATCTCGCTCACCCATGATCACGTCGACACCGGTCTCGGCGACTGGCTGTTCCGGTCGATCGCCTTTCCTGGCGCCCCGGACAACATTGACGAATATTTCAGTCGCTATTACAAAGGTGGTCGGTGGGCCGAATTCCGCGATCGGATCCGGCGATACCGCGACACGCTGCCGAGCTTCCTTTCCGGTCTGGTGGATCGCTACCGGCTGCCCGACGCGGACATCGTCGGTTTCAGCTCGATGTTCGCCCAGCACGTGTCGAGCATGGCGCTGGCCCAACTGGTCAAGGACCGCAACCCCGGCACGATCACCCTGCTGGGCGGCGCCAACTGCGAGGCGCCGATGGGCGCCGTGATCGCCGAGCGCGTGCCGCAGATCGACTACGTCTTCTCCGGCCCGGCGCTCGAGACCTTTCCCGATTTCGTACGCTGCGTGCTTGAGGACAAGCTCGAAGCCGCCGACGCCCTCCCGGGGATCGTTTCGCGCCGCAACTGCGATCAACCGCAATATCGCAAGGCGGTCGGCCGCAACCGCGACATCGACGAGGTGCTGCGTCCCGAGTACGACGACTTCCTCAGCGCGCTGGACGAGCACCCCGAACTCGCCCGCACCGGCAACGCCACGCCGACGCTCTACTTCGAGACCTCCCGCGGCTGCTGGTGGGGGGAGCGCTCGCACTGCACCTTCTGCGGGCTGAACGGCCAGAGCATGTCCTACCGCTCAATGCGGGCCGATCTCGCGATCGAACAATTCAACTGGCTGTTCGAGTTCGCTCCCCGGTTCACCTCGCTGTCCTGCACCGACAACATCCTCCCGCGCAGCTACGCGAAAGACGTCTTCCCGCAGCTGACGCCGCCGGCCGGTGTCTCCATCTTCTACGAGGTGAAGCTGCCGGTGAGCCGCCGTGACCTGACGTGTCTGGCGCAGGGCGGGGTGACGGTGGTGCAGCCCGGCATCGAGGCGCTGGCCACCAGCACTCTGAAACTGATGGGCAAGGGCACTACCTCGTTCCAGAACCTGCAGTTTCTCAAGACGTGCCTCGATCTCGGCATCGACCCGCAGTGGAACCTGCTGATCGGATTCCCAAACGAGGACCCCGCCACCCTCGAACAGTACGAGAAGGACATCCCGAAGCTGGTGCACCTCCGGCCGCCCTACGACGTCTTCATGGTGCGCTTCGACCGGTTCAGCCCGTACTACGTCAAGCGTGAGGCCCTCGGCCTCGACCTGCACCCGATGGACTACTACCCGCTGATTTATCCGTTCCCGCCTGAGGCGCTCGCCGACCTGGCCTACTTCTTCGCCGACCACAGCCTGGGCACGTACATGCTCAACGCGCTGGAGTGGCACGACCGGCTGCGCGCCCGGGTCGCCGCCTGGCGCGGCGCGTGGCCGGAGGGGGCCGGGTCCCCGGAGTTGCGTCTGCTCGGCTCGGCCCGGGACGGCTGGCGGATCCTGGACTCCCGCTGGGGCCCGGCCAAGGTCGAGAGCATCGACCAGGAGACCTGCCGGCTGTTGCGCCGGCTGGGCTCGCCGGCCCGGCCCGACCAACTCGTCGACGACTTCGGTGGGCAGGCCGCGCTCGACCGGATGGTGACCTGGCTCGACGAGCGTCAGATGCTCTTCGAGGAGAGCGGGCGCCTGCTGAGCCTCGTGCTCACCGAAGGTGAGGACGTGGAGGCCGAGACCGCGGACGAGACCGCCACAGACATCGCCCGGCCATTGCTCCCCGTCCTGAACACGACGGTGGGCGTGTCACGAGGAGGCGCATGATGGCCCAGCAGACGCTGCCCGCCCTGATCGAAGGATCCGGGGATCTCGTCAGCCACGCCCACGGCGACGCGTCCGAGGTCCGGAAGCTGCTCCACAAACACGGTGCTGTCCTCTTCCGTGGATTTGACGTCGGGGGGGCCGAGGGCCTTGAGTCGTTGGTCCGCACGCTCTCCGGGGAACCCCTGACCTACGTGGAGCGGTCGTCACCGCGCAGCGTCATCCATGGCAACATCTACACCTCGACCGACTACCCGCCGCAGGAAGAGATCTTCCTGCACAACGAGAACTCGTATCAGGCGGTATGGCCGCTCACGCTCTACTTCCACTGCGTCGAGCCGCCCCTGTCCCAAGGCGCCACCCCGCTGGCCGACACCCGCCGGATCCTCGCGTCGATCAATCCGGCGGTGCTCGACGAGTTCCGCCGGCGTCGGTGGATGGTGGTCCGAAACTTCGCTGCGGAGATCGGCCTGCCCTGGCAGACCGTCTTCAACAACGGCAACCGTGACGAGGTCCTGGACTACTGCAAGCGCAACGGCATCGAGGCGCAGTGGTTGGGCGATGACCACCTGCGCACAACGGCCGTGCGCGACGCCGTCCACCGACATCCCGTCACCGGCGAGGAGATCTGGTTCAACCACTGTGTGGCGTTCCACGTCAGCACGCTGCCCGAGGAGGCCCGGCTGGCGCTGCTGGAGATGTTCGGTGCCGACAACCTGCCAGCGAACACCTACTACGGCGACGGCGCTCCCATCCCGCAGGACGTCCTGGACCACCTGCGGTCCTGCTACCGCGGCGCGTCGGTGCGTTTCGACTACTGGCGTGACGATGTACTGATGGTCGACAACATGCTGGCTTCGCACGGCCGTGAGCCATACACGGGCCCTCGGCGGATAGCCGTGGCGATGGCGGAGCCGTCCTGCGAGGACGGTGACCCGCGTGAATGGTGAGGCCGAGAGCGCCATCCGGCCGGCCCGGATCACCCGGGACTTCGCAGTCTTCTGGTCGGTGCAGGGCCTGTCCGAGCTCGGCAACGGATTCGCGCTGGTCGCCCTCCCGCTGCTGGTGCTCAAGCTGACCGGCTCGGTCGTCCAGATGGGCCTGCTGACCGCCACGGCGGGTCTCGCCTCGCTGGGCACCGGCCTGATCGCCGGCGCCCTGGTCGACCATCTCGATCGGCGCCGGATGATGATGCTCTGCGAGGCCGCCCGGCTGGTGCTCTACGGGCTCATCCCGGTCGTCTGGCTGGTCAGCCCCCAGCTCTGGCTGCTCTATGTCGTGATGGCCGCGACCGCCGCGTTCAACCTTATCTTCCAGACCGCCTACGTCACGGCGATCCCCGCGCTCGTCGACCGGGAGCAGATCACCACGGCCAACAGTCGGCTGGAGACCACGAACGCGACCGCGTACATCGTCGGCCCGATGCTGGCCGGCGCGGTGACCGGGCTCTTCGGGCCGACCACGGCTATCGCGGTGAACGCGGCCACCTTCGGCGTCTCCTGGTTCGGGCTCGCGCTGATCAGGCTGCAGCCGAAACCGGCCAGCCCAGCCACAGCGATCGGCTGGCGCGACATGCGCGACGGCTTCCTCTCCGGCGCCCGGTTCCTCGCCCGACACCCGGTGCTGCGACCGCTGACCCTGCTGCTGACGATCATCACCTTCATGAGCCTCGGCATGGTCGACGTGCTCATCTATCACGTCAGCCACGACCTCGGCGGCAGCGAACGTCTCGTCGGATACGTGCTCGGCGTGACCGGCATCGGCACGATCGCGGGCGCCGGGCTGAGCGCCTGGCTGCGCCGTCGGGTCGGCTTCGGCTGGTGCTGGCTCGGCTCCTACGCGCTCTGCGGCCTCACGGTCGCCGCGCTCGGCATGTCGACCGGCGTCGTCGCTGCGGCGGCGCTGGCGTTCGGGTACTCGTTCGGCATGGCGCTCGCCGGGGTCTGCTCGGTGTCGCTGCGCCAGCAAGTCACCCCGCCGGAAATCCTCGGCCGCGTCACCTCGGCCTTCTGGACCCTGCACAGTGCCCTGGCCCCGCTCGGCGCCGCCGTTCTCACGCTGGCGGTGAGTCACGTCGGGGTGCGCACCCCGCTGCTCGTGGTCGGCGCGATCTTCCTCGTCCTGGTGGTGGCAGGGCTGCGCACTCCGATCTCCCAGGCCTACCCCGAACGCGTGCCGGTCACCGCCGGATGAGCCGAGCAGATCCCTATTAAGAAGGAGCGATCGATGGACGCGGCAGACGACACCGACAGCCGATCCTACCGGGTGGTGGTCAACGACGAGGAGCAGTTCTCGATCTGGCCGGTCGACCGGGAGAGCCCGGCCGGCTGGACGGGCACGGGCAAGACCGGATCGCGCGCCGAGTGCCTCCGGCACATCGGCGAGGTCTGGACGGACCTGCGCCCGCTGAGCCTCCGCCGACGGATGGAGCAGGACGAGGCCGCAGAGGCGTCCCGATGAGCCCGTACAGCCGGGCCTACCGGCTCGGCGAGCTGCGCGCCTTCGACGGCTGGGCCGAGCCGGCCGGCACCGGGCTTACCGACGACGACGTCGTCTACCTGCGCGACGACCTCACCGTCGTACGCACACCGGTTCTGACCGACCCGCAGCTGATCTGGGACTCGGCGGACCCGCGATGGCAGGACTTCTGCATCACCCGGCTGCGCTTCGACCGGCCGGCGGACCTGCGACCAACGCGCGACTGACAGCTGCGGCAGACCATGGAGGGCACAGTGCCGAAAGAGCAGATCCGGCCGGCATCCGCGGCCTACTGGCGGGAGACGCTCGGCGACGCAACCGCAGTCGACCTGTGGACGGACGTGCCGCACCCGCCCGTGCAGTCCCACCGGGGCGCCACCCACCACTTGCGCCTCGGCGCCGACCTGGCGCAGCGGTTGCGCAGCCTCGGCCAGCAGGTGGAGGCCGACCTGCCGGCGGTCCTGCTCGCCGGGCTGCTCGTCCTACTCGGCCGCTACCAGGGCCGGACCGACGCACTGGTGGGACTCACGACCGGCGGTGCGAACACGGTCGTGCTCCGCGCCGGGCTTGCCGGCCCTCTCCGCCCGCGCGAGTTGGTCGCCCGGGTAGCCGCCGGCACTGCCGCCGCGCGTACCCATGAAGTGCCTTTCGAGGACCTGGTGGACCTGCTGGCCGGCGCCGACGACCCGAGCCGGCATCCGATCTGCCAGGTCGGTTTCGAAGCTGTGCCCGGCCCGGTCCAGAACGACCCGGTCGCCATCTTCGACCTCAAATGGACCATCCACGACGACACGCGCGACCTGCCGTGCGCCGTTCAGTACGCCACCGACCTGTGGCTGCCGGCCACCGTCGAGCGACTCGCCCAGGCATGGCTGCAGGTGCTGCACGCGATGGCCATGAACCCGGACGGGCCCCTTGACGACCTCGGCCTGGTCACCCCGGCCGAACTTGCCCGCCTCAACCGATGGAACGACACAGCGCGGCCGCTTCCGGGCACGTGCACCGTCGACGGCCTGGTCCAGCGCTGGGCGTTGCGGACCCCCGACCGGGTCGCCCTCACGGAGGGCACCACTGGTCTGACCTACGCCGAGCTCGTCGGGCAGGCCGCCCAGGTGGCCCAAACCCTGATCGGGGTGGGCGTCGGCCCGGACAGCCAAGTCGGCCTGCACCTGCCACGCGGCGCGGATCTGGTGGTCGGCATGCTCGGCGTGCTCAAGGCGGGCGGATCTTATCTCGTGCTCGACCCCTCGCACCCCGCCGAGCGTCTCGACTTCATGGTGCGCGACTGCCGGGTCACCGCCGTACTGACCGGAACGGACGTCCCGCCCTGGCTGCCGGCCACCGGCGTGCCCGCGATTGCTCTCGCGCCGACTGCCCGCCGGTCCGTCACCTCCGCGGCGGAGCCGCGCTCGCTGCCCGGCGCGCTCGCGGCGGTCATGTACACCTCCGGGTCGACCGGGCGGCCCAAAGGCGTTGGCGTCGAACACCGGGGAATAGTTCGGCTCATCACCGAGACCGACTACGTGACGATCGGACCGGACGACCTCCTGGTCCACCTGGGCGATCCGTCGTTCGACATCACGCTCTTCGAAGTCTGGGGCGCGCTCTGCAACGGTGCCCGGGTCGAGGTGCTCCCCGGCGGCGAGCAACTCGGGCCCGAGGAGGTACTCGCGCTGCTCGGCAGGCTGCGCCCGACCGTCCTGGCACTGACCAGCACGCTGTTCAACCGCGTCGTCGACCTCGATGCCGGAGCCTTCGGTGGCCTGCGTTATCTGTTCGTGGTCGGCGAAGTGATGGATCCGGGCCGCAGCCGGCAGGTCCTGCGGGACGGGCCGCCCGGCCACCTGATCAACGGCTACGGGCCGACCGAGAACACCACCTTCTCGACCTGCCATCGGATCACCGACCTGCCCGAGCGCGGCGGCGTGCCAATCGGCCGGCCCATTGCCAACACCACCCTGCACGTGGTGGACCAGCAACTGCGCCTGGTGCCGATCGGATTCCCCGGCGAGCTTTATGTCGGCGGCGCCGGCCTGGCCCGCGGCTATCTCGACCGGCCCGCGCTGACCGCGGAACGCTTCGTCCCTGATCCCTTCGGCGCTGTGCCCGGCCTGCGGCTCTATCGCACCGGAGACCTCGTCCGGTGGCGCGGGGACGGGGCCATGGAATTCCTCGGGCGGATCGACCAGCAGGTGAAGGTGCGCGGATACCGGATCGAGACGGGCGAGATCGAGGCCGCCCTGCTCGCCACCGGCACCTTCCGCGAGTGCGTCGTCCGGCTGGTCCAGGTGAGCGGCGACAACCGGCTGGTCGCCTACCTGGTCGGCCGGGAAGGGCAGCAGATCAGTGTTGACGACCTGTTGGCCCAGCTGCGCCGGCGGCTGCCCGCCTTCATGCTCCCCAACCACTTCATCGCCCTCGACCGGCTGCCCACCACCGTCAGCGGCAAGCTCGACGTCCGGGCGCTGCCCGGCGTGCCCGCCAGCCTCCAAGTGTCGCCGGTGGGCAGAGTCGCGCCCCGCAACCCGCTCGAGCGCCAGGTATGGGAGATCTGGGCCGAACTTCTCGGAGTGCGCGAGTTCGGGGTGCACGACAACTTCTTCCTCCTCGGCGGCCACTCGTTGCTCGCGATCGTGGTGGTCACCGAGATCGGCAGTCAGTTCGGTGTCGACGTACCGGCCCGGGTGATCTTCGAGACCCGGACCGTCGCCGGGCTCGCGGCCGAAATCGAGCAGCGCCGCCGTGAGCGTCCCGGCAGTCCGCCCGACGAGGTCGACGACCTTGTCCAGCGCATCGAGCGAATCTCCCGGCAGGAAGGGACCGTGTTGTGAGCGCTGTGTCCGACCAGATCCGCGACCTGCCTCCCGGACAGCGGGCACAGCTGCGGCAGCGGCTGTGGGAGCGGGGCCTGCCGCCCATCGGCCTCGGCGCGGACGATGGGGACGCCCCGGCATCGTTCACCCAACGCCGCATGCTGTTCCTGCACCACCTCGACCCGGCCAGCCACGCCTACCACAGCCCCACGGCCTACCGGATCACCGGCGACCTCGAAGTGGCCGCGCTCGCGCTGACGCTCGACGACGTCCAGGCCCGGCACGAGGTCCTGCGGGTCGCCCTGCCGGTGCACGAGGGCCGACCCGTCCAGCGGGTCGCTCTGCCCGGCCCCCGGCCGCTGCCCGTCCTCGATCTCAGCGGCCTGCCCGTCGAGCTGCGGTACGACGAGGCCGAGCGGCTCGCGCAGACCGAGCCGGGCGATCCGTTCGACCTGGCTGCGGGACCGCTGCTGCGCTATCGGTTACTGCGCCTCGCACCGCGGGAGGCACTGCTGCTCGTCACCTTCCACCACGCCGTGTTCGACGGCTGGTCGATCAGCGTCTTCACCAGGGATCTCGCCCGCTGCTACGAGGCGCGGGTGACCGGCACGAAGGCCGACCTGCCGCTGCTGCCGGTGACCTACCGCGAATACGCCTGCTGGCAGGAGGACTGGGCGGCCGGTGACGATGCGACGCGTCAGCTCGACTACTGGCAGCAGCAGCTCGCGGATGCCCCGGAGGCCCTGACACTGCCCACCGACCGGCCACGTCCGGCGGTCGCGGGACATCAGGGCGCAAGCGTGACCGGCACCGTGCCGTCGACGGTCCGCGACCGGCTGGTCGCCCTGGCCGGACGGTCCGGCGGCACGCTGTTCATGGTGCTGCTCGCCGCATTGCAGGTGGTGCTCGCCCGGTACAGCGGCCAGAACGACGTCGTGGTCGGCACGCCGGTCGCCAACCGGCGCCACCGCGCCCTGCACGAGCTGATCGGCTTCTTCGCAAACTCTGTCGCGCTGCGCACCCGGATCCGTGCCGACGAGCCGTTCAAGGACCTTCTCGAGCGGGTGCGCCAGACCTGCCTCGACGCCTACGAGCACCAGGACGTGCCGCTCGACCTGGTCGCCCGCCGGCTGCACCCGGAGCGGGACCTGAGCCGCAACCCGATCTATCAGGTCAACTGCACCATGCATAACACCCCCGATCCCGTACGTACGATGGCCGGCCTGCAGGTCGTCATGCTCGACATCGACGACCACGCCGCCCGCTTCGACCTGGACCTCAACGTCGTCGAGGAGCCGGACGGCCTACGCTGCCTGCTCATCTACGCCACCGACCTTTTCGACGCGGCGACCGCCGAGCGCCTCACCCGCTCCCTGCTGCTGGTCCTCGATGCGGTCGGCGCGGACCCCACCACCCGTGTCGGCGACCTTCCGTTGCTGGACGGCGCGGAGCGCGACAGACTGCTGCGCGACGACAACGCGAGCCTTCGGGAACGGCCCGCCGACCCGCGCGTGCACCGGCTGTTCGAGGAGCAGAAGCGGCTGTGTCCCGAGGCGGTCGCCGTCTCCGATCCCTGCGGCCGGATGACCTACGCCGAGCTGGACGGCCGCGCGAATCGCATCGCTCACTCGTTGCGAGAGCAGGGGGTGCGCCGTGGTCACATCGTCGCCGTCCTGCTCACTCCGTCGACGGAACTGGTCGCCACCCTGCTCGGCGTGCTCAAGGCCGGCGCCGCCTACCTGCCGATGAACCCAGCCGACCCCACGGCCCGGCTGATCCACCTGCTGGGGGACAGCGCCGCGACCCTGCTGATCACCGAGGCCGTCCGGCAGCAGATCACCGACATCCCCGTCCTGTACGTGGAAAGCCTGACCGGCACCACCGCCGACCCGCCCCGGGTGGACGGCCACGCGGACGATCCGATGTACCTCATCTACACATCCGGGTCGACGGGCGGCCCGAAGGGAACGCTGGTGTCGCACCGCAGCGTCGCCAACTATCTGCTCTGGACGGTGGAGACGTTCGCGGCAGCGGGTCACGGCGGCGGCACCCTGCTGCACTCCTCGGTCGCTGTCGACCTGACCGTCACCAGCCTCTTCGCCCCCCTGCTGGCCGGGCAGCGGATCATCGTGCCGCACGCCGGAGAGGCGCCCGGTGCAGCGCTGGCCGACTCCGCGCGTACCGACCGCGACCTGACCTTCGTCAAGCTGACTCCGGCCCACCTGCGCCTACTCGAAGACGTCCCTGGCGCCCAGAACCGCCGAGAGCAGTGGACCCGCGCGTTGGTCATAGGCGGCGAGGAACTGCGCGAAGGCCAGCTGGCCGGCTGGCATCCGGACGCCGCCGGGCTACGGCTGATCAACGAGTACGGCCCGACCGAGACCGCGGTCGCCTGCGCCGCGTACGAGGTGGGCCCGGCCCCAGCGCCCTCGGGCCGGGTGCCGATCGGTACCCCGATCGCCAATACCAGGCTCTACGTGCTGGACGAGAGCCTGCAGCCGGTACCGGTCGGCGCCACGGGCGAGCTCTACGTCGGCGGCGCCGGAGTCTCCTACGGCTACTGGAACCGCGCCGCTCTGACCGCCGATCGGTTCCGGCCCGACCCGTACGGCGGCCTACCCGGCAGCCGCCTCTATCGCACCGGCGACCTCGTGCGCCGCCGCAGCGATGGCAACCTGGAATACCTCGGCCGCGCGGACGACCAGGTGAAGATCCGCGGCCACCGGGTCGAACCAGGGGAGATCGCCCGGCTCGCCGAGGAACACCCGGCCGTGCGGCGATGCGTGATCGAGGTGGACCGCGCCGTCTCTGGTACGGCACAACTCGTCGCTATCGTTGCCGTCGACGGCAACGTCGCAGACGCCGGGCACCGCGACGAACGGCTCGCGCAATGGCGCAGCCTCTATGACGAGGACGTCTACGCCGATCTGTCCGCCGGCGCGGACCCCGCATTCCACCTTGCCGGCTGGATCAGCAGCTACACGGGCGAGCCGATCGACCCGGCCGAGATGGCGGCCTGGCTCGACGAGACGGTCGCCCGGCTCGCGGCGTTACGTCCGCGCCGGATCCTCGAGATCGGCTTCGGTACCGGCATGCTGTTGGCTCGACTGGCCCCCGGATCCGAGCACTACCGAGGCGTCGACCTCTCAGCCGCCGCAGTCGACTACGTCCGCCGGTCCGTCCCGGGAGCGGGGGACGCCCACGTCGAGCTGTCCGCCGCACCCGCCCACCTCGGCGTCCCTGCCGGGCAGAGTTTCGACACGGTCGTTCTCAACTCCGTCGTCCAGTACTTCCCGTCCGAGCGGTATCTCGCCGAGATCCTCGAGCAGGCGGTCTCTGCGGTGGCCCCGGGCGGCCACGTCTTCGTCGGCGACGTGCGCAACCTGGCCCTGCTGCGCGTGTTCCGCACCTCGGTCGCTGCCCGGCGCGCCCTGGCCGGCACGACCGTCGGCCGGCTGCGAGCCGACGTGCAGCGCCAGCTCGACGCCGAGGAGGAACTGTGCCTCGACCCCCGCTTCTTCACCGGCCTGCCGACCATCCTGCCTCGGATCAGCGCCGTGCGCGTCATGCCCAAACGCGGCGGGACCAGCAACGAGCTCATCCGCTACCGCTACGACGTCGTCCTCGAGATCGACGGACCGGCGCCGGCGCCGAGCGAGGTTCTCGACTGGAGCGCCGACGGCCTTAGCCTGACCGCTCTCGAGTCCCGCCTGACCGGCGAACGGCCCGCCCGGCTGGTTGTCGCCGGCGTGCCCAACGCCCGGTTGGACGGCGACCTGGCACTGCTGGACGCGCTCGCCGGCGCCTCCGGTGACACACCGCTCACCAACCTCACCTTCGGCGATCCGGGGCAGCCCGGTCATGATCCGGAACAGCTGTGGCAGCTCGCCGGCCGGGTGCCCTACCAGGTCGAGCTGAGCTGGGCCCGGGGCCGGACCGACGGCGCCTTCGACGTGCTGCTGACCCGAGTCGACCAGCTCGGCCCCACAAGCCCCGAGTTTTCCGCACCGACGCCGCAGCGCCTAGCGAACGATCCGCTGTGGCATGCCGCAGCCGTCGCCGCGTTGCCGGCGATCGAAGCGCACCTGCGCGCCCACCTGCCCGCTCCGCTGGTTCCGTCACGCTACGTCCCGCTCGCCGAGCTGCCGCTGACCCAGGGCGGCAAGCTCGACCACACGGCCCTGCGTCATCTGGTCGAGGCCGGTACCGACGGCGCAGCCGGTAGCCCGCAGGCCGCGGGGCGCAGGCCGATGAGCGACACGGAACGCCGGATCGCGGAGATCTGGACCGAACTACTGGCTCGCGAGGCGATCCGCCCAGACGACGACTTTTTCGACCTCGGCGGCCACTCCCTGCTGACCTTCAAGCTCGTGTTCCGGCTGCGCCGAGAGTTCACCGTCGAGGTCCCGATCCGGGCACCGTTCGAATTCTCCACGCTCGCCGCCCTCGCCCGGCTAGTCGACGAGCTCATCCAGCAGGAGGCGGAACCCAGGCCCCCGGCCCTGGAACGCGTTGCCCGCACCGGGTCGATGCCCGCATCCTTTGCCCAGGAAAGGCTCTGGTTCGTGCATCAACTCCATCACGGCAGCGTTCAATACAATTTCCCGGTCTTCCTGCGGCTGCGCGGCAAGCTCGATGTGGCCGCCCTGACAGCCGCCCTCGACGAGGTCACCGGCCGCCACGAGGTGCTGCGCACCGTGCTGGTCTCCGAGGACGGCGGCCCCCGCCAAGTGATCCTGCCGCACCGCCACGACGATCTGCCCGTGGTTGACCTCTCCGGCCTGCCGCCGACCGAGTGCGCCGCCGAAACCCGACGGCTCGGGCGCGACCAGTACGCCCAGCCGTTCGACCTCGCGCGCCCACCGGTGGTCCGAACCGCCCTGGCCCGGGTCGGCCCGGCCGAGCACGTCCTGCTCCTGACCATGCACCACATCGCGGTCGACGGTTGGTCGGCGGGGCTGTTGCTCGACGAACTGGCCGAGGCATACGCCGCCGCCCTCGACGGCCGGCCGTCGCGCCTGCCCGAACTGCCGGTCCAGTACGCCGACTACGCGGTCTGGCAGCGCCGCTGCGCTGCGGAGGGCCAGTGGGACAGCCAGCGCGACTACTGGCGGGAGCGCCTCGACGGCATCCTGGAGCTGCCCGGCCTGCCCACCGACCAACCCAGGCCCGCGCACGCCGCCCACGCCGGGGGCCTGCTGCCGTTCCGGATCCCGGCCAACACCACCGAGGCGCTCCGCAAGCTGTGCGGCCAGGAGGAGGCCACCCTGTTCATGGGGCTGCTGAGCGTGCTGCACGTGCTGGTAGCCCACCGCACCGGCCGGCAGGACGTCGCCGTCGGCTCGGATGTCGCCAGCCGCTCGGACACCGCCACCGAGCGGCTGATCGGTTTCTTCGTCAACCAGATCGTGCTGCGCGGCGATCTCAGCGGCCGGCCGACCTGGCGCGAGCTGCTGCGCCGCACCAGGAGCAGTACGCTCGACGCCTACGCCCATCAGGACCTGCCGTACGAGGAAGTCGTCAAGCTGCTCAACCCGCGGCGCAGCGGCAACCCCAACCCGCTGTTCCAGATCAAGATCGTGCTGGATAGCACGGCGGAGTCGGCGGCCACCCTGCCCGGACTGGAGGTCGAGCCGGCCGGCCTGGATGTGATCGACACCAGCCGGTTCGACCTCGTGCTGCTGCTCAAGGCCGACGCCGAGGGCATCGAGGGCACCTGGGACTACGACGCGGAACTGTTCAACCCCGGCACGGTCGAGGCGCTACGCGACGAATATCTGGCGCTGCTCACCGCCCTGATCGAGCGCGCCGACGAGCCGGTCGGGGACAACCCGGCACCCCGGCGGCGCAAGGGATTCAAGCGGCTCGCACCGACCGCGATCACCCTCGCCTCCGCAGAGGCCGTCACGCGCTGCCCGATCGGCGACGGGTCTGCGCTGCCGCTCGTGCTGAGCCCGACGCGCGACGACGTCGACCTGGCCGACTGGGCGGCCGCCCACCGTGACTCGCTGGAGTCGACGCTGCGCGAGGTGGGAGCGTTGCTGTTCCGCGGCTTCGACATCGTGCGGCCACCTCAGCTGGAACGCTTCGCGATGGTCTTCGTCGACGAGCTGTTCGGCGACAACGGCGAACATCCCCGGGCCGCGCTGAGCGGCAACGTGTACACGCCGGTCTTCTTCCCGCCGGAGGAGAAGCTGCTGTGGCACAACGAGAACTCTTTCAACGACGAAGCCCCGGCCAAAATTTGGTTTTGCTGTCAGCAACCCGCCGAGACCGGCGGGGAGACCCCGATCGTCGACAGCCGCGCGGTCTACCGGCGCCTCGACGCCGACCTGCGCGAGGAGTTCCTCCGCAAGGGGGTGCGCTATGTACGCAGCTACGGCACGGGCCTCGGGCTGGACTGGCGCACCGTGTTCCGCACCGACAGCCGCGACGAGGTCGCCGCCCGGTGCGCGACGCAGGGATTGGAGTACGAGTGGCGCGGTGACCGGCTGCGGACCACGGCGACCCGCCCGGCAGCCGTTCGGCACCCCGTCACCGGAGAGTGGTCCTGGTTCAACCAGGTGCAGCACTGGCATCTGGCCTGCCTGCCGGCCGCCGCCCGTACCTCGCTGCTAGCCACCATGGGGCCGGACGAACTGCCCCGCAGCTGCGAGTTCGGCGACGGCAGCCCGATCCCGGACGCCGCGATGGTCGAGATCTGCCGCGTCTATCAGGAGCTCGAGGTCACCTTCGGGTGGCAGCGCGGCGACGTGCTGATGGTCGATAACTTCCTGGTCGCGCACGCCCGCAACGCGTTCCGGGGCGACCGTGCGCTGCTGGTGGCGATGGGTGACATGGTGGGGGTCCGATGAACCAGGTGCGGGGATTCCGGCTGTCGGTGCAACAACAACACATCTGGCAGCTACGCGAAGACGGCGAGGCAACCTGGGCCCAGACCCTGCTGCTGGTGACCGGTCCGCTGGACACCGGCCGGCTGAGCGCAGCCCTGGCCGAGGTGACCAACCGTCACGCGATCCTGCGCACCTCGTACCGCCGCGTGCCGGGGGTGCGCTCGGCCGTCCAGGTCGTCGCCGAGCCGGGAGCCGCACCGTCAGAGCACCGGTTCGAGGACCTTGCCCACCTGGGCGAAGCCGAACGCCAGGAGCGCCTGCTCGCCGTCGCCGAGCAGGAACGGGGCAACGCCGACGTTGTGCTGGCAAGCGTGCTCTTCGCGCTGGCCCCCGGCCGGCACGCGCTGCTGCTGACGGTCAGTCCACTGAGCGCGGATGCGGAGACGATGCGACTGCTGGTGGCAGCCCTCGCCGGCGCCTACCGCAGCGAGAAGCCGGACGAAGAGCCGGTCGCATACGCCGAGGTCGTCGAGTGGCAGCACCAGGCCGGTCTGGACGGCCCAGTGCCGGAGGCCGATGCGCTGCTGGCCGCCGCAAACGAGCCGGCGGCCACCCGGTCCTTGCCGCTGCAACGCGCCGGCGGCGACCGGTCGGCGGGCAGCAGGCGGATCGGGCAGGAACTGGCCGGGACGGCACTGCACGCCTACGCCCGATCGCGTGGGATCGCCCCGCGCAGCGTGCTACTGGCGGTCTGGCAGGCGTTGCTCGCCCGGGTCACCGCGGCGAGCGACGTCGTGGTCGGCGCCAGCCTCGGCGGACGCGGCTACGAGGAGCTGGCGGAGTGCCTCGGCCACTTCGCCAAGTGGGTGCCGATCGTCGGTCACGTTCGGCCCGGCGTCAGCCTGTCCACCCTCACCACCGAGCTCGACCGGCAGCTGACCCGCGCCGACGACCTCGAGGAGAACCTACTGGCCTCCTACGCGGCCGGCGCCACCGGCTGGGCCACCGCATTCGACTGCCGTCCCGAGCCCGGACCCTTGACGGCCGGCGCCGTCACGTTCGTCGTCACCTGGTCCGACGTGTCGGCCGAGCCGTACGGCGTGAAGCTGGAATGCCTGCTCAGCGGCGACACCGTCCGCACGGTGTGGCACTACCGCGCCGACCGGTTCGACCCCGGCTACATCCGTAGTCTTGCGGAGCAGTACGACACCCTGCTGGCCGGTCTGCTGGCCGACCCGGCAGCTCCGGTCAGCACCGTGACCTGCCTCGACCCCGGCACCCGCGACGAACTGCTCCACAGCTTCAACGACACCGGCCGGGATCTGCCCGTCGCCTGTCTCCACGAACTCGTCGAAGCCCAGGCAGGGCGCACCCCGGACGCCGTCGCGGTCCTCGACCCGGCCAGGACACTGACCTACCGGCAGCTCGACGAACTCGCGGACCGGATCGCGCACGGGCTGCGCACCGACGGCGTCGGCCCTGAGGACCGCGTCGGCGTGTGCCTGCCGCACTCCGTGGAGCTGGTGGCGGTCATCCTTGGCGTGCTGAAGGCCGGCGCTGCCTACGTCCCCCTTGACCCGGCGCAGCCATGGCGGCGGATCCAGGCCCTGGTGAGGGAGGCACAGTGCCGTATCGTGGTCACCGGTGACCCGTCACCCGCGATCGAGCAGGACGGCACGGCTGAGCGCCGCACCACGGAACAGCTCGCCGCCCACGGCCAGGGAAAACGCCGCCGGGTGTGGCCGGAACAACTCGCCTACGTCATGTTCACCTCGGGCTCGACCGGCAGCCCCAAGGGCGTCCTGGTCCCGCATCGGGCGGTCGTGAACTACCTCGCCTGGGCCGCCGCGACCTACACCGGCGGCGGCTCCGGCGCGCTCGTGCACTCGTCGATAGCCTTCGATCTGACGGTTACCAGCCTCTTCCTGCCCCTGATCACCGGCCGGTCGGCCGACCTCGACGACGGCCGGCGCGACGTCCTGGCGCTGTTCCGCGAGCTGACCACCCGCACCGGCATCCACCTGCTCAAACTCACTCCATCGCACCTGGCCGTGGCCAGCCGGGTACTCGCGCCCGGGGATTTGGCCGGCACCGCCGACTGTCTCGTCCTCGGCGGCGAGCAGCTCACCGGTGAGGCCGTGCGACCCTGGCGCCGGGACGCCCCGGCGACCCGCGTGTTCAACGAGTACGGCCCGACCGAGGCGGCTGTCGGCTGCTGCGTCCACGAGGTCGTCGGTGAGCCCGCCGCAGGCGCCGTGCTGCCCATCGGCCGGCCCATCGCCAACACTCAGCTGTACGTGCTCGACGCCGAACTGGAGCCGGTCGCGATCGGTGTCGTCGGCGAGATCTACCTCGGTGGCCGTTCGCTGGCCCGCGGCTACCTGGGCCAGCCGGACTTGACCGCGGACCGGTTCGTGCCGGACCCGTTCTCCCCGGTGCGCGGGCAGCGGCTCTACCGTACCGGCGACCTCGCCTGCCACGGCCCCGACGGCGAGGTGCGCTTCCTCAACCGGGACGACGAGCAGCTGAAGATCCGCGGCTCTCGGGTTGAGCCCGCCGAGATCCGGGCGGTTCTGCACAGCCACCCCGCCGTCGCCGACGCCGCGGTGGTCGGCGGCCCGGACGGCCGGCTGACCGCCTATTTGGTGTCGGCCGACCCGGACAGCGCCGACCTGGACCTGAGGGCCTTCGTCACCGACCGGCTGCCCGCCTTCATGGTCCCGGACAGCTTCTTGTGGATCGACTCGATCCCGCTGACCGCCAACGGCAAGCTCGACCGCGGCCGGCTGACCGGCCGGCCGACTCCGGCCCGCAAGCCAATCTCGGTGCCCACCGACGCCGTCGAACTGACCGTGGTCCGACTGATCGAGGAGCTGCTGGACCGGGCGCCGGTCGGGATGGACGAGGACTTCTTCGAGCTCGGCGGTCACTCGCTGCTCGCCGTGCGTCTCATCGCGCGGATCAACGCCGCCTGCCACACCGACCTGCCGGTCGCGGTGTTCTTCGACCAGTCCGCCGAGCGACCGGCGACCGCCGCTCACCTGGCCCGTGCCGTCCGCTCCGGGGGGATGACGGGGGAGCAGCCGATGGTGATGCTGCGCGACGGCACGGGCACGCCTCTGTTCTGCGTACACCCGGCCGGCGGCGATATCGTCGGCTTCCGCGATCTGTCGCTCAGCGGTGTCTTGCGGCGCCCGCTCTACGGAATGCAGGCCCCACCACCGGAGCAGCAGGCCGATCAGAGCGTCGACTTCCTGGCCGGGCACTACCTGTCCGCGTTACGCGAGACACAGCCTACCGGCCCCTATCTGTTGATGGGCTGGTCGATGGGCGGGCTGGTGGCCTACGAGTTGGCCCGGCGGCTGACCGCGGCGGGGGAGCAGGTCGCAATGCTTGCCATGGTCGAGACGTACCCCGGTGAGGTGCTCCCCGACGACGTCTCCGGGGAGGCCGCGCGTCACCTCGCCGGGGAACTGGGCCGGCTGCCACTGAACCTCGACGAGCTCGGCGTGCTGCTCCCGGGCGACGAGGCAACCGAACAAGTGCTCGCGACCGCCTCCACCGCTGGTCTGGTCTCCTCCGACCGAGAGCACGCAGACCTCGAACGGCGTGTGCGTCTCAACCACTTGCACGTACGGGCAGCGGCCGGCTACCGCCCCGGTCCCTACGCCGGACCGGTGACCCTGGTACAGGCGAGCCACACCACCCCCGAACTGCGGCGCGACGCCCTGGCTGTCTGGCGGCGAATCTGCACCGGCCCGGTGGTCGTCCACGAGTTGCCCGGCGAGCATTTCACGCTGCTGCGCAGACCCGCCGTGGACGATCTCGCCAAGATCCTTGAGTCGGCGGCGTGACCACCCTGCAGCGCTGCGGCGCCCGGCACGTGCGCGACGTCGTCCTGTGCGAGCCGACTCATTTCCGCGCGGCGTACGAGATCAATCCCTACGAGTCGGTTGGATCCAATGAGGACGCGAAACCACGTGCGAGCTTCCGGCATCCTGAGCGTGCGGGGGAGGCCGAACTTGCGGCTCCGGGGTGCGCCGCACCATCTGGCCCTGCCCGGCTGGGTGGACGGCGTCGCGGGCGTCGGCGGCACCCCGTGAGCTGCGAATCTTCCACCGGCTGTCGGTATCGGCGGTGGAGAGCGCCGTCCTGGCCGAGGTTTTCGCGGACGCCGTAGTGCAATCGACACTGCAAATACAAGGAGAGAAGGAGCACGGTAATGGGACAACACTTGACTCGGCGCGGCCTGCTGCGCGCTTCCCTGGTGTCCGCCACAGCAGTGGGCGCAGGGCTGGCCGTCGGTGCCGCGTCCGCCTCCGCCGGCGAGCGCCATCCCGGGCCGCCGGAGATCCCAGACGTGCCGGGTATGCATGGCGACCCGTTTAACAACGAATTCTGGTACCAGTACGACGAAGCGTTCCTCTACCACCCGTCAGTGACCGTCAAGGCGGCGCTGACGGCGATAACCGAGGAACTGGGCTCGGTGCAGGCCGCGTTCGCGTTGGCCTGGCAGGAGCACCGCGCGAACGGCACCTTCCCGGACGGGTTTGTGGCGGAGTTCCTGCCGGTCAAAGAGCCGTTGACGGTCGTCGCGGACGCCCAGTTCGATGTGATGCACCGGTTTTTCGGCCGGAACGCCGCGAAGCTGCGGTCGGCGTTCGCCGACTTCGGCCAGGGCGTGCTCTACGATCCGCGCCGTTATCCCGGCCAGCGCGTACACATGATGGACTACCCGGGCGGCACCGAGCCGCCGGGCGCCTACCACGTCTGGCACTCCATCATCCGGGCCCAGACCCTGTTGGGCATCGCCCCGAAGCGGTGGAACGCCGTCGACCGCCTCGTCGGTCTCGCCTGGGCGGCGCAATCCATCGCGAAGCCGGTCACCGATGCCACCGACAACCAGCCGCTGCCGCGGGTTGTGCTCGCCCGGCAGACCGCCGCGTGGTTGCGCCGTAGCCCGGAGGAGATGGATACCGAGTTCGACAACTTCCCGTACCCGACCGGAGTCAGCTGACGTGACGGCGCCCGGGTCGGGGAAGGGCGCGGGCGCGTCGGTGCTGCCCGGCGACCCCGGTGGGGACCTACGAAAACAACCACCGCGACTCCCTTGAGCTTGTTGTTCAAACTCGGCCTCCGGGGCTTATGGTGATGCTGGCTGGCCGTCGCGACGAGCTGGGCTGCGGGCCATCAACCGGCTGCACCGGTTGCTGCTGGAGCTTTCCCCGGCGGGGCAAAGCAGTTCCTGTCCGCACGGCAGGCACGTGTGCTGATCGCGACCATCAGACCCCGTGACATCGTGGGCAAGGTTGAGGGCGTCGACAAAAAGATCAAGACTGCGGAGAAGGACCTCAAGGAACTGGTGGTCGCCCGCGGCCGCACATTGACGGACCTGCACGGGATCGGCCCCTCAGGTGCGGCTCGGCTGTTGGCAGACGTCGGCGACGTCCGCCGGTTCGCCGACCGCGACCGGTTCGCGTCCTGGAACGGCACCGCCCTGCTGGACGCGTCCTCCGGCGACCAGAAACGTCACCGGCCTCTCCCGCGCCGGCAACCGGACGCTGCACATCATGGCCGACCCCTGCAACGGCGCCGGTGCGATGCGCCGCGCCTCCCCACCTGCCGGGTGTCAGACCATCGGGTTGCCGCCGACGGTCGCCGCAGGGGGAGGTGAGGTTCTGGACGACATCCCAGTGCTCGACGATATGACCATTGTCGAGCCGGAAGGTGTCAACGATGACTTCCTCGCTCTTTTGGCTTAGGGGGGCGTCGGGTCAGAATCGTGGCGTCTGACCGCAGGGCCCCGCGTGGTCGCAGTACGGCTGCAGACCGCTCTGCCCGCACCCACACAGGACGGTCCTCGTCTCGGCGCGTGGGCCTTCCGGCGTGTCCACGCTCAACTTGCCCCGAACGACCAACTGTCCCACGGAGTTGCGTGTGATCCGCGAGGGTTCATCCGGGATCTCCGCCCCGCCGTCCACAAGTTCGTATTGCAGCGCACCCGAGGGACAGCGCCGTACCACTTCGGCCAGACGATCGGCCTCGGCACCGTCGGGCCGGATCCACGGGCGCCGGCCCGTGTCGAAGACCTCCGGTAAGCCCCGGACACATTCGGCGGCGTGCAAGCAGCGCCTGCCCTCGAAGGTCACGGTGATCGACCTTCCGTCGTACGATTTCCTCTCGGTCCCACTGCTCATACCGACCTCCGTCGCTGCCGTGCCCAACTGTTCAGTCACTGACTCTGCTGCGGGACTGGTACACCAGATCCCCGTACTCGGGATGCCGGGCGATCCATCCCGCGAAGAACGGGCAGGTGGCCAGGACGCGCAGGTTCGCGGCACGCGCCTCGTCGAGGGCGGTGCGGGCCAGTGCTGACCCGACCCCCTTGCCCTCGTACTCCGGCGAGACCTCGGTGTGCACGAACGCGACGAGTTCCGCGGTACGGATGTACTGCGCGACGCCCGCGACCCTGGACTCCCCGTCGACCCGGGCCTCGTACTGCTTGGCCTCGGGAACGTCCTTCACTTCCACCATCACGTGTCCTCCATACGTCTTCGGGGTCGATCTGAGTCTGGAGCTTTGCGTCCCCCGGCCTCAGGCAGTGCATCGATTCGTCGATGCCCGCAGTGCGCCGGGGTGCGGGCCGACCGGATGTCGACCCCCAACCGAGTGGGTCGCTGCGCCGTCTACTTTAGATCTCCTTGGAGACCACCCACCTGCCGCTGGCGTTCCAGCGCAGAACGCCGGTGTGGCCCATTGCCACGTCGTCGACGTCGAGCAGCATGACGCGGACGGCGCTTTTGGACCAGGCGATGCCGCTGCGGTGCCGGTTGCGGGCGCGGTCGTGCGCTGCTGGCGGCGTGCCGCCTGTTCCCTCGTGGTCCTCAGACCATGGGGAGTCGCTCGGCGAACCTCCAGACGATCTCACTGGCGTCGGGGCCCGCGTGATCGGTGTAGCGGCCGTCGCCGTCAGGGCCCGGCCAGGCGTGCCCCATGTCCTCGACGCGGTACGACTCGACGACCGACAAGCCGTCCGGCGCGGTGATCGTCGTGTGCGTGTACGCGTTCCGACCCGCAGTGGCGGGCACCGAGACGGTCTCCTCGGTCAGGTCGAGGCTGTTGTTGGGCAGCCCGTCGTCGACGAGGTCGCTCACGATGGTCCAGTGTTCAACGAGTCGGGTGGCGACCAGGGGCGGCACGACCTCGTCGCGCTCGCCCTGAATGACCAGCAGTGGCACCCGCCGGGCGTGTTCGCCCATCTGGGCCCGCGCCTGACGTGCCGTGTCCAGCGGCGGTATCGAGTCCGGGTCGTCGGGGTCCACCTGATCGAGGCCGTATTCGCCGCCGGCGACCGAGGTCGCGGTGGCGAAGACGTCGAGGTAGGTCACGGCAAGGATGATCGCGGTCCCCGCGCCCGACGAGGCGCCGGCCACGTGCACCCGCGCGGGATCCGCGCGGTATCTCTCGACCACCTGCCGGGCGACACCGGCCAGCAGCGCAGGCTCCCCGGCACGCACCTGGAAGGAGAGATCTTTGACAGCGTGGAAGTCGCCGTAGGTGAGGTTCAGCCGGTCGACCTCGATGACAGATGTGGTGGACATGTACCCATGACAGCGCGGACGCAGCCGGCCCGTCGGTGGCGTGGTGTCACGGCCGCTTGTGACGTGGTGTCACTGGTCGTGGCCGCTGGCCGCCGGATAATGAGAGGGTGACCGCACGAACGACGGGCTTCACCCAGTCGACGCAGGGGAGGCTGCGCCGGCTCAACCTAGCCACGTCGCTGCCGCCCGTGGTGTTCGCCTCGGTGGTCCTGCTCTACATCGACACGCGTACCTGGTGGCACGTCGTCGTCCTGCTGCCGGGGGTGGTGGCAGCCCTGGTGGCCTTCGAACGGTGGACGGCCCGCGACCTGTCCCGGTTCGTGCTGCCCTGCGTGATCGTGGCGGGCGCGGTGTGGCCGGTGGGGGTTCTTGTCACCGATACTCCGAACGCGTTCTGGGGTATCGGCGCCGTGGGCTCCCTCGCACTGCACGAGGTCCGGCGGCGTCGAGGGCTGGCGGTGGCCGGGCTGTTCTCCTACGTCGCCGTGGTCGGTGCGGCGCGGCTGTTGGTGGAGCGGGACGACATCGGCGACGTACTGGGTGCCTATGTCCTCGTGCCGACCTTCTTCACCGTCGGGTTGACGGTCCTGACGTTGGTGGGCGAGCGGTTCTACGACCTCATCCGGGAGCTCGAGCAAACTCGGGATCGGGAGGCGGAGCTGGCGGTGGTGCGGGAGCGCGTGCGGTTCGCGAGCGACCTGCACGACATCCAGGGCCATACCCTGCACGTGGTCAAGCTGAAGATCGCGCTGACGCAGCGACTGCTGCTCCGCGACGCCGAGCGGGCGGAGAAGGAGTTGCGGGAGACGTATGCGCTGGTCAGTGACACCATCGCGCAGACCAAGGAACTCGCGTACGCCCAGCGGCGGCTCAACCTCACCGCGGAGATCGAGAACGCGAAGAACCTGTTCGAGGCCGCCGGTATCCGGGTCCGGGTGACCCGGGAGGCCGAGGTCGACGCCCGCGCCAGCGAACTGCTCGGGCAGGTGCTGCGCGAGACGACCACCAACATCCTCCGCCACGCGCAGGCCACCCAGGTCCAGATCATCCTCGCCGAGTCGGGCATCACCATCGTCAACGACGGGGTGACCACCACCACGCCCCCCGAGCTCAGGGGACTGGCGACACTCAGGCAGCGGGTGGCGGGCGACGGAGGCGAGTTGACCGTGGACCAGACGGACGAGCGGTTCCTGACGGCGGCGGTCTTCCGACCCGCTCGTGCTGGTGTGGCCCCACCGACCGCGGGGGAGGACGACCGATGACGACGATCGTGCTGGCTGACGACGAGGTCCTGCTGCGTACGGCCCTGGCCGCGCTACTGCCGATGGAAGGCGACATCACCGTTCTCGCTGAGGCCGAGAACGGAGAGAAGGCCGTCGAGGCCACCCTGCGGCACCGGCCCGAGGTGCTGGTCATCGACCTGGAGATGCCTGGCATGGACGGTCTCGACGCGGTCGCGCAGATCCGTCAAGCGCGACCGGAGCAGGTGATCCTCATGCTGACCCGGCACGCCCGCCCCGGCGTGCTGCGCAAGGCGTTGCGGCTCGGCGTCCAAGGCTTCGTCAGCAAGTCCGCCGAGCCGGCCCACATCACCTTTGTCATCGCCACCCTGCACGCGGGTAAACGCTGGATCGACCCGGATGTCTCCGCGCTGGCCGTCACCGAGGACTGCCCCCTCACCGACCGTGAAGCCGACGTGCTGCGGGTCACCGGCGAGGGCTACTCGGTCGCCGACATCGCCGCCCGGCTCCACCTCGCCCCGGGCACCGTCCGCAACTACCTCTCCAACGCCATGCGCAAGACCCAGACCCGGACCCGCCACGAAGCGGCCCGCTACGCCCGCGGACACGACTGGCTGTGAGAGCGGCCTCCGGCCCACCTACCATCACGCCGACCGCCGCGGGATCTGGTACGCGGCGCGCTCGGCCTGCACGGCGCCACCACCCGCAACGTTGATCGCCGGATGGTGAACGGGTGACGGCCGCCCGGCCGGCGGGGTCCGCTACACCCACCTCGTGCAGATGCAGCAGGGTGCCGGCCTTGGGCTACCAGCGGGACGCCTCGCAGATGAAGCCGGGGGCGAGCCGCAACCGGAGCACGTTGTCGCCCCATCAGGGCGCGCACCCGGGCGGCGGTGGTCTCGTGGATCCCGACGGCAGCCAGAGGGCGTGCAGCAGGTCGACGAAGGCGCAGGCCGACCTCGGGCCGCGCAGGCCGGTGAGCAGGCCCTGCTCCTCGTAGTAGCGCAGGAATCGCACGCTGATTCCGGTGCGAGCGGCGAGTGCACCGATCCGGACGGGTGGCGGTCATCGCCGCCTCCCCGTTCCTAGCTGACGTCCACGGGAGAGTCAGCCTACTGACGTGTCGGAACGCGGCCAGTGCCGCCACGTCACACGTGACGGTGACGTGGCGGCACTGACGCGCGGCCGCGAGGGCCGCTGTCATTGAGGCATGTCCGCCTCGGCGGTGGATGGAGGCCCGACGCGATTGTGACCTGGTTGAGCCAAAAGGCGCGGCGTCGCATCCCGGTAGGCCACCACATCGAAGAACAGGAGACCTGGACGTGTATCGAAGGCATGGCATCGCCCTGATCGGGATACTCGGCATGATCGGTGCCTTGGCCGCGGTCATCCCGGCGACGGCCGGGGAGTCGACGGCCGGGAGACCGACGGTGGGGTTGCAGTGGGCGGCGTGCCCGCAGGACGTGGTGGTGCCGCCTGCGGTACAGGGGCAGGTGCAGTGCGCGAAGGTGCCGGTTCCGCTGGACTACCGCGACTCCGACGGCACCCAGATCGAGATCATGGTGTCGCGGATCGCGAGCACGAAGCCGGAGAAGCGGCGCGGTGTGCTGATGTTCAACCCCGGCGGGCCGGGCGGCACCGGGCTGGATCAGCCGGGTTTCCTGGTCGGCCAAGGGCTGCCGGCCAGCGTCATGGATGCCTACGATCTGATCGGCATGGACACCCGGGGCGTCGGGCACTCGGCGCCGGTGAGCTGCGGCTTCGTCCTCGGCGACGCCTATTGGGCCAACATTCCGCCGTACGCGGTCGACGACGCGGACGTGACCCGGCAGGCGGAGATCGCCGAGGAGGTCGCCGCCCGGTGCGCGGAGAACGACACCGACGGGCGGCTGCGGCATTTGACGACCGCCAACATGGCCCGTGACCTGGACCGGATCCGGGCCGCGCTCGGTGAGGAGAAGGCCAGCTTCTACGGGGCGTCCTACGGCTCTGCGTTGGGTGCGGCGTACGCCTCGATGTTCCCCAGGAGCACCGATCGGATCGTGTTGGACAGCAACATCGGCGATACCCACCTCGACCGGGACGGCCTGCGGCGGTACGCGCTCGGCATGGAGCAGACGTTCCCCGACTTTGCGACCTGGGCGGCGGCGCGACACGACTCCTACGGCCTGGGTCGCACTCCACAGCAGGTGCGCAGGACCTACCTGACCCTCGCCGAACGGTTCGACCGGACACCGGCGCCCGACGGGCTCACCGGCGCCTTCTTCCGGGGCATCACGTTCGCCTACCTCTACAACGAGAGGCAGTACGGGAACCTCGCGCGGACCTGGCAGTCGTACCTGGATCCCGGCCAGGCACCGTCGCAGGCGGAGACGGCGGCGGCGGCGCCCAGCCCGAACGACAACGCCTTCACCGTGTTCCTCGCCGTCACCTGCAATGACGTCCAGTGGCCCAAGGACGTCGCGACCTATCGGCGGGCCGTCGCAGAGGACCGCAAGCGGTACCCGCTCTTCGGTGCGGCCAGCGCCAACATCACCCCGTGCGCCTACTGGAAGTACGAGCCGTCCGAGCCGCCCGTCGCGATCAGTGACAAGGGGGCGCGCAACGTGCTGGTCCTGCAGAACCGGCAGGACCCGGTCACCCCGTTGGCGGGGGGCAAGCTGCTGCGCGAGAAGTTCGGGCAGCGCGCCCGGCTGGTGACCGCCAACCAGAGCGGGCACGGCGTCTACGTGCTGAGCGGCAACGCCTGCGCGCTGAACCTCACCACGTCGTACCTCGTGGAGGGAACGATGCCGGCCAGGGACACGACCTGTCGGGGCGACTGACCCGGATCAGGAGTGACCCGAGGGCGCGGAACACGAGGTGTTCCGCGCCCTCGGCGGGGTCGTGGTCTGAACCGACCTGCGATCCGCGACGCTCCAAGCAGCATCAAAGCCTTGCCCCGCAGCGTGCTCAAGTACTTTTCCTGGGCGTTTCCGATCGCAGCCAGCGCCACGAGTTTCACGTCTGCGGTGCCACTCCTCACGACGATCGGTTCGTCTTGAACCGGCAGCGAAGACGGATGGGTCGTGGTACTGCTCTGATCGATCGGAGTAAACGTCGCCTGTGGGCTATTCCAGACGGAATTCATGTAGATCCACGAGAGCTGCTACGAGCGACCGGTGTCGTGGGCGGCCGATCGATCGCGACACAACGGTGCCGTCGACTGTTCTGGTGCAGGAGCAGGTGCGCGTCCTGTTCGCCGGCCAGCCCGGTCAGCGCAAGCTTCCCTCGCAGTACGTCTTCCGCGGCACCTGCGCCACCTGCAGGAAGGCTGGGACCAGCTACGCCCGGCGGCACACTGACCGAGCCGATCAGAAGGACTGGGGCACGCAATGAAGGTATTCATCATCGGGGTCAGCGGATCCATCGGAGGGCTGCTCGCGCGGAACCTGATCGATCGCGGCGATGAGGTCTCCGGCCTGGTACGTCGCGATGAGCAGAGAGCCGATCTCGCCGCGCGGGGCATCGATGCGCGTGTCGCCGACCTCGCGGACATCACCCCCGGCTCCCTGGCATCCATGCTCAGGGGGATCGACGCCGTCGTGTATACCGCCGGGTCGAACGGAGGCGCCAGGGAGGTCACGGCGGCCATCGATGGTGACGGCGTGGTGAAGGCCCTCGAAGCGACGCGTATCGCCCGAGTGAAGCGCTTCACGTTGGTATCGGTGCTTCCCGAGGCCGGGCGGGGCCAGGAATTCGACGAGGACGTGGAGTTCTACTTCGCGGTGAAGAAGCTCATCGACGTCGCCGTGTCTGAAAGTGGTCTCGACTGGCTGATCCTCAGGCCATCGGCGCTTGTCGATAACGCCGGAATCGGGGCGATAGCCCTCGGTCCGGCGCAGCCGCACGACGAGATCTCCCGCGAGGACGTCGCCGCCACCCTGGCGGAACTGCTCCACGAGCCCCGGATCCGCCGGCAAATCCTCGAGCTCACTCAGGGCTCGACGCCGATTGCCACGGCGGTTCAGACAAACATCCGCTGACCGGCTCGCGGCGGCGCGGATGGCTGTCGCTCGGCGCGTGACGGCCGTAGCTTCCGTCACGCGCCGAGCGGGCGTCGTCCTCAGCCGTGCGGGTGGATGCGGCACCAGGTCCACCACGTCGACACGCGGGCGAGTGCCAGTCAGGCATCGCTCTGTGTAGCACGCCTGACGAGCGCGATGTCGCCCCGGGCCTGGGTTTCTGGTCCCAGTGGGCGGGTCGAGCATCAAGTTGGGCACCGTGACGGTGGATCGAGGCGCGCTGCGCAGCGGCCGGCACCCCTGCCCGCCGTCGATCGTCGACATGTTCCAGATCGCGGACTCGGTGATCCGGTCTGGTTGCAGCCCCGGACCCGGGTCGGCTCGGACCGCGTTCTTGGCGTCGTCGCGCCGTGCCTGGGCGTCGGCGCTGTCGCTGGTGATGGTGTGCGGGGTGACGACGTAATCGAGGTCGCCCGGCTCACGGGCGGCGTCCCCGACCCAGGCCGCCATAGATGGCAGCACGTCGGGCGCTGCCCCACCGCCGGCCGGCGCTACCCGCGGCCTGCCCAATCAGGAAGTGCAAGTTCTTTGAGCTGCCTGCGGGAGGTGATGCCCAGCTTGCGGAAGATGCTGCGCAGGTGGGCTTCGATCGTGCGCGGGCTCAGGAACAGCTGTGCGCCGACCTCCCGGGAGGTCGCTCCGGTGGCGACCAACCGGGCGATGTGCAGCTCATGGGCGGTGAGCGCGTCGGTCGGCTGAGCGGCGCGTTTTCGTGGGTGTTCACCGGTGGCGCGTAGTTCGCGGGCGGCACGCTCGGCGAACGCCTCCGCACCCATATCGGACAGCAGCTCGTGGGCGGTGCGAAGTTGTTCGCGGGCCTCCCGACGGCGGCCCTCGCGGCGTAGCCACTCGCCGTAGACGAGATGGGTACGAGCGAGGTAACCGCCCATCCGGCTGTGCTTGAGCTGCGCGATCGCCTCGAGGTACTGATCCTCGGCTGCCGATCCGGCGCTCGTGAGCGCCTCTGAGCGCGCCGCCATTCCCAGCGCCCACGGCGTCCCGCTGGCACGAGCCCGGGAGCAGAGCTGCTTCATCGCCTCGACCGCTCGTTCTGGTCGACCGGCGCGGGCAGCTGACTCGATGAGCTCGAAGTGGACGAGGTTGCTGAGCGCCAGCTCTGGGGAATTGAACGCCCGTACCGCAGCGTCCTGCGCGGCCGGATAGTTGCCCAGCCCGTTGTGGAGCACCGCCATCGCGTACTGAGCGAAGGAGGCCTCCGTACTCTCGTCGGAGAAGGCGACGTCCTGGGCGGTTAGGGCGTTGAGCGCCGTGGTCTCCGCCTGGTCGCCACGCCAGGCACTCAGGATGATGTGAGCGTGCCGCAGCTGTACGCCGCCGGTGGCCTGCGTGATGGTCGTCGCCTCGGTGGCGAGCTCGCCGGCTCGGGCGAGTTCGCCCATCAGGACCGACGTGATGGACAGGAAGCGCAGCGAGTCCGGGAGCGTCGTCAGCGCACCGGCCTCACGAGTCAACTGGACGTTACGGCTGGCTAGTAGGTAGAGCAGCTCGTCGTCGAGGATTGCCACCGCGTTGCGGCCGGCCAGCCGCAGCCAGCGGTCGCTCTGGCAGTCTTGCTCGGGGTCCGTGGGCGGGCTGTTGCGAAACGCCTCGAGGGCGTGCCGCAGCCTAGGCGCTCCCGCCGCATATCCACCCGTCAAGGTCTTCGTGAGGCCATCAAGCAACAGGTCCGACGGCTGCGGCGACCCTGGCGGTGCAGGTGCGGCCCGAGCGGCCTCGGCGACCTCCAGGACGCCGCGGTCGGAGTCACCGGCCACGAGCGCCGCGTCGAGCGCGTGCAGGTAGGTCTCGCGGGCCAGGGCCGCATCGAGCGGGGTGAGGGTCCTGGCTGCGTCCAGCAGCATTCCCGGCACCTCGCTACCGCGCGTGGTGTGGAACGTGACCTGGGCACGCAGCAACTTCAGGCGGGCTGCTTGCAACGCGTCCAGCGGCCCGGCGGCCGCGATCGTCAACAGCCTCAGGGAGCTCTCGGGCGCACCGGCCTCGTGCTTGGCGTGCGCGGCTACCAGCGCCCGTCTCGTACGGTCGACCGGCTCGGGAGTCAGCTCGGCGGCTTGCTGCAGGAACGCCGCTGCGGCAGCCCACCCGCCGCGGGCTCGCGCCCGGTCGGCCAATTGCTCAAGTTCTGCGGCGGCTTCCTCGTCGGTGCCGAGCACGGCCTGCGCACGGTGCCAGGCGCGCCGGTCGGGGTCGAGCTGCGGGTCGGTGGCAGCGGCCAGCGCGCGGTGTGCGCGGCGGTGATCGGGTGGTGTGGCGGCCCGGTACACCGCCGAGCGCACCAGCGGATGGCGAAACCGCACCCGGGTGTCGATCTCCAGCAGTCCGGCGGCTTCGGCGGGTGCGGCCTCTTCGCGGGCAATCCCCAGGTGTGCGGCCGCGCGCCACAGCAGCGCCACCTCGCCAGTCGGCTCGGCGGCCGCGACCAACAGGAGCAGTTGCGTCTCGGCGGGCAGGCTACCTGAACGGCGCTGGAAGCTCTCCTCGATGCGGTGAGGAACGCTCAACGCGTCCGGCAGCTCGAACCCGCCGGCCAGCTGCGTCGGCGGCGTGCTTCGGGGAAGTTCCAGCAGCGCCAAGGGGTTGCCACGCGACTCGGCGATGATCCGGTCTCGGACCCCGTCGTCCAGCGGTGTGGGGACCGCAGCAGCCAGCAGCGCCTGCGCGTCGGTCTCGCCGAGCCCATCCAGGCGCAGCTCGGGCAGCCCGGAGAACGGGCGAACGTCGCCTCCGTCGTGGTCGCGCAGTGCGAACACCAGCGCCAACTGCTCGGCCGCCACCCGACGTGCCACAAACGCCAGCACCTGGGCGGATGGCTGATCGAGCCACTGCGCATCGTCGACGAGGCACAACAGTGGCCCCTCCTCGGCGACCTCGGCCAGCAGGTTAAGGGTCGCCAGCCCGACCAGGAACCGGTCCGGCGCGGCACCGGCTCGCTGCCCGAACGCCACGCCCAGGGCAGCCTGCTGCGGCTCGGGTAGCGCACCCGCGCGGTCCAGCAACGGCCCGCACAGCTGGTGCAACCCGGCGAACGCGAACTGCGTCTCAGACTCCGCTCCGGCCAGAATCTCCGCCCGGAACCCCAAAGGAGCCGCGACGTCGCGGGCATATTCCACCAGCGCCGTCTTCCCGATGCCCGCTTCTCCGCGCACCACGAGCGCCCCGCTTCGCCCCGCCTGCGCCCGGGCGAGCAGTTGCTTGACCGCTTCGCACTCCGCGTGCCGGCCTAGAAGATTCGCCAGTTTCATTCCCACTCGAATCTGTCGGCACTGTAAAAGTAGGTAATTGTCACCGACGCGAACCCCGTCCGCCAACCCCAGTCTAAACCGTGGACGGGGGTGGGCAATTCGGTCGCCGTATGCCGGGCCTGCCCGCACACCGGTCCCTTTGCTGGTCTGGCCCGCCCGGGCAACGGCCATCCACCGCTCTGCACGGTGGCGACCGGCGACGACATCAGGGGCTTCCACCGACGCGAAGGCGACGCCGCCGATGCCAGCCTGAAGACAACGCCATCACCGGCAACGACCGGAGCAGCGCCAGACCTCGTCCGTCCGGGAACGGCCCTGACCCGCGAGGTCGCCCCCCGCTTCGGACCGTCGACGCGAAAGGAACCGCCATGTCTGTCAGCGCTGTCATCGACGTTGCCAGGCGGAACCTCAGCCGCAGCGGTGTTCGTGCCGTGAAGTGCCTTTCGTTCTGTGTCGACCTCGCCGGTACGGCACTCATCTATCCAGTTTCCCCGGTGCCGCGAAGCGGGGTCTGGACTCCGCCCGTCGCGTAACTCCACCAAGAGCGAGCGAGAGTAGTTAGGAAATCCTGATGAGCAGGAATCGAGCCCTCTATGGAAATTATGAGGTAGGCGATCTCATTGGCTGGGGCGGTATGGCCAATATCCGCCTAGGTCGCGACATCCGCTCAGGTCGGTCCGTTGCGATAAAGGTGCTCCGCAGAGATCTTGCACTGGATCCCCTGTTCCAATCCAGGTTTCGACGCGAGGCGCGGATGACGGCTCGCCTCAGTCATCCCGCGATCGTCTCCGTCTATGACACCGGTTATAACGAGTTGGAAGGAGGATCGGCGGGTAGGGTACGAGTTCCATATATTGTCATGGAGTATGTCTCTGGCCGGCCCCTGTCGGACCTTCTCAAGGCTGGCGGACTCAGACTCAAGGACTCGATCCAGTATCAGGTCGAGATCCTCTCGGCGCTTGAGTTCAGTCATCGCGCCGGCATTGTCCATCGCGACATCAAACCGGCCAATGTGATGATCACAACGGAGGGTTCCGTCAAAATCGTGGACTTCGGAATCGCACACGACAGTGGTGATCCAGTCCCGGCGATAACCCAGGCCCACGAGATCCTTGGAACTCCCCAGTATCTCTCTCCCGAGCAGGTGCGCGGTGAGACCGTGGACGCCCGCAGCGACCTCTACTCCGCAGGCTGCCTGCTCTATGAACTACTTACCGGGCGGCCCCCCTTTATCGGTCCTGACCCGCTGTCTGTCGCCTACCAACACGTCTATGAGGAACCCGCGCTGTTCCGCTCGCGCGGTCTAGACCTCACTCCCGCGCTTGATTCCGTACTCGTGAAGGCTCTCGCCAAAGCCCGGGAGGATCGGTTCCGGAACGCGCGAGCCTTCAGAGAGGCGCTCCAGTCTGCGGCGAAGGGCATCATTAGCGAAGATGGCGGCGCCCGCTTGGGTAAGTTCGAAAACGACGCGGCCAAGGCACTCGCCATGGGCGGCCACGCTGGCATGGCCAGCGTCGACCGCTGACCGGCAGCGCAGATCAACGAGGAGGTAGCGCGCGTGATCGCTACTTTCTCGGCGGCCAACTCTTGGGCACGGGCGAGTTCGCCGGTGAGCACGAGCACTGAGGCCAGGGTGGCGAGTGCGGCGGGGAGGGCGGTCAGGGCGCACGCTTCGCGAGTGAGCCGGACGTTGCGGATGGCCAGCAGATCGGACAGCGCTCGTCGTCCCACAGCATCGCCGCGGTGCGGCTGGCCAGCCACAGCCAGCGGTGGTCGTCGTCAGCTCGGCAGTCGTGGACTTGCAGTATCTGCAGGGCACAAGGTGGGCGCACTCACCGCGTACCGCTGTATAAACCGCGTGACGACTCCGTCGAGCAGGAGGTCGACCGGCTACGGCGCCCCGGCGGGCTGGAGGCGCGCTCTGGCGGCCTCGGGCACCTCGAGCGACCCGCGGCCCCGGCCGAGACGGCCAGCGTGAAGGCCGCGTTGACCGCCTGCAGGTACGTCTCGCGGGACAACATGGGGTCGAGCGGGCGAGCGCCTTGGCGGCGTCCAGCAGCATCCCGGCGCGTCGCTGCAGTGGGCCGGGTGGAACGCGATCCGGGCATGCAGTAGTTCGAGGCGGGCCCGCTGTCGCGCGTTCACGGGCCCGCCGGCTGTCGACAGTCAGGCTCCGAGGCGGCCACGGGCGCACCGGGCCTGCGCGGCCTCCAGCGCCCGGCTCGCACGGACGGCGGGCGCCGGTGTCAGCTCGGCCGCCCGTTGCAGGAACGCGGCTGCCGCGGCCTGCGCGCCGCGTGCGCGGCGCTGGTCGGGTGGCATGGCGGCCCGGCGCAGCAACTCCACGTCGTCGGTCGGCTCCGTCGTCGCGAGCGTGCTCCAGGATCGCGGCCTTTCCGATGCCCGCTTCCCCGCGCACCACAATCGCCCCGCTGCGCCGGCGGTGTTTAGGGCGAGAGATGTTCGATGGCCACCCGCCTGTACGCCAGCCCAGGAGGTCGGCCATTCCGCTCCCACCCGAGGCTGGGATGAGTCCCGACAGTGTCGGAGTAGGTAGTTGTCACCGACGCGAACCGCATTCGTTCCCGATGCCGGCCGCCTCCGCAAGGCCGCGTTCTCAGCGCGGATGGGGTTGATGACTCGGATGCCGCAGGTCGAGACAGGCCTCGAGTACGCGGCTTTCGTCGCTGGTCAAGCGCACCGGCCGTCCAAACTGGCTGACGGACGGGACACGGCGTGCGCTGTTGATCAGGGTCGAGACCCACCCACGAGAACGTCACGAGGGCCATCTTTGGCTACCCGCGAGCTGCGCCCCCGAGAGCGCGGACGCGGGTCGCGCGGCCGGCGAGTGCGGTGTTCGCGTAGGGCCGCTGCGCCGGGTGCGCATCCCGACCACCAGGGCTGTGATGACGACAACTGCGCTGGGAACGAGGACCCCGATCGTCGCGGCGCCCGCTGCGCGATCCGTCACGACGTTGGCGATATCGGTGCGCAGCGCAGCATCGAACACGAAGGACAGGGTGTTGTACCCCGCGTGTAGCACCACTGCGATCTCGATGCCCCCGGTGCGCCAGGTGATGAGCGTGAGCCCGACGCCGAAGATCAGGTACCAGAGGTTCAGCCAGATGTCGGTCGACAGGTGGACGACCGCGAAGGCGACGCTGGAGACCAGCACACCGACGGCGAGGCCCGCCCGCGCTCCGCGGGTCCAGCCACCTGCGACGCGGAAGATGAGCCCACGGAACCCGTATTCCTCACCTGCGGCCTGCAGGGGCGTGAGCAGGAGCGTGGCGAGGAGTATCCACAGCACGTCGGTGTAACTCCATTCGGTCTGCGGCAGCGGGACCCAGTAGTGGAACGCCATGACGGCAACCCACGCGGGGGTGATCAGAAGCAGCGCGCGCCCGAAGATGTCGAACCGGAATCGCGAGATCACCGAGTGCAGCGAGGGGCCTCTCACGCCGTAGAGCCACCGCTGGATGAGCATGCTCCACGGGATGACCAGTGCGACGGAAATCATGCCGGCGGTGTGCATCAGGGGCGTCCACTCAGTGCGCCCGTCGGTGTCGATGGCGGCATCCACGAACGCCGCCATCAGGCTGAGAGCGACGCCGGACAGCGTCATCCCGACGATCAGAAGCACGATCGCGAGGATGCCACGACCGATGCGACGTCTCTCCCCGGCCAGCACCCGGTGGTACTCGACATCGGGCGGAACGGTGTGCGCTTGCTGGGTCATGAGTCTTCCTTCGAGGTTTATTGCCGGAGCAGGCGTATGAGTGGTTCGGAATTACGCGGTAAAAGCTGTCCGTGCGGCACGCACTCGAGGCGCCGAGTTGGACGATGGGGCTCTCCAGCAGGGGCCTGGCGGAGGGTCGGCCTGATCGAGGCAGGACGGTCTAGACGCCGTGAGGCTTGTCTGCCAGGTACTCGACGCGGAGCGCAGGGTCTCGCCCGACGGGCGCTGTGCCGGCGTCGTCCTTCGGCCCGCCGAGGGTCGCGGCCCCGCCCTCGGCGAGCGGTTCGTCCTGCTGCTCGGTCATGGCTCACGACACCTCGATGACGAAGGTGAGCGCGGCCCACGCCACGACGGTGCCAATCGTCGTCCAGATGACGATGGAGATGGCCTGCCAGAGCAGGACCCACCGGCGTGGAGTTCCGCCGCCCACGAGGATCGCCGACGTGATCTGGGTCGGAATGGCGAGAGGACCGAGGATGCTCGCACCGGGGACGCCGAAACGCACGAGCCATCTGTTGAAGCGCCGACGTCCCTTCGACTCCGGCTTCGTGGCTGCCGTCTCCTGGTACGTCTCCCCGAGGGCGCTCGATCGCGCTCCTGCGCCTCCGCTCACCCCGACTGGGCTGCGTCGTCGATCGACGATGGTCGTCCTGGCGCGTGAGGTGACCGCGACGACCAGCAGCACGCACAGAAAGTTCCCTGCGGCTGCTGCGACGCCTGCGACAATCGGGTGGAGACCACCGGCTATGCCGATGATGGCCGCTCCCTCGCCGTCGACAAACGGGATCGCGCCCGCCAGCATGACGATGAACGGCTGGACGATCCCGGGCACTTGGGCGACGAGCTCCTGGAAATTGCTGATGAGCTGCTCAATGGGACTCATGTCTGGTCCTCACTTTCCTGTGATGTGAGTGCGTCATGTGGCGGCGGTAGTCCCCGCCGTCGAGGGAGTCGATGAAGGTGCGCAGGGCGTCGTTGACCCCGTCAACGTGCGTCCAGAGCAGCCCGTGGGGAACGCCCTCGATTTCTACGTAGTGGGCATCGGGCAGTGCCGGGAAGAAGCGGTGGGCCGTCGCATCGATGGGCAGGATCCCGTCGGCGGTGCCGTATTCCATGGTGTTCTTTTCTGTGGTGAGCCAGTGCGGACCGTTGCCTAGGCGGATCGTGTGGTGGCCTTGTTCTCGTCATTGGCGGGTCGACGAGGCGAGTGGCCCGATGGCCATGCGATGGAAATCGTCGACGCCGGCGTGGTGTGCCAAGGCGGGTGGATCAGAATCGCGTTGTCCCACGCGTCCCATATCGAGGCGCTCGTCCGCACGGACCAGGCCCTTTGCCGCGGACTGGAGCGCTTCCCTGAACGATCGAGCGCTCTGGAACCGGTCCTTTCGGTCCTTGGCGAGCGCTGTGAGGAGCACCGCGTCAAGCGCCGGAGTCACCTCGGTGCGGTAGGCGCTGGCTCGCGGGGGCGCTTGGTGCACGTGCTGATAGGCGACGGCAACCGGGTTGTCACCGACGAAGGGCGGCCGGCCGGTCAGCAGTTCGTAGAGCAGGCAGCCCGCGGAGTACAGGTCACTGCGCGCGTCGGCGACCTCACCACGCACTTGCTCGGGAGAGAGGTACTGGGCGGTGCCGAGGAGCATGTGGGTTTCGGTTGCTGTGGCGCCGGCACCACCATCGACACGCGCGATGCCGAAGTCCACCACCTTGATTGCGCCGTCGGGAGTGACCATGATGTTGGCGGGCTTGATGTCGCGATGGACAACGCCTGCGCGATGGCTGAACTCGAGTGCCGACAGGACCGCCATCTGATGTTGGATCGACTCCTCCAGCGTGAGCGCGCCCTCGCGGAGGCGGGCCCGCAGCGACTGGCCGGCGACGTGCTCCATGACGATGAACGGAACGTTCGGCTCGTCCGCCCGACTGCCTTCGACGTGCTCATGTCCGACGTCATGAACGGAGACGATGCCGGGGTGATTGAGGCGGGCGACTGCCTGTGCTTCCCGCCGGAACCGGGACCGGAACAGCGGATCGCGGGCTAGCTCTGCGCGGAGCACCTTGACCGCGACCCAGCGCTTGAGCCGGATGTCACGCGCCAGGTGAACAACGGCCATGCCGCCCCGGCCCAGGACGTCGCAGAGCTCATAGCGTCCGCCAAGCACACGATCCGTACTCATGAGTCCTCTCAACTTTCTCGTGGTCGGTGCGTACCGGGAACGGGTTCGACGTGGATGGGTGCGTCTGGTCTGAAGACGCCCGCCACGGGGCTCCGGAGTCCATCAGTCCCCGGGTACGCCGGGGTCCGGACGCTCGATCCTGGCGACGTCATCAGGCTCGCACCGGGGGCACAGCCCTCGCGTCGGTCACAACCACGTAGGTCCTCACGGCCTAGCGCCGCCGAAGACCTCTGAACTTGCAGGCGCTAATTTGCAAGTACCGCGCTTCGCATCAGGGATTACTACGGTGGCGGCTACCTAAAGGATGTCTCGTAACTCGGTGAAGGCGTTGCCTGGCAACGGTGCTGGTGTCACCCCGCGAGGATGATGTTGTGGAGGTGGGCGATGCCGGAAGCGGTGTCGGTCAATGTGCTGGCGGCGCGGCGGTAGTCGCGCAGGATCTTGAAGCACTTCATGCGGGCCAGGGCGTGCTCGGCCTGTGCTCGGACGGTGCGGTGCTGTTTGTTCAGGTCCGCCTTCCACGGGGGTAAGTCGCTGCCGTCGCCGGGTTTGCGGTACGGGATGATCACCTCAGGGTTGCCGCGGTAGGCGCCGTCGGCCATGACGGGCCGTCCGGCCAGCTTCTGGTCGATGCCGCTGGTCCGATAGACGATGGTGTCGTTGCGGTTGCCGGGTTGCGGATCGCCGAGGGCCACGACGAGGCGGGTGTGGGCGTCGATGGCTACCTGCAGGTTCGTGCTGTAGCGGTAGTTCTTGCTCGGGGCGGCCAAGCGGTGATCGCGGGTCGGGATGAGGGTGCCGTCGACGATGGTGACCTGGTCGACCCGACGCCGGCGCACCGGTGCCAGAGCGAGCAGGGGGCCGACGGTGTCGATGACCCGATGCGCGGCGGAGTGCGACACCCCGAACAGCGGGCCGATCTGGCGCATCGTCAGGTTCGTGCGCCAGTACGCGGCGACCAGCAACACCCGATCAGCGAGGTCGAGAGACCACTGCCGTCCCGGCCGACCGTCGGCAATCGCGTCACCACCACGCTCGGCGACCAACCGGACCAGCCTGCGGAACTGGGCGGGCTGCAGCCCGGTGAACGGAAAGATCCACTCCTGGCGAGCCGCCGAGATCACCTGCACCCCAAGATGATCCACCATGGACCGACCACCAAGTTACGAGACGTCCCTTAGTGCCATGACCACGAACGTTCACGGGGTTGGTTGACACGCCGCGCGGCCTGTCGGCCGGGCGGCGTTGTGCCGGTCGGGCTGTGGCGGTGGCGGTGGCAGATCTTGTACGTGTGCGGCGGCTGAGTGATCAGGAAGGTCAGCAGCTGCTCAGAATCACCCGCCGGGGAACCGGTTCCCCGATCCGACTGCGACGGTCGATGGTCGTGCTCGCCTCGGCCGGCGGGAACATGGTGCCGGCCATCGCCCGTCTCGTCCAGGCCGATGAGGACACGATCCGGCAGGTCATCCACCGGTTCAACGAGATGGGGATGGCCAGCCTGGACCCTAATGGGCTTTACCGGGATCCGGGCGGCGTTGCTTAATGATGTTGCTGCGGGAGACTCGGACGGTAGCCGCTGGCGGGTGAGCACTCTTGGACCCTGGACGTTGAGTCCTGCACCGAGACCGTGCCCCCGTCGGTGTCCCGGGGAGGCTTGACCGTTGATGGGGTGTCGTGCCGTTCGAGCGTTGGATGCCGCTCGGGATGAGCACTGATCCATTAGGGCGCGTGCTGTCCTCCTCCTGGCTGCTGGGGCCAACCCACCACCCGAGCAGCCTGACCCCAACACCGTCAACGTTCGTGGTCACGGCACTAGCTCGTCAGCTCAGCCGGCGGACCACCGACCTGTGGAGGTCCCACCCGGGCGAAGATCAGCGGATGAGGCTGGTCGAGGCCCTGCCTGGCATCGACGGAGTTCTCTGCGTTGACGACATTCGTTGGGCCGAGGTCGACGCTGAGCTCGCGCCATGGCGCCGCGCCCCACACAACGCCCTGCTCGGAACCCGGGACCGGTTCTGAGGAGCTTGCGCCGCACGGGCAGGCCCGGAGTGCGCGCACCTTGCCTGGTCGGGTGATGTCCGTCAACCCGGACCAGCAGGCCTGACGGGGTCATCTAGGCGTGAGCTGAAGGTCGCCATAAACGACGATCATGGACTTGTGGTCGACGTCGCCCCTCGGGCACAAACCATTGCTCCACGGTGCGCGCTGAGATCGACTTCAGTGCGCACCGTTTGCGTTTCGGGCTGGTGGTCAGCCGGAGTCCGAGTTGCCGGTAGACCTCGGCTTTGTCGTCGGGGTCGGCGTCGCGCAGCACGGCGGCGATGTCGCTGAGCGCTCGGACCAGGGTCGGCGATCTGGGGAGCGGCTCATCCGGCGCGGCTCTGTCTGTTGGGTCGCTTGAAGATCAACTTCGGCTCGTTTTCGTTCGGCCTGGGTAAAGCGAACTGCAAGGCGAATACACGCCACGGCAGTACGCGGGAGTTCCGTGAGGACCGATCTCTGGCCTCGGAGATGACCCACGAACACGGTGTGCTCATTCGATATGACTTTCAAGGAAAGTTGTGGATCACCATGAGATCTCCGAAGATGATCCCAGCTTCTCGCAGCTACGATGTCTCCGTGAGTACGGTGGCTAGCGAATCCGAGGATCCGGGAACCGGTCTGGGAGCAGACGGCAATGTGTCGTCAGCTCCGGACATATCTGAAGCTCTACGCCAGCAGATGGCGTTACGCAGTAAGGTCGACATTGCTAATAGTTTGGCCACTATGCCCGAATTGGTGGCCGGCTTGGACGTCTCTTACGAAGCCGGAACCCGCCGAGTCGCGGCCGTGGCCATCGTGATGGAATCGCGGACCCTGGAAGTGAGGGAGATTTCCGTCGTTCATGGGGACGTGCACTTCCCGTATGTTCCGGGGTTGCTGGCGTTTCGCGAAGTGCCGATCCTCCTGGAGGCTCTTGAAAACCTTGCCTGTCAGCCCGACGTGCTCGTTTGTGATGGCTATGGTATAGCCCATCCGAGAAGGTTTGGATTAGCCAGTCACATGGGCGTGTTGACTGGACTGCCGTCATTTGGAGTGGCGAAGTCGCCTTTTGTCGGGACGTTCTCGGAACCTGGGGAGCGACGAGGTGGATGGTCGCCGCTTGCTGAGGATGGCGAAACACTCGGACGCGTGCTTCGTACGCAGACAGGAATTAGGCCCGTATTCGTATCTGTTGGACATCGAATTAGCCTGGATCAAGCTACCGACTTGACGCTGACACTGAGCCGCCGATATCGGATCCCCGAAGCGACCCGCCAAGCTGACATTCTCTCACGAGAAGCGCTGCGGAAGCTTCGAGAATAAGTCGAAAGGCATGTCAGTAAGCGGTCCTCGCAGGCGGCTGGACGGTGCATGAATGATGTGCGCAGGTCGTCCATGATTGCATCGCTGCGCTATATCAACCGCAAGGACTGGCAGAAGATCACCCCGCGTTGAGGGGGATCTACAACGTCCCCACCGCCGAGGCCCGGTACGAGGCTTTCGCCGCCGAGTTCGGCGACCAGCACCTGGCCTCGATCCGGCTGGGGCGCACCCCGTGGCCGCAGCGTGCCGTTCTTGGACCACGACCACGAGGCCTGCAACGTCTTCTACGCCACCGACATTCTCGGGAGCCTCGACGCAGGGGTTCCGGCAAGCCGCCCGCAGGTGCGGGCGCTTCCCGACCGAGCAGGCCGCGATGAGGTCCTGTGCCTCGTCTTCCAGCAGAGACGGAAGGCGCGTCACCGGCGGGTCTGCGGTCGGACCAAGGCCCTCAACGTCCTGACCCTCGCCTACGGCGACCGGATCACCCATCGAAGAATTTCGACCACACCACAGGCCTGAACACGGAAATCGACACACCTTCCCTTACGCTGTCCGCCTGCAATCAGGCGGTCAGCTGCCGGCGCACATCGGCTGAGTCGTGGAGGTTGGTCATCTGCGCGAATCGGCCGTTGCTGACCTTGTAGATCGCGTACTCGACTATCTCGAACGACTTGCCGGTCGGAGCGACGCCGAGCCACTCCTTCACAGGGGTGCCGGTGTTGACCACGCGTGCGGCGATGCGGTCGCGGTCGAACAGCAGCTCTTGAACCTCCCAGCGCATATCTGGAACGGCGTTGATGATGGACCGCATGTCGGCGAGGACATCGTCCCGGCTTCCGGGTTCGCCGTTCAGCATGACCTCGTCGGCGATGAACTCGTCCATACGGTCGATCTCATGGGCGTTGAGCGTCGTGATGTACCGCAGGCACCAGTCACGCATATCGTTGTCGGTCACTGCAATCATTCCTTTCGTTCAGTAGGTGATCCGGCCCTGGCGGTTGTGGTATTCACCGGTCGGACCGTCGGGGCCAACCAGGGCCAGGGCGACCGTGGCGTCGGTGCCTTCGGTGACGGTTTGGTGCCCCTTGTGACTGTTGAGGTCGGTGGCGGTGTAGCCAGGGTCGGAGGCGTTGATCCGCATTCCGGGCAGGTTCTTGGCGTACTGGACGGTGAGTGCGAGTACGGCGGCTTTCGAGCTGGCGTACGGAATCATGTATCCGTTGAAGGAGTCGTCCTCGGGGTCCAGTAGGGCGCGGGGGAAGCCGAGTCCGGAGGCGACGTTGACGATCACCGACGCGCACGACTGCCGCAGCAGGGGCAGGGCGGCCTGGGTGACCCGTACGACGCCGTAGACGTTGGTCTCGAAGGCCACGCGCATCGCGTCGACGTCCAGGTCGTCGAGGCCCCACGATGGACCCACGACGGCCGCGTTGTTGATCAGAACGTCGAGTTCGGGCAGCGACCCTATCGCCTTGTCGACGCTGGCCTGGTCGGTGACGTCGAGCTGAACCGCGATGGCTCCGAGGTTGCGGGCGGCTTCGCCGGAGGCCAGGTCACGCATTCCGGCGTAGACGGTGTGGCCGGCGGCGATCAGGCGGCGGGTCGTTTCCAGACCGAGGCCCTTGTTGGCCCCGGTCACCAAGGTTGTGGTCATGCCACCCAATGTGCGCCGCCGACGGACTGACCGGCAGGCCCTGTTCGACGGTGGGACCAGCAGTACCACCCACTGCGCTGAGTGCCGGGCATCATGGATGACGTGGATGAGTTCGCGCAGGTTCTTCGAGCATGGCGGGACCGGGTACGCCCGGAGGATGTGGGCCTGCCCCCAGGCCTCGGCCGTCGCGCTCCCGGGCTGCGTCGTGAGGAGCTGGCCCAGCTCGCCAGGGTGAGCGTGGACTACATCGTCCGCTTGGAGCAGGGCCGGGCCCGTAACCCCTCGCCGCAACTGCTGGCCTCGCTGGCCCGGGCGCTGCGCTTGAACGACCTGGAACGCGACCACCTGTTCCGGGTCGGGGGTGCGGCCGTACCGCCGACCGGGTTGGTGCCCAGACAGGTGACTGCGAGCGCGCAGCGGATGGTGGACCGGTTCCGCAACGCCCCGGTGGCGGTGGCGGTGCATACCGCGATCGGTGAACTGGTGCTGTGGAATCCGCTCTGGGCAGCCCTGTTCGGGGACCCGTCCAGCCAGACCCGGCTGGAGCGCAATGTCACCTGGATGTATTTCGCGGGCTCCATCCCCGTGACGCACACCCCCGAGGACGATGAGGCGTACGCGCGAGACCTCGTCGGTCACCTGCGCACCGCGGCCGGCCGCTACCCGGACGATCCAGACATCCCCCAGCTGATCGATCGTCTGCTCAAGGCTTCCCCCGATTTCGCGCGCCGCTGGAAAGCCGGGACGGTCGGAGAACTACGCACCAGCCGCAAAACCCTGCACACGGAGCTGGTGGGGGACATCGTCGTGGACTGCGACACGTTCACCGGCGGCCCCGGTGACCAGACGATCGTGATGATGACGGCCGTACCGGACTCCGAGGACGAGCAGAAGCTCGACCTGCTTCGCGTCATCGGTCTCCAGCAGCTTCAGCAGCGGCCGGGTTAGGACACACTGCCGTACGGCTGCTCATTGAGGTAGACCAGGTGGCCGGGCGTTGCTGGCCCAGCGGATGCGGTTATGGGGGATTGAGCACGGTTATTGATCGTCGACGACCATCCGATCGTGAGGGGCGGTCTTCGCGACACCTTCGCGGGTGTCGAGGACATCGTCGTGGTCGGTGAGGCCGGGGACGGCGCCGAGGGCATCGAGCGTGCGAAGCTGCTGGCAGCGGATGTCGTGCTCATGGACCTTCGGATGCCGAGGATGGACGGCGTCGCCGCGACCGCAACCCTGCGCGAGCGGGCCCCGACTGCCCGGGTGCTGATCCTGACCACCTTCGACAGTGAAAGCGACGTACTGCCGGCGATCCAGGCGGGTGCGATCGGATATCTCCTGAAGGACGCGCTGCCCGACGAACTCATGCGAGCCGTCCGGGCAGCCGCGCGTGGAGAATCGGTGCTCGCGCCGTCGGTGACGCAGCACCTTATGGGGCAGGTCCGGAGGCCCAGCGCCGGCACACTGACGGACCGAGAGAAGCAGGTGCTGCAACTGGTCGCGAACGGCCATTCGAATCGAGAGGCCGCTACAGCATTGTTCATCGGCGAAGCGAGCATCAAGACCCATCTGCAGCACATCTACGACAAACTTGGCGTTCGTGATCGAGCTTCGGCGGTGGCCGAGGGCTATCGCCGTCGCCTGCTCACGTGACGCCCCACTGCCGGTCGCGGTGACAGCTGTCGAGCGTGCTTCGGTACGCCGGGCGTCAGTGCGGGTACGTGCCGACCGTGACTGTCTCGATCGCCGCGCGGTGTCCGCGTACCGGTCAGCTCGGGGTTGCGGCCCTGACGGCTCGACCTGCGGTCGACAAGCTCGTCGCACACGTCCAATCCGGCGGCGGAGCGGTGGCGACCCAGACCACCCCCAACCCGTTCTGGCGTACGACGGGCTGCCGTTGCTCGTCGAGGGCCGCTCGCCGGAGGACGTCCTGACCGAACTGCTGGCCCGGGATCCGGGTCGTGAGGTGCGGCAGGTCGCCGGGCTGCTGTGCCGGGCTCAAGGACTGGCGGGACTGGGCTCAGGTGTCGATCGGCGGTTCGCCGTGGCTGGGACATGACCCGGCTTCGGAGGTCGAGGTCGTCGGCGACGATCTGCGGGTGTGGCAGGACGGCGGCCCGAACCGGCATCACGGCCGGTGGGCAGGCGTCCACATCGACCTGCCACACCGTGCGCTACCCGGGCTGCTGGCCGGCGCGCAGCGGGACCTGGTCGGCTTTCTCGACGCCCTCAGCGGATGGGCCGCACGAGTCGGACTGGAGCAGCGGGGGACCGCTCTGGTTGACGCGGTCGACAGGAACTTCGCGATCACGGCGCCGTTGGACGTACAGCCTTCTCGATAGCGGTGTGCCCGAAGGTCGACCGGGCACCAACGACCCGCACTCGGCACGTGCCCTGATCACCTGTGGCGGCGGCGGTTGCCAGCGGATCTCGCCGACACTAGGTTGAAACTATCGACAAACGTCTACGTAACAAGGTGTCGGGGGCCGTATGTCAACGTCTGTCACTCGCCGCACCGTCCTGGCAGGTGGCGCCGGTGCCGCCGTCGGCCTGGCGCTGCCCGGCGCCGCCGCCCACGCCGGTGGCCACCGCCCCACAAGCGTGAGCTTCACCCTCGACGCGAGAACACTCGACGGCGGTGAGCAGGTCACGTCGGTCACGCTCCACACCGGCCGACTCGGGTCGATCGACGCCGCCGGGCTCACACCCGGCACGTTCACCGTGCATGCAAAGGCCACCAGCCCGATCCCGATCGCTCCCGGCGATCTGATCTTCAGCGAGTACGACCTGGACCGCACGGTGACGGCGGCCCGGCTCGACAGGCACGGAAACATCGTGCTGGAGCTGAGCCACGCCGAAGGCCAACCGGGCGGTGGGACCCTCGGCTACATCCTGAGCAGGGGCCGCAACGTCCAGCTGGACCTCGTCTACACCATCACGCAGAACACACCGCTCGTCCGGCGTCACGGCCCGCCGGTCACCATCACCCGCTTCGTGCAGGGGCGGCTGTCGAACCCCGAGGTGGACGCCTTCAGCCACCACGTCTCGCGCTCGGGTATGAAGTACCGGTTGTACTCCCCGGAGCGCTCGCCCCGCCACGGTCGGCTGCCGCTGATCCTGTGGCTGCACGGCGGCGGCGAAGGTGCCTCACTGCCGGACGACTACTACGACAACGAGACCACGCTGCGCGCCAACCGCGGCGCGCTGGGCTTCGCCACCCCGGAGGCTCAACGGATCTTCTCCGGCGCGTACGTCGTCGCTCCGCAGAGCACCTCCTACTGGATGGAGGACGGCCCCCGGTTCGCCCCGCTGATCCGCGAAATCGTCGAGGACCTCGTACGCCGCAAGCGTGTCGACCCCGACCGGATCTACGTGGCCGGTTGCAGCAACGGCGGCTACATGTCCCTGGAGATGACCGTCGCCTATCCCGACCTGTTCGCCGCGTCGGTGCCGATCTGCGGCGTCGTCGAGCCGCTCGGCGGAGGGGGCCCGCCGCTGATCACCGACGCGGAGCTGGCGGGAATCAACACCCCGACCTGGCTGGTCACCTCACGCGACGACGACACCGTGCCGCCCGAGTCCAACACGATCCACGCCCACAACCTCATCCCGGGATCACTGATCACCCTGTACGACCACGTCGTATGGAACGGCTACCAGTTCCCCGGCCACTGGTCCTGGATCTACGTGGCCCGCAACGACCCGAGCCTTAACGGCACCCACATCTGGCAGTGGATGGCCCGCGGTCGTCGGTGATCGCCGCCTGCGGTGCCGGCTTGGGTCTCCACCTCGCCCCGGCATCAAGAGTTCGGCGCGGTAGGAGTGCCGTGCCCGGCGAGGTGAAAGGCAGGTCCCGGCCGGTAAGCGGTCAGTACGCCGTCAGCCCGTGATCGTGGAACTGGCCACGGACCCGACGCAGCAGCGCCTCATCCGGCGGCGGCGTGCCCTCCAGCGGGAACGGCAGGCCGAGGGCGGCGTACTTCTGAGCGCCGAGCCGGTGGAAGGGCAGGACCTCGACGCGTTCGACGGTGGGCAGGCCTGCCGCGATGGACGCGACAGCGTCGACGTTGCGGGAGTCGTCGGTGAGACCGGGCACAAGGACGAAGCGGACCCAGATCGGCGTACCTCGGTCGGCCAGGCGGTGCGCGAACCGCACTGTCGGCGTCAGCCTCCCGGTGCGGGTCACGGTCCGGTACGTGGCCGGGTCGCCGGACTTGATGTCGAGCAGCACCAGGTCGGTGGCGTCGAGCAGCGCGTCGTCGGCACGGTCGCCGAGCAGGCCGCTGGTGTCCAGGGCGGTGTGCAGCCCCATCTCCTTGCAGCCTCGCAGCACCTCGCGGGTGAAGGCGGGCTGTTGCAGCGGCTCGCCGCCGCTCACCGTGACGCCGCCGTGCGCGACCTTCAGGAAGCGTTCGTAGCGGCGGATCTCGGTGAGCAGGTCGTTGACGGCTGTGGGTCGGCCGTAACGGCGGTACTGGGTGTCAGGGCTGTGGCAGTAGAGGCAGCGCAGCGGGCAGCCCGCCAGGAACGCGACGAACCGGGTGCCCGGCCCGTCCACTCCAGTGGAGATGTCGAAGGAGTGGAGCGAGCCGGTCACCTGCGTCGTGACGGCGGCGGCCATCACAGCGATCCGTGGAAGGTCCGGAAGATGACGTCGCGTTGCTGCTCAGGAGTGAGCTTGACGAAGTTCACCGCGTACCCGGAGACCCGGATGGTCAGCTGCGGGTACTTCTCCGGGTGGGCCATGGCGTCCTCGAGAGTCGCCCTGTCCAGCACGTTGACGTTCATGTGGAAGCCGTCGCTGTCGGTGTAGCCGTCGAGCACTCCGGCGAGGTTGGTGATCCGTTCGTCACGGGTGTGGCCGAGGCCGTCGGGGGTGACGGTGATCGTCAGCGAGATGCCGTCGCGCGCGCTGCTGTACGGCAGCTTGGCGACCGACAGCGCGGCGGCGACCATGCCGTGCGTGTCACGGCCGTTCATCGGGTTCGCGCCCGGAGCGAACGGTTCACCCGCGCGCCGACCATCGGGCGTGTTGCCTGTGTGTTTGCCGTAGACCACATTCGAGGTGATCGTGAGAACCGAGAGCGACGGCTCGGCGCCCCGGTAGGTGGGCTGCCGCCGGATCTTGGCCATGAATCGTTCGACCAGGTCAACGGCAATCGCGTCGGCGCGGTCGTCGTTGTTGCCGTACGTCGGGAAGTCGCCGTCCACGGCGTAGTCGACGGCCAGGCCGAACTCGTCGCGCAGCACCTTGACGTGGGCGTGCTTGATGGCGCTCAGGCTGTCCACGGCGACCGACAGGCCGGCGATGCCTGTGGCGAGGAAGCGGCGCACAGGGTAGTCGTGCAGTGCCATCTCGATGCGCTCGTAGGCGTACTTGTCGTGCATGTAGTGGATGACGTTGAGGGCGTCGACGTAGGTCTCGGCCAGCCAGTCGAGCGTCTGGTCGTACGCGGCCATGACCCCGTCGAAGTCGAGCACGTCGTCGGTGATCGGCTCGGCGACGAAGACCTGCTCGCCGGTCATCTCGTCGCGGCCGCCGTTGATCGCGTACAACAGGGCCTTGGCGAGGTTGGCGCGGGCGCCGAAGAACTGCATGTCCTTGCCCACCCGCATGGCCGACACGCAGCAGGCGATGGCGGTGTCGTCGCTGTACGCCTGCCGGATCAGGTCGTCGTTCTCGTACTGGATGGCGCTCGTGTCGATCGAGACCTGGGCGCAGAACCGCTTGAACCCCTCGGGCAGCGCCGGCGACCACAGCACCGTCAGGTTCGGCTCCGGGGCGGGACCCAGGTTGTACAGGGTCTGCAGGTAGCGGAAGCTCGTGCGGGTGACAAGCGGACGGCCGTCGCGGCCGATCCCGCCGAGCGCCTCGGTCACCCAGGTCGGGTCGCCGGAGAACAACTGGTCGTACTCCGGTGTGCGCAGGAACCGGATGATCCGCAGCTTGATGACGAAGTCATCGACGAGTTCCTGCGCCTCCTGCTCGGTGAGCAGGCCTTCGGCGATGTCGCGCTCAAGGTAGGTGTCGACGAACGTGGCGGTTCGGCCCAGCGACATCGCCGCGCCGTTCTGTTCCTTGGTGGCAGCCAGGTAGGCGAAGTACAGCCACTGGATCGCCTCGCGGCCGGTGCTCGCCGGACCGGAGATGTCGCAACCGTACTGGCCGGCCATGGATCGCAGCTCGTCCAGCGCACGAATCTGCTCGGCCAGCTCCTCACGGTCGCGGATCACGTCCTCCGACGACAGCTGAGCGTCGAGCGACGCCTTGACTGCCCGGCGCTCGGCGATCAGGCGGTCCACGCCGTACAGCGCGACGCGCCGGTAGTCACCGATGATCCGACCACGGCCGTACGCGTCGGGCAGCCCGGTGATGATGTGCGAGCGGCGGGCGGCCTTCACGTCGGCCGGGTAGGCGTCGAAGACGCCGTCGTTGTGCGTCTTGCGGTACCGGCTGAAGATCGTCTGTACGGCCGGGTCGGGGGTGAAGCCGTACGCCCTGAGACCGGCCTCCACCATCCGCAGCCCGCCGTTGGGCATGATCGCGCGGCGCAGCGGCGCGCTGGTCTGCAGGCCGACGATGAGCTCGTGGTCCCGGTCGAGGTAGCCCGGCTCGTGCGAGGTGATCGTGGAGGGGGTGTGGGCATCCACGTCGTAGACCCCGCGACGGCGCTCCTCGACGAACATCTGCTGAAGCTGCCGCCAGATCCGTTCGGTACGGGGCGTCGGCCCGGTCAGGAACTCCGACCCGCCGGTGTACGGCTCGACGTTGTCGTGGACGAACCCGCCGACGTCGATCGTGTCGCGCCAGTCGGTGCCGCGGAACCCGCGCCAGGCTTCGTGGGATGTGGTGGCCATGGCCCCTCCTTCATCTCCTCCCAGCCTCGCCGAGTGACGACCCTGCAGTTAAGGGCCGGAGGTCCCGGACGGGCGGGACCCGTCCGGGACCTCCAATCTCAGCCGCGTGCGGCCCAGTCGCCGAGGGCCCAGTCGCGGACCTCGGGCATGTCCTCCAGGTGCTCCACCACGTACGCCTCGTGGCGGTCGAGCTGACTCTGGCACCACGCCTTGAGGTCCGCGGCGCCGCGCGGGAGGCGCTTGGCGTTGTTGATGGCGTCCATCACAAGGTGGTACCGCGATGCCTTGTTGCGCACTGTCATGTCGAACGGGGTGGTGGTCGTACCCTGCTCGATGAAGCCGCGGACCCGGAACCGGTCCGCGTCCGGGCGACCGTGTACGAGCTGGTGGATCGCGCCGGGGTAGCCGTGGAAGGAGAACACCACGTCGACGTCGTCGGTGAACAGCTCGGTGAACAGGGTCTCGCTCATGCCGTGCGGGTGGTCCTTGGGCCGGACCAGCGTCATCAGGTTGACCACGTTGACCACGCGGACCTTGAGGCCGGGCAGCCTGTCGCGCAGGATCTGTGCCGCCGCGACCGTCTCCATTGTGACGACGTCGCCGGCGCAGGCGAGGACGATGTCGGGGTCGCTGGTGCCGTCGTCGGTGCCGGCCCACTCCCAGATCCCCGCGCCACGGGCGCAGTGTTCGATCGCCTCGTCCATGGAGAGGTACTGCAACTGCGGCTGCTTGTCGATCACGATGAGGTTGATGTACGACCGCGACCGGAAGCAGTGGTCGGCCACCGACAGCAGGGTGTTGGCGTCCGGCGGCAGGTAGACCCGGGCGACGTCGCCGCGCTGGGTGAGCACCACCTGGATCAGGCCCGGACCCTGGTGGGAGAAGCCGTTGTGGTCGTTGCGCCACGCCGTCGAGGTGAGCAGCACGTTGAGGCTTGGCACCTTCTCGCGCCACGGCAGGTGCTTGGCCTCCTGCAACCACTTGCCGTGCTGCACGGTCTGCGAGGCGCTGACCATGGCGAACGCCTCGTACGTGGCGAACATGCCGTGCCGTCCGGTCAGGTTGTAGCCCTCCAGCCAACCGTGACAGTTGTGCTCGCTGAGCACCTCCATGACCCGGCCGTCGCGGCTGATCGCCACATCCTCCGGCGTCACCCGCTCCATGAAGGCGCGGTCGGAGACCTCGAAGACGCTGCCGAGCCGGTTGCTGTTTGTCTCGTCCGGACAGAACAACCGGAACCGGTCGGCGTTGCGGGTGTAGATGTCGCGCATCATCTCGCCGAGCTTGCGCGTCGACTCGGCCCGCTGCTGCGCCGGCTGGGGCACGTCGATCGCGTAGGAACGGAAGTCCGGCAGGTCCAGATCCCGGGTCAGCACCCCGCCGTTGGCATGCGGGCTGGCACTCATCCGCAGGTCGCCGTCGGGAGCCTGCTCCCGGATCATCGCCACGGGCGCGCCGGAGGGATCGAAGAGCTCTTCCGGACGGTACGACTTGAGCCAGCGCTCGAGCAGTGCGAGATGCTCCGGGTTGTCCTTGACGCCGGACAGCGGCACCTGGTGTGACCGCCACGTCCCGGTGACGGTGATCCCGTCAACGGAGTCCGGCCCGGTCCAGCCCTTCGGCGACCGCAGGATGATCAGCGGCCAGGTCGGGCGGGTTCCGTCCCAGGAACCGTCACGGGCGGCGGTCTGAATGTCGCGGATCCTCGTCCAGGCAGTGGCGAGGGCAGCGGCGAAGCGGTGGTGCATGCCGGGCAGGTCGGAGCCCTCGACCTCGATGACGTCGTAACCGTGGCCACGCAGCAGGCTGCGTACCTCCTCGGGATCCTTGCGCCCCAGCACTGTGGGACCGGCGATCTTGGCGTCGTTGAGGTGCAGGATCGGCAGGACCGCGCCGTCGCGCGCGGGGTTGAGGAAGGACACGCCCTTCCAGGAGCCCTCAAGAGGTCCGGTCTCGGCCTCACCGTCGCCTACCACCGCGATGGCCAGCAGGTCCGGGTTGTCCATGACCGCGCCGAACGCATGGACGAGGACGTAGCCCAGCTCGCCGCCCTCGTGGATGGAGCCGGGGGTGGTCACCGACACGTGCGACGGGATGCCGCCGGGGCTGGAGAACTGCCGGAACAGGCGCAGCATCCCCGCCTCGTCCTGGCTGACGTCCGGGTAGATCTCGCTGTAGGTGCCTTCCAGATAGCCGGCGGCCACCAGCGCCGGGCCGCCGTGACCCGGACCGGCAAGGTAGATCGCCTGCTGACCGGTACGCCGGATCAGCCGGGAGACGTGCGCGTAGATCAGCGACAGGCCGGGGCTGGTCCCCCAGTGGCCGAGCAGGCGCGGCTTGATGTGCTCAGGCGCCAGGGGCTCACGCAGCAGCGGGTTGCCCTGTAAATAGATCTGTCCGATGGTCAGGTAGTTGTTGGCCCGCCACCAGGCGTCCAGACGGGCGAGTTCGGTGTCGTCGAGTTCGTCGAGCGTACGGAGTTCGGATACGACCGTGGTCACGGTGGTCCCCTTCACAGATCTCTTCTTGTCAGGGCCCACGTTAGGCCCACCTGGGGTCGACCACCCGGGGCCGCATGCCGGAAGCGGAAGGACCTTCGGCCCCAATTCCAGGGCATTGCCGGTGCGATAAGGAGTACCGGGTACTCCGGCGCGTGGCGTTCTCGACTGCCAGATGTGCAGACGGTGAAGCCGCTGGTGGCGAACGGTCCGACGACCGGCGCAACCTCGGGGCACCTGGTCGGCGAGGTGCGGCCGGCGGGCTGACCGAGACTGTTCCCGACCGGCCCGCCGCCCGTGCCTCAGTCAGCGTCTTCGGTCTCGGCCAACCGGTCGGCCGAGGCCTGCTCCACAGGGTGGCCAGTGTCGTCGACCAGCCCCGGCGCCATGCTGCCGCCGTGGGCGTCCTGTGCCGCCCGGGTGCTGCGGGCCTCTTCGTCCTGCGGTATCCCGGTCCGCTGCCCGTCACGCCTCTCGTCCCGCTCGGTCATGTGCGTCCCTTCCTCGGTCATGACCAGCGGCGATACCCCAACGACCGGCCAGAAAACCGAACGTGGACGTGTCGTCGAGCAGCACGACGCCGTCCTGGGGTGGAGGGCCGCGGTGGGTGGGCCGTTCCAGAGCACGAACCGCATGAGCTTCCAGTGCTGGGGTCGGTCGCGACGGCCGCCGTGTGCACGTCGTCGGCTGTGGACAGTGGATACCTTCCGCTCGGTGGAGATCGAGCGCACCAGCGTAGGGACCTCCGTACCGTCGAACTTGGCACTCCCGTTTCTGTCATCGATGCGGCTGGGGCCACGGCGGGGGCGTGACGATTCGGTCCCGCGAGCGGCAGCGCCGAAGGTGACGGATACTCGCTGGATGACTGGACCGGACCTCGACCCCGAACAGTATCCGCCCATCGACCCGCGTGAGCCCGTACCGGACGACGCCAGCGAGCTGCTGCCGGACACGCCCGACGAACTGCCGCAGGCCCCTGTCGAACCGATGCCGGATGACGGCGACGACGGTGTGCGCGAGCCGGCCTAGCCGGTGACGGTCCGGGCGGTCCGAACGCGAGGTGTCAGACGGATCCGACGCCGCCGGAGCTGACCGCCCGCCGTCCCGTCCCCGCGCCTGAGGTCCGGCGGCGGACCGGCGGCGCCCTGCTGCGGGCCGGCACCCGACGTGAGAGTTCAGGCCCGGGTGATCCGTACCGCGTCGGCGACCACGAGCCCTGTGCCACCGGTCCAGCGGCTCACGCCGACCGTGTTGCCCGTGCCGGCCGCCAGGGTGAACACACCGATCGAGACCCATCGGCCGCCATTGGTCCGTTGGTTGACCGACACCGACCTGTTCCCAGTGGTGGTCGCCACCAGATACGGCGCCTGATCGTTGTAGCCGGCGTCGGCCGGGTACCAGACCGAGATCTCGTAGTTCCCGGTTGCCGGAATGGTCGACCGGAACCAGGCGACGTCGCTTGACGACACCGGGCTCGCGAACCGGTAGTCGGTGCCGTACCGCTGGCCGGAGTAGGCCGAGGTGCCCCACGCGGTGCTCGCCGTGAACCCGCCCGAGGTGCTGTTGTCGATGGTCGTGGTCCACTGCTGCGGCGGGGCCTGCGTGACCCTCACGTCGAGGTAGTTGCGGTCGATCTTCATCGTCACGCCGCCCCACGTCTCGGTGACGTCGCCGGCGTACTGGTGCACGCGCTGCTGGTTCGCGTAGTAGGAGTCGGGGCAGTAGCTGCCGGCCCGCGTGTCAGCCACCCCGTTCCACCAGCCGATCCAGATCTGGTCGAGCCGCGTGTAGCTCGGGTTGCCGTACGCATCGCAGACGTCCTTGATTCCGGACGAGCCACTGGAGTACATGCCGGCGAGGTAGCCCCGCGCGTGCAGTTGCTCGACCCAGCCGGACAGGAACGACAGCACCGCGGCCCGGCACGACGCGTTTGACGGGTACTGCTCGATGTCGTTGTAGATGGTGCTCGCACTGCCGATGCCCAGTGCCTGGGCGGCGTTCGCGGACCTGTTCGCCGCGGAGACGCCCTGTGACCGGGCGGTGGTGGGATCGGCGGACATCTTCGGAGCGCGGGTGCCGCACGGTGCCTGGTAACCCAGCTCGATGGGGAGCAGTCGCCATCCGTTGTTCGTCTGGTTGGCCACCCACGTGGCGGTGAGGTTGGGCTGGGAGCAGGTGCGGCTGTCCCCGCTGATGTAGATGCCTATCGCGCCGTAGGGCGAGCTGGTTCGCCAGGTGTCCATGGCGGCCTGTGACGGCGCCGTGCAGGTGTCGAACCCCCGGCCGGTGAAGGTGCCGGGTTGCGGGCCGACGGCCATCGGCGCCACGGCGGTCGAGGTTGGTGCGGATGTCGCGGCACCCGCTACCGGACTGGCCGGTGCCACGACCCCTGCGGCAACGGTGAGACCCACAAGCCACCCGGCGAAGACCCGCACGTCGCCTCCATGTGAAGAAAACCTTGGCCGTTGATGGCCTGTGTGACGGATTTCTACCACGAATCGACGGATGGCAATAGAGGGCCGAGGCGCTCGACGCGATCGAGCACTGCGGAGAAATGCGCTCGGCGTGGGGAGGTCAGGGCGGCTAGGTTGCCGGATGTGAGCACTATCGTTTCGGTAAACCTGGCAGTGCCGGAGCCCAACCCGGCCAAGGGCGTTGGTGTCACGGGCATCAACAAGCAGCCGGTGGGCCACGCGGTCACCGTACGCGCGCCGGGGCCCAAGACGACCGGGCTGCACAGCGGCCTGGTCGGTGACCGGATCTTCGACGTCGAGCATCACGGCGGTGACGACCAGGCCGTCTACGCGTACGCGCTGGAGGATTACGGCTGGTGGCAGGCGCGGCTGGGCCGGCGGCTGCCCAATGGCCTCTTCGGCGAGAACCTGACGACCGAGGGAGTCGACGTCAACGGCGCGGTCATCGGCGAGCGGTGGCGCGTCGGTGCACTGTTGGTCCTGCAGCCAACCTTCGGTCGCATTCCGTGCGCCACGTTCCAGCACAAGATGGGGGAGCCGGGCTGGGTGAAGACCTTCGCCCGGGCGAGCCGTCCGGGCGCCTACCTGCGGGTGTTGGAGCCGGGCGAGGTGCGGGCCGGCGATCCGGTGACCGTGGAGGACCGTCCGTCGCACGGCGTGTCGATCGCGATGGCGTTTCGCGCGTACATGACCGAGCCGGAACTGCTGCCTGAGCTGGTCGAGGTCGACGGGCTGCCCGACGATCTGCGTGAGACCCTCGCGGAGCGGCTTCCCCGACGACGGTAGCTCGTGATCGAGTGGTCGCGACGAGGTGCATCCAAGGCACCAGGTGGCGACGGACGGAATGATGACCCATGCTCCAGGCCCTCGTAGCGGAGCCGCCGTGCGCGGTGTGTGGGCGACCGTCAGCACGTGTCGAACTCGTCCCACCCGGCACCCGACCTGCTGACTGGCAGCGCTGGCCGTCGGCGCAGCGCAACACCTACAACACTGCCCGGCAGCGCAGCGGAGGCGATCAGTGGTGGCTGTTGTTCTCCGGGATCGCGGCGGGCAACGGATCCGGCCAACCGGTCGACGTGGCGCAGGCGGAACGGATCGCCGATGCTTTCGCCCAGCCGTACCGGTACGCGGCCGTAACCACCGCTGGCTTTTACGACGACGCCGGCCTGTGCAGCCAGTGCGACGCCCCGTACTGCCGCCAGCATTGGAGCGTCTCAAACACGGGCTACGGACGATGCCCTCACGGTCACGGCAGGAGTCTTGATCCGCACTGGTGGCCCGACGATCTATAGAGGCTTCAACGGCCGCAGGACAACTGTCGGAGCGTCGGCCATCCCCCTACCGGCCGGTGCCAACGGCTGGGTCGGGGGAACATCCGCCTCCGGTGCGTTCCTTCGACGCATCACCACCAGTGCGAGCGCGCCCAGGCCCGCGGCGAACAGCAAGCCGCCCAGGAGGAAGAACAGGGACGAACCGCTCCCCTCGTCGCTGACGGCCTTGAGCGTGGGCGGCGCGGCCTCGGGGGTGCCGTCGCCTGCCGCGGCGGGAGGGCTTGCCTCTGCCGTCGGTACCGCCGACGTCTTGGCGGGCGTCGCCACCGCGGAGAGGGTCAGCCGTACGGTCGCGGCGTCACCGGCGCTGCCCCGTACTGTCGTGCGAGCGGTGCGGTAGCCGTCCTTGACCGCGCGGACAGTGATGGGTCCTGCGGCGATCGTCTTGCCGGCGCTGGCCGTGACCGCGAACTGGCCGCTGGGGCTGCTGGTCGTCCGGTATTCGTGCCCGGCGCTGTCCCGAATGGTCAGAGCCACGCCACCGATCGCCTTTCCGCCAGCGTCGCGGACCCTCCCAGAGACCCCGCTCACCCCGGCCGCCGGCTTGTCGCCGCCGGGCGACGACGCACCTGGGCCGTGGACGTAGACCATCTTGTGGGCGTAGGTGTTCTGCCCGGCAAGCCGCACGCCGATCGAGATGTTGAGGCCGGTGGTCTCACCCGGGCGAGCCGCGGGGGCGACGAGCGTGGTGTCGAAGGTCTGGCTCCGGCCAGGACCGAGTTTCGGCTCTACCCGGCATCCGGAGGTGCATCGCAAGCCGCCGCCGACCACGACGATGGCCGTTTCGGCCCGGCTTCCGTTGTTGGTGACGCGATACTGCACGCGTACCGTCTCGTTGGGTTTCACGTTCTCCGCCGACACGCTCAGGATGCGGACGGTCTCCGGCGCGGCAGTGGCGGGCGCCGCCGACACCGCGAGCATGCCCCCGGTCAGCGTGATCAATGCGGCCGCTCGGGTCCATCGGACACGTAAGCGCGTCGTCACTTCCATCCACCTTCACCAAGGGCAGGCAACATCGGTCGATGGTGCCGCCGGCCACTATGCCCTGTGCGGGACGGGTTGCGCGATCCCACCTCCGAGCTCCGGTCGGAGGACCCAGTCGTGCCAGGGCGGGATTTGAGCGGATTGGCCGGCCGGACATATCCATGGAGCAGTTTCATCGTGATGCACCAGTTGGTGGCTGGCGCCCGCCAGAGGCCGGCACTTCCGTGCGCGGTGGGGGAGAATCGAACCATGTTTGTCATCAAGGAGCGGTTCTTCTCGATCGGCGACGACTTCGACGTGATCGACGAGCACGGCACCAAGGTCTTCCACGTCGACGGCAAGGTTCTCAGCGTCCGCAACAAAATCGTCATTGAGGACGCCTCCGGCCAGGAGGTCGCCACGCTGCACCGGCACCTGGTGGCGCTACGCCCCACGTACGAGATCCGCATCGGCGGTGAGAAGGCCGCAGAGGTCCGCAAGAAACTGATCACGCCGTTCCGCGACAAGTTCACCATCGACGTGCCCGGGTCAGACGACCTGGAGATGAAGGGTGACCTGCTCGACCACGAGTACGTGATCGAACGCGACGGCACCGAGGTGGCCGTGGTGTCCAAGCGGTGGCTGACGATCCGGGACACCTACGCCGTGCAGGTCACTGCCGGCGTCGACCCGCTGCTCATCATCGGCAGCGTCCTCGCGCTCGATCTGGCCATGGAGCGCGACAAGAAGAAGGCCGACGAGGACTGACCGCTGTTTGGCGGACAGGAGTCGGGGTCACCCATGCGGTTGTCGGAGCGGCCGGGGCGGTGGTGAGGCTTGTGGAGATCTCCATCCGCCCGGTCGGCCGACCGCCGCAGGCGTGGCAGCCTCGGCGGCCGGCCACCGACGTTCGACAAGCAGCGCAACCTGGCCCGCCGCTCGCGGCTCAGTCCGCGTTTTCGGCCTCGGCCAACCGGTCGGCCGGGGCCTGCGCCACCGGGTGGCCCGTGTCGTCGACAAGCCCCGGTGCCATGCTGCCGCCGTGGGCGTCCTGCGCCGCCCGGGTGCTGCGGGCATCCTCGTCCTGCGGCACCCCGGTCTGCTCCCCGCCACGTCGCTCGTCGTGCTCGGTCATGTGTGTCCCTTCCTTGGCCCTGACCAGCGGCGATACCCGAACAACCGGCCGGGAAACCGACCACAGACCTGTCCTGGCGGCCCGGTGCCTCCCACCACCGGCACGTCACGGTGTCAGATCAGGACTGCGGCGAGAGCGCGGAACGCGTCGGCGGGGAATGTCGTGGCGTCGCCGCCATTGAGGACCTGGACCGCCACCTCGTCGGCGCCGGCCTGATAGTGCTTGTCCAGCCCGGCAGCGACCTCTTCGGCTGTGCCCCAGGGAATCAGGGCATCGACGAGTCGGTCACTGCCGCCTGCGGCGAAGTCCTCGTCGGTCCAGCCGAATCGCCGCAGGTTGTTTGTGTAGTTCGGCAGGGCGAGGTATCCGCTCGTGTACTGCCGAGCCGTGGCGCGCGCCGCGGCGGCGTCTGCGTCGAGGACCACCGCGACCTCGGGGGCGAGCAACCGGTCGGGCCCGATCGCCGCCCGGGCCTCGGCGGTGTGCTGGGCAGGGACGAAGTACGGGTGCGCCCCGGCCGAACGGTCGCGGGAGAGCTCAAGCATCCGTGGGCCGAGTGCGGCCAGGATCCGCCGCTCGGGAGGGAGCCCGGCCGCGTCGAGACCGTCGAGGTACTCCACCATTCTCGAATACGGCTTGCGGTAGGTTGTGCCGCTGCCTTCCACCACCACTGCGTGGCTGGCGCCGAGACCGAGCAGGAACCGGCCGGGATGGGCCCGCTCCGCGTCCTGTGCGAACGCCGCCGCCTCAGAGGGCGACGAATGCCAGATGCTCACAATCCCTGACGCGACCCCGATGCGCCTGGTCCCGTCCAGGATCTCCCGGAAGCGGGGGGCGACGTTCTCCCCGAAGCCGCCCGAGAACCAGAGCCGCGAGTAGCCGAGATCCTCCAACTCCGTCGCGGCATCGATGGCCGCGCCCCGACTCGCGCTACCAAGGAAGAACGGTTGCCATACGCTGACCAGTCGCTGTGCCATACCGGAACACTACGCACCGGCTCCGGTATGAGCCCTCCGGGCCTTTCGGCTCGCAGAGGTCCGCGTAGGTCAGGAGCTGACCGTCAGCGCGAGGCCAGCACCACAGTCCACACCCCGTCGTCGGCCGCGTCGAGGTCGGCCCGCCGTATCAGACCCGCCGCCTGTGCCGTCCGGATGGACGGAAGGTTGTCGGCGGTGGTGCGGGCCAGCACAGGCAGGTCCGGCGTGTGCGCGGCGGCCCACTCGACGGCGTGTCGTGCCGCCTCGGTGGCGTAGCCGTGCCCCCAGTGGGGAGGGGCGAAGCGGTAGTACAGATTCAGGATGGGACGACCGAGCCATTGGCCGCGACGGAGACCAGCGAAGCCGATCACCTCACCGCTCGTCGTCGACTGCACCGCCCAGTAACCGAACCCGTGCGTGCGCCAGTGGTCGAGCCAGCCGTCGAGCAGTTCCCTGCTGGCCTCGACGTCGGCGTGTGGGCCGTCCGGGTTGAACTGGTTGGTCCGAGGGTCGCCGTGGATCCGGTACACGTCCGCCAGGTCCACGGCCGTGGGCGCACGCAGCAGCAACCGTCCGCTGGTGGTGGGGTGCGCCTCGGAGATCGGTGCGGTCCCAGCCTCGTTCACCTGTCGCTCCGCTCCCTCCTGCCGGGCACGTGCGGCGATCCCGCATCGCCGCCGCGCCCGCCCTCCCCGCTGACGGGCAGAACTATGCCACTCCCCACCGACAACCTGCCGCGACGCCGGCCGGCCTGCGGCTAAAGGTACGCGCGGAACGGAAAGTGGCGTCGCTGGACGGCGACCGGCCGGCGTGATGGTGGTCATGAGGTGAGCTGCCTCAGCACCGTGGGGTCGGTGATCCTGTCGTCGGCGGCGAGCATGATTGCCTTCGACAGGATCGTCGACAGCATCGGGTCGTCGTCGAACGGCAGGTGCAGCCGCCCGGTGCCCCCAGGCGCGGGGACGATGCAGAGGTAGGCGTCGTTGGGCTCCATCATGATGTTGCCGGAGCCGAGGTGGATCCGGTAGCCGCGCAGGTTCCCGCGTACGTGCAGGTAACGGTCTTCGAGGGTGACCCGGTCGGCGATGGCCATGCGGGGGAGCAGCCGGGCCAGGGCGTCCCGGCGGACCTGCGCCGACGGGGTCAGCTCGCCGACCACTGTGGTCTGCCAGTATTCCCGGAACCGGTCCTCGCCACGGTCTGCCCACTGCGGGTCCGTGGCGATCGAGGTGACGCCGACGAACAGGTCCACGTCGCGCATCGCCTCGGTGAACACCAACATCGGCACGTCCGTGACCGGTGCGGGCCGCCAGGTCGTGCCCTCCTGTCGGGCGAAGCGCACCTGGTCTGTGGAGCAGTACTGGACGTCGTAGTCGCCGAGGTTGTCCGTGTCGACAAGTTGGTGGTGGAAGGACGCCCGCCACGCACCACCGCCGAAGATCTTCGTGGCTTGGCTGTCGTACCCGCCGTCCCACCTGCCGAGGTAGCTGGCCTGCCAGCCACGGGCGCGCATGAGCGCGTTCGCCTGCCGGTAGCGCAGGATGTGCGCGGCGAACCGGTTGGAGTAGGAACTGGTCTGCTCCTCGGCCGGCGTGAGCAGGTAGACCTCACGGAACGCCTGCTTGAACGGTTGTGTCAGGCCGGTAGCGAGCACCCGTTCACGCCAGGCGAGGGTCTCGTCCACCCCGGCGCGGAGGGGATGCCACAGCCGGAACCGGTCACCGCGCACCGGCCGCCCGTCAAGACCGGCGACTGTCCACCCCTCGCTGTCCTCGCGGGGCAGGCCCGCCGTCCAGCCGCGCCCGTCGGCGCTGGTTTCCCAGAGCAGCCGCCGCCCGTACGTCCCGGTGATCGGGTGGTCCAGGAAGCGCGACACCCAGTCCGCGTACGCCCAGGTGCGCTCCTCGGACAGCAGCGACTCCACCCGCTGACGCTCGGCGGCCAGTGTCGCGTTGATGCCCTTCACCAGGTCGTGTAGCTGCTTCAGCTCAGCGGCGTGGGTCTCCTTGACTGCAGCCGGAACGCCCTTGAGCCCGACGTCACCGCGAGCGAAGGTCAGGCGTGCCTTCTCGCCCACGACCCGCACTGTCGCCTCGTACGGGCCGACCTGGGTGCGTCGGCTCCCATCGGTGTCGAGCCCGTGATCGTCGATGGCGAGTTCCATCACCTCGCTGAGTGACCATCCCCGCAGGGCGCCGAGGCGGGCCAACGCGGTGTGCACGCGACCGCGTACGGCCTTGTTCTTCACTGTCACCGCGAGCCGCGCCAGGGTCCGCACCGGCACCTCACCGTCGCGCCCTGCCAGCAGTTGCACGGCGGCGATCGCGGTGCGTTGCGCGTGGGGAAAACCGGACGCGTGCCGGGGAGCGGCCGCGGCGGTGGCGGTGACCTTCGCCAGCAGCTCCGTCGCGTCGTCGTCCGACTCCCGGGACAGCGCCCACACCAGGCCACGCAGGAGTCGGTCCGAGTCGTCGTGCACTGAGTGCCGGTGGGCGGCGAACGCCTCCAGGACCCGGCGGACGGCCTTCGCCCCTTCGGTAGCGGTCGCGAGCTGCCCGTCGAGGCCGCGCAGCCACCCCGCAGGCGCCACCGGCTTGTCGAGCGAGGCGCAGTGCACCAGCAACTCGGGTACGCCCGGCGCGGCGAGGACGTCCTCCAGGCCGGCGCGGACGAGGGGACCGAACTCGTCCCCGTTGTGCAGCAACCGGGACGGCACGCGGCGACCGGTGGCGCGGTCGAGCGCGTCCCCGAGCAGCGTGACGACCCGCAGTCGAGGTCCAGCCGAGACGAAATGGTCAGTGGCGAGTTCGTCGAACAGGGCTGAAAGCGCCGGGACCAGATCGGCAAGATCCGCAGGAGACAGGCACCCGGCGATCGCCGTCGGCAACTCCAGGTCGGCGGCGTTCTGGTAGCCCCATCCCCGCCCGGCGACATCCAGGCACCACAGCAGATCCGCCCGGGTCCAGTCCTGCACGCCGTCGGCGAGACTCCGCACGACGTAGTTCAGTGCGCTCGGCACCGAACCGGTCGCCGCCTCCAGATGCATGGCCAGCGCGGCGCGGCGGCGAAGCTCGGGCGGCCACGACTCGGTGACGGCCCACTCCGGCGTGTTTGTCACCTGCGCTGCCCAGTAATAGTCTGCCGTCCTCTGGAGCAGCGGCCGAACTCGGGCATCGGCCTCCACCAGCCCCGCTTCCACCTCCCGACGCTCCGACGCGGTCAGAGCGGGAAGCAACGACGTCCAGTCACCCACGTCAGCCACCCACCAGCGGGACGAGTCGCACGAAGGCCACCTCGGGATCCGCGAGCAGGTCGATCTCCTCGTCCAGATCCTCGACCTGGCGGTCACCCACGAGCAGCACGAACCCGTTACGGGCGAAGGCGTCACACGCCGCGTCCGCCTGACGCTCCCAGTCCAGCCGCCGGCCCCGACCGACCCGATAGCCGTTCAACGTCGCCTCCGCGTCGGTGGGTCGCACCAGGCCCCGGAAGGCCTCGGCCTGGTCGGCGTTGAACCGCGCCACCTCCTCGCGTACGCGCAACCGAACCAGCTCCCGCGCGGAGATGCGCTCCGGCAGCCCGGTCAAGGGCCACTGATCTATCGCCCTGCCCGTCGCTGTCTCATCCCGAACCGTCACCGTGGCCATCCGGCTGTGCTCCTTGCCTTGAGATGAGCGGCATCATGGCACGCTGGTCTGACGAACCGCTCCGTCAGCCGCCCGGGCAGCGGGTGTCCCCGCCGCTGCGTTCCACGCAGTGCCCCGGCGGGCCGGGCGTGGTCGGTGCCGGCGCCGGATCGAGGTCCCGGACGGTGAGCACGGCGACCGGTGCGGCGGGCACGGCGATCACGACGGTCAGCACCAGGAAAACAACTGCGGTGCGCACCCGCCGCAGCTGGTACGCGACGAGCGCGATGACGGCCGGCCCTGCGGTCGCCACAAACGCGACGACCAGCAGGGCCACGCTCGCCCGACGTCTGAGGTCTGCGAACTCGGCGGGCTGGTCGCCGTAGCTGACGCTCCACTGCTCCAAGCCGATGCCCACCCACCACCCGGCCGCAGCCATCAGCCCGCAGACCCAGACCAGGACCAGGAGTCCCACGATCGGGCCGCCCCGCCGAGCTGTGCCGACCCCTTCAGCCATCACGCGGTCCAGCCTGGACGGATCAACCCGGCCGGGCATGAGTCGGCGTACTCAGGTCTGCCGTTCGTTCCGGCCGGGCTTCCGCACGCCATCTGGCGCACACCCGCAGCGTCGTCGCCACAGTGCTCCTTGTCGACGCGCCGTCGACCCTGACGGAGGCCGGCGAACCCACGCTCGTCTTCCTCACCGAACTGGCGCGACACGTCGTCCCGGCGCTCGTCGACCACCACCGTGACGGAACCGAGCGGCCCGCGCTGCACGCGGTCCTCGTGCAGGAACTCGCGTCGAGGGGACCGACGCCCAGATCGTGCCTGCGGCTACCCGAGCCCCGGGACCCGCGACTCGCGCTGGCCGAGACGTTGCGGCAGGAACCCGCAGATCAACGCGGCCTCGCTCAACATGCGCGGGCACTGGCCACCAGCCAGCGCACGCTGAGCCGGCTGATGGCGACCGAACTCGGCCTGAGCTTTCCCCGGTGGCGGGCGATGCTGCGATGACGAGGGGTGACACCAGGCCTGCTCACATCCGTTCCGGGGTCCGGATGCCGAGAACGTGGAGCCCTTGCCGGAGCACCCGGGCGGTCAGGTCGCAGAGCACCAGACGGCTCTCCCGGACCGGGTCGTCGGCCCGCAGCACGGGACACCGCTCGTAGAACGTGCTGAACGTGGCGGCCAGCCGGTACAGGTATCCGGCGAGGTGGTGGAACTCCAGGCTCACGGCCACCTCGTCGACCACTCTGGCGAAGCCGACAAGCTCGAAGGCAAGTGCCCGCTCGGCCGGGTCGGCCAGCGAGATCTCCGCTTCCGGCCGAGCCGCCACCCCGGCCCGCCGGAAGATCGACCGGATCCGCGAGTACGCGTACTGAAGATAGGGAGCGGTATTGCCGTCCAGCGAGAGCATCCTCTCCCAGTCGAGCACGTAGTCCCGGTGCCGGTCACTGGACAGGTCCGCGTACTTGATCGCGCCGATGCCCACCGCCCGGCCCACCTCCGCCACCTCAGCCTCGCCCAACTCCGGGTTCCGCTGCCGAGCCAGTGCGGTGGCCCGAGCGATCGCCTCCTCCAGCAGCCCCACCAGCTTCACCGAACCGCCGGCCCGGCTCCGCAGCATCCGTCCATCCGGCCCGAGGATCGAGCCGAACCCGATGTGCTCGGCCCGGGCCGGCGGGGTCAGCCATCCGGCCTGCGCGGCGACGGCGTACACCATCTCGAAGTGTCGCCGCTGCGGCAGCCCGACCACGTAGAGCAGCCGGGTCGCGCCCAACGTGGCGGTCCGGTGCCGGATCGCCGCCAGGTCGGTCGCCGGGTAGCCGTACCCGCCGTCGGACTTACGGACGATCAACGGCAGTGGCTCGCCGTCCCGACCGACGGAACCCGGCGGGAACACGCAGGCCGCACCCTCGCTCTCCCGCAGCAGCCCGAGTCGGTCCAGGTCCTCGACCACGGCGCCGAGCAGGTCGTTGTAGCTGCTCTCACCGTGGAAGTCCCGTTCGGTGAGGGTCACGTCCAGCAGGTCGTACACGGTCAGGAAGTACCGCTCGGACTGCTCCACCAGCAACCGCCAGAGCCCCAACGTCGCCTCATCGCCGCCCTGCAACGCCACGACCCGCCGCCGGGACCGCTCCCGGAACGCCTCGTCGCCGTCGAACGTGGCCCGAGCTGCCTTGTAGAACGAGTCCAGGTCACCCATCGACAGTTCCTGCGCCGCGTCGGCCCCGCCGAGGTCGACCAGATGCTCGATCAGCATGCCGAAGGGCGTACCCCAGTCGCCCAGATGATTGGCCCGCAACACCCGGTGCCCCAGCCACTCCAACAGGCGCGCCGCCGCGTCGCCGATCACCGTCGACCGCAGGTGCCCGACGTGCATCTCCTTCGCCACATTGGGCGCCGAGTAGTCGACCATCACCGTCTCTGGCGCGGCGACCACCGGCACTCCCAGCCGCGAGCTGCCGGCCAGCGCGGACACCATGCTGGCCAGGGCGGCGTCGGAGACGGTCAGGTTGAGAAAGCCCGACCCGGAAAGCTCCGCCACACTGCACAGGTCGGCCAGCTCGGCGTGCCGCAGCACCTCGGCGGCGATGACGCGGGGCGGCCGGCCGAGCCGACGGGCCAGACCCAGCGCCGCGTCGGACTGGAAATCAGCCCGCTCGGAGCGCCGTACGACCGGGTCGACCCGCTCGCCCGCCACCGTCGCGAACGCCGGCGCCAGCCGGTCGGCCAGAAGCTTTTCCAAATCCATGGGGTACGCCGATCTCGCTCGGATCCGCAGCGCGGATCACCGGATGAGGATGCGGGCGGACCGAGGACGATCGATGATGACCGGCGGCTCGATCCGCCGGTCGCAGAGAAGACTGCTCAGCGCAGGCGGTCGTGGTGCCGCCGGCGTCGCCGCGCGCCGAACAGGACGTCGGGGGACGCCATCGGGTACGCGGGCGAGCTGATCATGCCGTCAGCTTAACCTGGCGGATCGGCGGCGCAACGTCATTAGCCGGCCGACCGATGCCCACCTCAGGCCGTGCAGCTGTCTGCGCCGGTTGCCTGGAAAGGATGACGCATGCGGGCCGGTGCTTGGGTAGCCTCCCGGGCGTGATCGAGCTTGTCGAACGGCATACGGCCCTCGCCGTTGTGGTCGGGTCACGGGCGTACGGGCTGCACGGCCCGGACTCCGACTACGACCGGCGTGGCGTGTACGTGGCACCCACGCAGGCGTTCTGGCGTCTCGACAAGCCGCCCACCCACCTCGACGGCCCGGCGGCGGAGCAGTTCTCCTGGGAGTTCGAACGCTTCTGCGTGCTTGCCCTGCAGGGCAACCCGACGGTTCTGGAGGTGCTCTGGTCCCCGCTGGTCGAGACGGTCACCGTGGACGGGGAACAGTTACTGGCGGCGCGGCAGGCGTTCCTGTCGAGGCGTGTGGCGGAGACCTACGGCAGCTACGCCCGGGATCAGCTCAACCGGGTGGCCGCCCGCCGCGCGCGTACCGGCGAGACGAACCACAAACAGGCAATGCACATGATCCGGCTGCTGGTCGCTGGGGTGCACGTGCTGCGTACCGGGGACGTGTTGGTCGACGTTCGCCACCTGCGTGACCGGCTGCTCGCGGTGCGGCGTGGGGAGCTGTCCTGGGACGAGGTCGCCGCCTGGGGCGCCGACCTGCTCGTCGAGCTCGCCGACGCGGCCGCCACCACCGCGCTGCCCGAACAGCCCGACCGGGATGAAGTGGATCAGCTGCTCACGGCCGTACGGCAGAGGAACCTGCAGTGACCATCTACGTGCCGTCGTGGGCCGCGGAGGCAGTCCGCGCCCTGCCTCGCCCGCTGCTGTTCGCCACCGTCAGCGGTGCGCACCTGTACGGGTTCGCGTCCATCGACTCCGACCTGGATCTGCGAGCCGCGCACCTGCTCTCGCCCGAGGAGGTGGTCGGGCTGCGCACCGGACCGCAGACGTTGCAGCACATGGGCGTGCGCGACGGTGTCGAGCTGGACGTGGTGAGCCACGATCTGCTGAAGTTCGCCAAGCTGTTGAACAGCCGCAACGGCTACGTTCTGGAGCAGGTGCTGTCGCCGCTGGTGGTCGTGACCAGCGCGGTGCACGCCGAGCTCGTTTCGCTGGCCCCGCGACTGGTCACCCGGCACCACGCGCACCACTACCTCGGGTTCGCGGCCACCCAGGAGAAGTTGTACGCCAGGACCGGGCAGCTCAAGCCCGCGCTGTACACGCTGCGGGTCCTGCTCACCGGCATCCACCTGATGCGGACCGGCCTCCTGGAGGCGGACCTCGGTGTGCTCGGAGCGAGGTTGCCGTACGTGCCGGATCTCATCGCCGCCAAGCGGGAGGCCGAGCACGGACCACTCCCCGCAGGCGCTGCGCAGCACCTCGCCACTGACGTGCCGCGGTTGCGCGCCGAACTGGAGACTGCTCGGGACTCCTCGACGCTGCCCGGGCAGGTGGACCCGACGGCGGTGGACGCCCTGCACGACCTGGTGGTGCGTACCCGATTGGGCTGAGGTCGCCGACCGGTCCCTCCCGAGATGGCCGGCGCGTGCCGACACCTTGTCGTTCAGCGGCTCGTCAGCGCGTTGCGCACATGCCGCACGCCGTAGTGCGCGCGTGATTTCACGGTGCCGACGGGAAGGCCGAGTCGGTCGGCGACCTCGCCGGCAGAGTGGCCTTTCACATACAATTCGATCAGCACGGACCGATGGGCAGGGGCCAGTTCACCGACGGCGCGCCGCAGGGTCAGCGATGCGATTGCCGTTTCCGCCGCGGCGTTCACCGGCGGCGACAGGTCCGTCTCGGCCAGGCCGACCTCCACGGGCCGCGTCTGCCGTCTGCGGTGCGCGTCGATGGCGAGGCGCCGCGCGACCTTGAACAGCCAGCGTCGCTGCGGCTCCGGGCCGGAGGGCATCTTGTCGAGGTTGCGCCAGGCTCTGACCATGGTCTCCTGCACCAGATCCTCGGCAGTGCAGGATGCGCCTGCAGGGGTCAGTCTCCTCAGATAGTGGAGCAGCGCGCCGCCGTTGGCCCGGTGGAGCTCCCGCATGTGCGCCTCGGTATCAGGTGACGTCGGCATCGTGTTCCCCCCGTCGACTTCAACAGTTCGAGGGAAGCGTAGGAGCCCGCCTGTTAATTCCTACTTTATTGCCAGTGTATTTGTTTTTGATAAGCCGCTCCGCTGCTCCGGGAAATGGGAGAAAAAGGCGTCACGAAGCCGATATTCCGAGCTTCGGAAAAACTCGATAGAGATGGGCATTGACCGTACGGTGGGAAACGTGGAGCCGCGAAAGGCTCCGTGGCGGCGCAGCTTCTCGCCGAAGGCGAGCCAGATGCGTCTCCACTTCGCGTCCGACCAGCGGTTCACGGGATGACATCACGCCTTGTACTACGGGGCCGGGTGGTCGGAGTTCACAAGCGTCCGGCCGCAACCGCCGGTACCAGCGGTCCCGTCCGAACTGCTCGCCTAAGCTTCCAATGATCACTGGCCGACGGCGACACTGATGGGGGTCGATTCCGTGACCGGGGCGCAGGACGACGTGCGCTTCGCGGTGCTAGGCCCCGTGGAGGTGTGGCGCGCCGGGCAGCCTGTCGATCCCGGGTCGCGCCAGCAACGCCTCATTCTGGCGTTGCTTCTGGCGCGGGCCGGCCAGCCGGTCGGCCTCGCGGATTTCGTCGCCCTGTTGTGGGACGAGCGACCGCCGCGCAGCGCCGCGAACATCGTGCACCTTTATCTGGGTCGGCTCCGGCGGCTGTTCGAACCCGGCCTGCGCCCTCGTGCGTCCGGCAGGTGGCTGGTGAGTGACGCGTCCGGCTATCGCATCGTGGCCGACGCCGACGGGCTGGACCTGCTGACATTCCGACGCCTGGCGCAGCGGGCGCGGGCGGCCGACGATCCCGCGCAGGCACTGGCGGCCTACGTCGAAGCGCTGGAACTGTCGCGCGGGCCGTGCGCCGGAGCGCCGGAGTTGATCAGTCGCCCGATCGCCGAATTCGAAGCCGTCGACAACGAGTACGCCGATCTGGTGCGGGAGGCCACCGACCTGGCGCTGTCTGCCGGCGCGGGGCGAGCTGTGCTTCCGATGCTGCGGCGTGTGGCCCAGGAACGTCCTCTGGACGAGGCCGTTCAGGCCAGACTGCTGCTGACCCTGGCCGCGGTCGGGCAGCAGGCTGAGGCGGTCGCTCTCTACCAGGAACTGCGCGGCCGGCTCGCCGACGACCTCGGGATCGATCCGGGCCGGGAGATCCAGGAGGCCTACCGTACGGTCCTGCGCAACGGTGATTCCGGCCTCGCCGAGCGGGCGGAAGCACCACTGCGCTCCAAGGACCCGTCGGCGGACGGCTTCTTCGTCCGCCCGGCGCAGTTGTTGCCCGACCTGCCTCACTTCACGGGGCGGGACAAGAGCCTGCGCCGGGCACTGGCGCTCATCCACGGCCGAGCTGGCGGGAACGCCCTGCGGATCGTCGCCATCGAGGGCATCCCCGGCATCGGCAAGACGAGCCTGGCGACCCACCTGGCCTACCTGGTGGCCGACGAGTTCCCCGACGGTCAGCTCCACGTCGACTTCCGGGGCCTTGATCCGGACGCCGCGCTGACACCGGGAGAGGTGCTGGAGGACTTCCTGCACGCACTTGGCGTCCGTGGACCCGACATCCCGGCGAGCTACCTGGCCCGGTCAGGGCTCTACCGCAGTGTCCTGGCCGAGCGGCGGGTGCTGATCGTGCTGGACAACGTCCGCGACGCCGATCAGGTCCGGCCGCTGCTGCCCGGCGCTCCCGGCAGCCTCGTCCTGGTCACGAGCCGGTACAGCCTGGCCGGTCTCGCCACGACACACGGGGCCCACGTGCTCACGCTCGACGTCCTGCCGACCGACGAGGCGCGCGAACTCCTGATCTCGCGCGTCGGGCGCGCCCGTGCTCTGGCCGAACGGCGGGCGCTGGACGAGATCGTCGACCTGTGCGGGGGCCTTCCGCTGGCACTCGCCATGGTGGCCGCCCGGGCCCTGGCCCGACCCGGATATCGGCTTTCGGATGTCGCGCGTGAACTGCACGAGGCTCAGGGCAGTCTCGACGGATTTGGCTCCGATGACCCGGACAGCGACCTGCGCGCCATCTTCTCCTGGTCCTACCGCAACCTCAGCCCTGCTGCCGCGCGACTCTTCCGCCTGCTGGCACTGCATCCAGGCCCGGACATCACCCGCGCGGCGGCGGCGAGCCTCGGCGGCCTGTCCGCACGCGACGCCCGCGAGGTGTTCGGCGAGCTGGTGCGCAGCCGGCTGGTCACCGAACGGCTGCCCGGTCGCTACGGCGCCCACGACCTCATCGCCGCGTACGCGCGGGAACTGATGCTCGACGCCGAGCCTGGCCCGGAGCGCGAGGCGGCCGCGGACCGGCTGCTCGGCCTCTATCGGCGGACGGCGTACGCGGCCAATCTCTTCATCAATGCCGAGATCGACGCCGACCCACCCGCGGTGCCCGACGGGGTCGTCGACGAGAGTCCGCGGGACGGCCGGGAAGCCGCCGACTGGTTCGCCGCTGAGCGTGAGGTGCTCAAGGCGGTCATGCGTCAGGCGAACGACAGGGGCCGGGTGTACGACGCCTGGCAGCTGGAGCTCACGGTGCAGGGCTTCTATCAGCGGGAGGGCTGGTGGCACGAGTGGGCGACTGTGGTGCGCGAATGCCTCGACGCGACCGAACGCGCCGGCGACTTGGCCGGTGCGGCGGAGATGCTGCGGAGTCTGGCCGGCGCCCATTTCCACCTCGGCGACAGCGACTCCGCGCTGGCCCTGCTCGAACGGGCTCTCGTGATCTTCACCGAGCTGAGCAACGCGTCCCGCGAGGCGCTGACCTTACGCAATCTGGGCGAGGTGAGCTTCGCGGTGGGCGATTACGACAGGTCCGTCGCCTGCCACCACCGGGCTCTGCGCATGGCGGAGTCGCTGGGGGACCGGACGGCTCAGGCCGATGTGCTGTGCCGCCTCGCCGACGCGCAGTACGAGCTCGGCCACCGCGCCGTGAGTTTCGAGACCATCGACCGAGCCCTGACCTTGAGCGAGCAGCTCGCCGACGACGTCCGCCGCAGCGAATGTCACCTGCGGCGGGCCAACCTCTACCTGCGCGAACGGCAGTTCGCTGAGTCCTTGGCGGATTGGACCGCGGCCCGGGAGCTCTCCCAGAGGGTCGGCCACCGCGTGCACATGGTCCGCGCGAGTGTGGGCCTCGGAGACACCGCCTACGCGATGAACGACTGGCCCGCCGCCCGCGCGGCATGGCTCCAGGCGCTCGCTCTGGGAAACGACTCGGACGCGCAGCAGGAGGAACAGATCCGGCGTCGCCTGGCCAAGCTCAGCCACGGCGCGGCGGCCTGACCTCGAGCGGGGCACGACGGGCCGTCTACCTGTCCGCGCTGCCCAGAAGCCGGGTGAGGCGCCGGGCGTCCTCCGAGCCGGCCGTGGGGTGGTAGATCACCAAGCCCTGTTCGGGCATTCCGGCGACGGACAGACGTTCCAGGTGCAGTTGCAGGGGCCCCGCGACCGGGTGTTGCAGCAGCGCGAGTTCGGTGTCACGTGTGACGACATCGTGTCGCTCCCACAACTGGCGGAAGCTCTCGCTGCGTTCCGACAGTTCGTCGACCAACGCCAGGAAGTCGGGACGGGCAGCGCCCCGGCCGACGGTGTCCCGCACGACAGCCACGAAACGGCGAGCCGTCGTCTGCCAGTCCCGGTAGAGGTCTCGCTCGGAGTCGACGAGGAAGAACGACCGCAGCCGGTTCTTCCCGGTCACCAGCTCCGGAGAGATCCGGAAGGCGTTGCGGTTGGCGGTGAGGACATCGAAGTTGCGTCCCGTCACGAACGCGGGCAGGGGCAGGAGCCGGACGAGGTTCTCGACGCTGGACGGGACCCGTTCGTCGGTCTGGTTCGCCGATTCCGCGTCGGTCGTCGCCGGTGTTGCCAGGCTCGTGAGATAGGCGGTGGCCGCGTCGTCCAGCCGTAGCGCCCGCGCCAGCGCCCGGATGACCTGGAGCGACGGTGTCCCTCCGCGGCCCTGTTCCAGACGCAGGTAGTAGTCGGCGCTGATGCCCGCGAGCAGGGCCACCTCCTCGCGGCGCAGACCCGCCACGCGTCGTCGGCCTGTCCCTTCGGGCAATCCGACGTCACCCGGGCGGAGCTGCCCCCGACGTGCCCGTAAGTAGCCCGCGAGCAGGTCCTCGGCCATATGGTCGATGCTAGCCACGGGCCGAGGCGCGGGCCGCCAGGACTGCCGGGTCGCCGGTGCCTGGGAGTGCCGATACCAGGAAGAAGGCGGCACTGCCTGTCTCGTCGCCGCCGGTTGATGCTGGTGGTGCGGCCCTCACCGCCGGCGGCGTCGCGTGCGCCAGACGCCGACGGGTGATCGCCGCGGGGACATCTCCAACTGGAAGGACCAACGATCATGAGCAAGCGGGCACTCGTCACGGGGGCCACGTCGGGCATCGGCAGGGCCTTCGCGGAACGGCTGGCCGGGCTGGGCTACGACCTCATCATCGTCGGGCGTCGCGAGGAACGGCTGAAGGAACTCGTAGCCGCCCACCCGGAGGTCAACGTCCGTGGCATCGCGGCTGACCTGTCCACCGACGCCGGGATCGACGCCATCGCCAAGGTCTGCGCGACCGAGGACATCACGCTGTTGGTGAACAACGCCGGTGTGGCGCACTACATGCCCCTGGCCGACCTGTCCGCCGAGAAGGCCCGCGAGCTGGCCCATGTCAAGACGGTGGCGCCCACCATGCTCACCCGGGCGGTCGTGGGCGGTATGCAGGCCCGCGGTGAGGGCGCCATCGTCAACGTCGCCGGCATGATCGCCTTCAGCGGTCCCGCGCCGAGTTCGGTGATGCCGCGGCGCGCGGTGTACGCAGGCGGTCTGGCCTTCGCGGTCGCCATGTCGCAGACGCTCAGCGCCGAACTCGACGGCACCGGTGTCCGGGTCCAGGTGCTGTGCCCGGGCGTGGTGGCTACCGAGTTCCACGAGCGTCAGGGCATGGACCTCAGCGCCGTACGACGGATGAGTGCCGACGACGTCGTCACCGCGAGCCTGCGCGGGCTGGAACTGGGTGAGGTCGTGGTGGCCCCTGGCGTGGAGGACGCGAGCCTGCTGAACGCGATCTTCTCCGCGGAGCTGGCCGCTTTCAACGCGCAGAGCCCGGAGTTGGCGTCCCGGTACCGCGGCAACTGACGGCCCAGCCCTGTGGGAAGGCGATCGGCGCTGGCCATCAGCCCGCCCGGTTGGCGGAGGCACCGACCCGTTACCATCGCGGGCCGTACACCGGCCGGAACAAACGTGGGGTGATCATGGCTGGCCCGTCCACCCGCTTCGTGCTCTTTCCAGGGCGCCATCACCTGCTGACCCGCTTCCAGGCTGACTACCTGAGGCGGCTCGCCGAGGACGCCGCTGCCACGATCGTCTGGGCGGTGACCTCCGCCAACCACGAGAACACCAAGCGTAATCCGGTCCCGTACCACCGTCGGGAAGCCGCGATCGAGCGATTCAGTGTGCTGAGCGGGCTGCGTTCGCTGGTCGTGCCGATCTTCGACACCGCGTACACCGACGACTTCGCCGAGGTGACCCTCAAGAACATCGCGGTAGCCACCGGACTCGAACTCACTCCCGGGGACACCTTGGTGGCATGCTCGACGCCGGAGGTCGCCAAGCTGTACGAGCGGCTCGGTTTCACGATCGCGCAGGTCGAGGCCGATCCCGAGCTACGGACCACGCCCGAACGGCCGTGGGATGTCCTGCTACGCCTGGCCGCGGGCGACGACACGTGGCGCGAGCTGACGCACCCGGCGACGATCGACGTCTTCGAGCGCTACCGCCTGGTCGACGAGATCCGGATGGTGGTCAACGACCCGCTCGTCGGCGACGAGGGTGGCCTCACCGTCACCCGCGACTACCGGACGTACGTGGAGGCCTTCGCCGGCGCAGCCGAGCGCAAGTGGGACGCCGTCCGTCAGTACGTGCAACCCGGCCGCATCGTCGATATCGGCTGCGGCGCCGGGGCGGTCCTGGAGTTGGCCGATCGGGAACCCGGCCTGCACGAGAGCGACCTCATCGGCGTCGAGGTCGCCCGACACCTCTTTCAGGAGTGCCTGCACAAGAAGGCGCAGGGCGTGTTCCGCAACGCCAACGTGTACTTCTTCCACCGGAACGTCCTCGGTGGCGCGGTCCTGAAGGAACGGTCGGTGGACACCACCCTCACCTTCGCGTTGACCCATGAGATCTGGTCGTACGGGCGGCAGCGGGAGTCACTGTTGCAGTTCGCCCGCCGTATCCACGACCACACAGTGCCCGGTGGCGTCTGGATCAACAGCGACGTGTGCGGCCCGGACGATCCCCACCGGCCGGTGATCCTGCGACTCGTGGCAGATGACGGCGACAACCCGGCATCGCCGCGCCGGGATCTCGCCAGCCTGGACTCCGCCGAGGTCAGGCGGTATGTCGGCGGACTGTCGACGCGGGCGCGGCTGGATCAGTTCGCTGTCGACTTCGCGTTCCCCTTCGACTACGAGGCCCTGCCCGACGGCTCGGTACGCCTTGAACTGGGCTCCGCGATGGATTACCTGACCCGCAAGGACTACATCGACAGCTGGCTCTCCGAGACGAAGGAACAGTTCTGTGGCCTCAGTTTCGCCGACTGGACAACGCTGCTGACCGAAGCGGGTTTCGAGATCGCTCCTGCCTCCACCGCCGTCCGCAACGATTGGGTGATCGACAACCGGATCGCGCCGGTAGCCTCTCTCACTGACCTCGACGGCCGGCCCCTCGACTGGCCGACGACCCACATCCTCACCGTCGCCCACCGACCCTGGAATGAGTGAGCGCTCGCCCTGACGGGACGCGACCACGCAGGGTCAGAGCCTCCACGGCGATGCTTTCCGTGGAGGCTCTGACCACTGTTGGCGGACAGGTCCGGCTATCTCACAGGCGCGGGTCCTGCTGGACCTTGAGGGCGTTGAGGATCGGGTCGCCCTCGCCCTTCTCGCGGCGAAGCTCGATCGTCAGATCGCCACCGGCGTGCTCGACCGTGACCGTGTTCAGGTCCGCGGTCAGCGCACCCACCTTCGCCTGTACGTCGTGGTCGTAGAGCACCACCTTGCCGTCGGCCAGCACATCGAAGGCACGCTTGCCGGCCTTCACCTTCTCGATCTCCGCGAAGTCGAGGCCGATCCGGTACGTCCCGGCGGGCGCGTTCTTGAACACGTAGCTGAACGTCTCGCCGGTCCGCTGGGTGCGGAACAGCGCGTCGTCCTGCGTACCGGCGATGTCGGCCTTCGTGGCACGCGGCTTGCCGCCGACGTATCCCCACGGCCGCGAGCCCAGCGCCTGGTCGGGCGACCAGACGAAGCCGTCGGCGCCGACGTGCCCGGCTCCGCCGACGTCGACACCCTTCCAGTAGGCCGAGGTCGCCAGGCGGACCGGCTTGAGCTGGGCTTCGCCCTTGCCGGCGTTGGACGCCACGAGCACATCCCCGACGAGTACGCCCGGCGCGACGCCCGCGTTGTCGGCCGTCGCCGTGACAGTTGTGGACTGTCCGGCCGCGAGGGTGACAGTGCCGGTCGCCGCCGCACCCGTGAGGGCCAGCCATCCAAGGTCGGCGGCCTCGTGCCCGCCGTCGCCGGTGCGCTTCTGCTCGCTGAGCCGCACCTCCAGCGGGGCGGAGCCGGTGTTGGTCACCGTCACGTCGGCCGTCGCCTTCTGGCCCTTGTCGAGGAGCCAGTCGAGGTTGCCCGCGGTGACGGTGGCGATGCCCGTGGTCAACGCCCTGTCGACCACCTCGGCCTGATCCTTCTTGGCGATGGTCACCCGGTGGCTGGCGGTGACGTAGTTCGGCGCCGAGATCTGCACAGTGTTCTCGCCGACAAGCGCCTGAGCCTTCCACCGGCCCTTCACGTCGGTGGTGATGACCCGTTCACCACTGGGCCCCGTGAGCGTGACGATCGCGCCCTCGATCGGCTTGCCGTCGTTCTTGTCGGTGACCGTGCCCTCGATCGTGCCCGAGGCCGGGAGGGTGTACTCCAGCCCCAGGCCGGCCTTCAGTACCGGCTGGTTGAAGGAGTACTGGCCCGCGGGGTTGCGCGTCAGGCTCTGCACGCCGACCGTCGCCGACGACCCTCGTGTGAGGGGGTTGTCGCCGCCGACGCCGTCGCCGTACCCGATCTGGATCCGTCCGTCGGCGATCAGGGTGACCGAGAAGCTCACACGGGCCGTCCGGTCGTTGTAGAAGGCGACGTTGCGCCACTCGATGACCTGCGCCACCAGCCCGTCCACCTCGGTGGTGCCGAAGTAGATGCCAGCCTCGTCGTCGACGATGAGGTCGTCCCAGAGCGGATAGATCGCGTCGATCGGACTGGACGACGGCAGCGCCGTGTTGTTCCCCAAGGTGCTGGCGCGGTCGAAGGTCAGCGTGCCGTTCGTCGTCACGCACACGCCGTCCCAGGCCGTGTCGTAGAACGGGAACAGGAAGCTGGAGTCGAACCACAGCACGCCGCAGCTGTCGTCGCCGTGCCACCCGGACTCCTGCGTGCCCTGGCGGTAGAGCCCGTCGGTCACCTTCATCGAGTACGAGCGGCCGGCGGGGGCCACCGGCACCGGACCCGGCTCCGGCTGTTCGGGTTGGGGCTCCGGCTCCGCCGCGTCCGCACGCGGATCGAGCGTCACCCGCAGCGCGGCGATTGTCGGGGGCTTCAGACCCTTCGAGCCCCGCAGCTCCACCGTCAGCGGACCACCGTCGTGCTTCACGACGGCGGTACGCCAGTCGGCGGCGTTCGGCCCCACGGCCGCGGCCGGGTCGTACGCGTACTCCGTCAGTGTTCCGTCCACGAGGACGTCGAACACCCGCTTGCCCTTGGCCACCTTCTCGATCTCGGCGAACCCGAAATCGATCGCGTAGGTGCCCTTGGGCGCGTCGGGGAAGCGGTAGAACAACTGCTTGTCGGGCGTGGTGCGCTGTGACTGGAACAGGGCGTCGTCCGTCGTACCCGCGATCGCGGTCTTCGTGGAGGCGACCTTCGTCTTCCCCTCGTAGCCCCACGCCTTCGTGCCGGCGGCCTGGTCGCCGAGCCAGGTGTAGCCGGAGCCGTCGGTGAACTTCGCGCCACCGGCGTTGACGCCGACCTGGTACTTCGTGGTCGTGAGCGTCACAGGCACGTAGGTCTTGGACTGGCGTCCGGAGTCGGACCTCACCACGATGTTCGCGCCGAGAGTCCCCGGCTTGGCGCCCTTCGAGGAGAGGGAGACCTTGACGGTCGTCGACTGACCCGGGGCGAGGGTGCCGCCGTTCGACGAGAGCGACAGCCACGGCAGGTCGGTGAGCAGGTCGTCCTCGACGTCGACAAGCACGACGTCGTCGGCGACCTGGTCGGCCGCCCACAGCGCGCCGGTCGAGTCGGTTTCGAGGCCGCCGCCCTGGGTCGCCTTCTGGCCCGGGAACCACCACGCGTTGACCAGCGAGCAGTCGTCGGGGTCGACCTGCAGCAGGCGGGTTGGTCTGTTGAAGGTGAGGTCGGTGTACCAGATGGTGTCGGACGCCTGGTTGTACGCCAGGCCCATCACCTCGGGCAGCGGCGGGGCGCAGAAGGACAGCAGCGCACCCGGCTTGTCGTGCGACGTGCCGGCGACGGTTCCGATCATGCCGTTCGCCCGACCACCGACGTAGAACACGTCCCGCATCGGGTTGTAGGCGAGGCCGGTCAGCTGCAGCGTCGACCAGTCGCCAGTGATCTGCCGCGTTTCCTTGCCGGTCTCCCGGTTGAAGCAGTGGATGAAGCTGGCCGGGCTGTCCTCCATCTGGCACATGTCACCGGTCTTGGTGTCCAGCGCCATGTCGAACGCCCGGTACGCGGGGTTCCACGACGCGTCGAAGACCTTCCCGGTCGGCTTGCCCGTCACCGTGTAGGCGGTGTTGGTCCGCTTGTTGTAGTCGTGGACCCAGACGTCGCCGTCGTACCCGATGCCGGTGGGCTCCTTGTCCTCGATCCTGCCGGGGATGGGGATCCGGGTGATGACGTCTCCGCCGGAGGTCGCGCCGACCTTGCCGGCCGCCTGTGCCTCCGCGGCGCTCGACGTCGCCGCCTTGCCGTCGACGTTCGACGGCTTCATGCCGCTCGCACCGGCCTTCCAGGCGGCGAGGTCGATCGTGCTGGCCGCGCCCTTCCCGGTGCGCGTGGTGGCGCCGGAGGCGTCCAGGTCGGGGTGACGCGCGGCCTCGCCCAGGTTGTACGTGAGGGGGGCGGAACCGTTGTTCGTCAGTGTCAGTGAGCCCACACCGTTCTGGTCGGTGCCCAACAGCGCGTCGAGGCCGTCGGCCTTCAGGCCGGCGACACCGGTGGCGAGACGCGCGTCGATCTTCGCCTTCGCGTAGAGCTTGTCGAGGGAGAAGGGGTACGCCGCGGTCGTGTAGTTCGGCGCGTCGACGGTCATGGTGTAGTCGCCGACCGGAAGCTGGCGATGCACGAGACCCGTCGCGTTTGTCGTGACGGTCTCCACGAGCCCGAGCTTGTTCGTGAACGAGACCTTGGCACCGGCCACCGGCAGCCCGTCGTTCTGGTCGACGACTGTCGCGTCGAGGTACCCGAAGTCAGGCATGTCGTAGGTGACGACCATCCCGTCGCGCAGCACCGGGGCGCTTTCGGAGAACCGGATGCCGTCGACGCCGGCCCAGCCCTGGATGCCCGTGATGGCGTGCCCGCCAGCGGTCACCGGGTCGTCGGACCCGACGCCGTCGCCGTACCCGAAGATCACCGTGCCGGAGCGGGTGAGCGTGGCCGAGAAGCTGACCGGCTCCGTGTACTCCGACCGGATCGGATAGGCCCAGAGCTTGGCCTTGCGGTACTCGATGACGAACGCGTCCTCGCCGCCGACCTTTGTGGCCGCCGTGAAGACTCCGCCGCCGGAGGCGAACTCGACCGGGCTCTGCACGTAGAACGGGAAGATGCCCGCGCCGCCGGTGCCGGGCCCGGTGGTGGTGTCCGGGGAGATCACGCCCCGCAGGCCGATACCGAGGCTGTCGTGGCTGCCGTTGTAGAGCGCGACCGGGAACGGCAGCTTCACCGTGGCCCACACTCCGCTGGTGAACGCGACCGGGTCGGTACCGCGCAGGTACTCGCCCTCGGAGACGGCGCAGCTGTAGCCGCCCTTGTCGACGACGAGCCCGACGGGGATCTCGCGCGACTCGTTCTGCGCGCCGACGGTAAGCGGGACCGTCGTGGGCGAGAAGCAGGCGTTGGGCTTGACCGTCAGCGCGTACCCGCCCTCGGGGACGCCGGTGATCGTGAACGCGCCGTTGGCGTCAGTGCGTACCGGCTTCAGCGGCGTGTCCTTGACGGAGACGTCGGCGTTCGGGACGGGCCGCTTCTTGTCGTCGACGACCCGGCCGCCGATGTCGTGCTTCGTGGCGGCCGTGAGCGGCAGCTTGACGGAGGTGTCCTGGCCGAGGGTGATCGTGACGTTGGTGGTCGCGGTCAGGTAGCCGAAGACCTTGGTGCTGAGCTGGTAGTCGCCGACCGGGAGGTTCGTGGTGAACCGGCCGTCCTTGTCGGTGCCGATCGACCGGCTGAACGGCCCGCTGATCGTCACCTCGGCCGCGGGGACCGGGGCGCCGTTGGCGGTGACGACACCGGTCAGTGTGCCGCCCTCGCGGGGCGCGAGTTCGAGCAGGCGGACGAGGTCGAGCCGGCCTTCGCCGTACTTGTTGTTGACCTTGGCGGTGCCACCGCACTCGGTGTCGTCGACGTCGACGGCCGACTCGCCGAGCAGGCGGCGGGTCTCCTCGACCCGCCCGATAAGGGTCGGGTCGTAGCTCCACAGCGCCGCGACGGCGCCGGCGACGTGGGGTGCCGCCATCGAGGTGCCGGACATCTCGACGTAGCTGTTGCCCGGGTACGACGACAGGACGCCGTCGCCCGGAGCGGAGATCTCGGGCTTGATCCGGTCGCCCTCACCTTCGCCCTTGCGGGAGAACAACGCGAGTCTGCCGTCCGATGAGTAGGCGCCCACGGAGTAGGCGCTCTCGGCGGAGCCGGGCGAGGAGACGGTGTCGCAGGCCGCGTACGGCGTGGTGTTGCCCGACGACCAGACGCTGAAGATGCCCGCGGCGGTCCACGCCTCGTCGATGGCCTTGAAGAAGTCGTCGAAGCTGTGCTCGACGGTCTGGCCCCACGAGTTGTTGACGACGTGCGGGCGCTTGGACGGATCGGGGTTGTTGCCCTGGGTGTCGGTCGGGGCGAGCAGCCACCAGCCGGAGCGCAGCAACGACTCGACGCCAGTGCTGTCGCAGCAGCCGTTCGTCGCGATCCACTGCGCGTCCGGGGCGACGCCGACGTGGTTGGTGCCGTCGTCGCCGACCATGGTGCCCATGGTGTGCGTGCCGTGTCCGTTGTCGTCGCACGGGACGCCCGTGCACGTGCCCCGGCCGGCCATCCAGTTGTAGTTGTGGTCGACGGTGCCGTCGGGCTTCGTGCCGCGGTACTGGTGCACCAGGGCGGGGTGGTCGAACTCGACGCCCGAGTCGAGATTGGACACGGTGATGCCCGCACCGGTGGCGCCCATGGCCCATGCCTCGGGCGCGTGGATGGCCTCCAGGCCCCAGGGGATCGTGCCGTCGTTCGGGGCGGCGGAGCGGGCAGCCTGCTCAGCCGGGCTCTTCTCGTCCACGGGCTTGACCAGCGCGACCTGCGGCGTCGCGTGGATCTCGGCGACCTGCGTCATCGAGGCCACGTCGAGGGCGAGCTTCTCCGTGCCTCCCTTGACGAGCACGACGTTGGCGACCGGGTAGGAGGTGTATGTGACGCCTGCCCGGTCGAGCTCGGTGGAGACGGATGCCAGGGAGGTCTTCGCCGCCGCGTTCAGCGCGTCGTAGACGAACCGACCACGGGCGGCCCAGTCGGTGATCTTCTTCGCCGGGGCGAGGTCTGCCGGGGTGTCGAACCTGATCCAGAAGTCGGAAGTCGGTTCCGTACGGAAGCGGTCCTTCAGGCTCGACTCGATCTTCTTGTCGGCCGCGCCGGGATCGGGCTCAGCGGCGGACGCCGGTAGTGGCTGGATGATGCTCAGGCCGACCACAACGGCCAGCGTTGCCGCGAGGGCTTTGAATCTCATGGGGGTCCTTCGGCCTACAGGGGTTGGTAGGGGTCGTGGCTCTCGTGGCCGTCGGCACCGTCGGCGTCGGAGTCGTCGCGGGCGCTGTCGTGCGGCTCCCGCGACAGATCGAGAGGTGGCTCGTGCTCGCTGGCGGAGCCGTCACGTGCGGCAGGTCGCTCAGGCATGCATCGCCCAATGGCTATGGATCATGCAGCCATGCTCGGTGCGGACGAGTGACCTTAGCTATCCAGCGGATACGTCAATTTTCACGAAATGTTGTCGAGGGATTCGTCTTCTGCGAACACTCCGGCCTCCACCGCCTTGACCGCCAGCGCGGTCCGGGAGGTCACCTTCAACTTGCGCATCGCCGCCCGCAGCTGCTGATCCACAGTGGCCGGCGACTTGGCCAGGATCCGGCTGATCTCCCGGTTCGTCTTGCCGGCCACGACCAGTTGGACCACGTCGAGTTCGCGAGGTGAGAGCTGGTCGCCGTACCCGCGTCGGCCACCGCGCCACAGCCGCGGGACCTCTGCGCCGTGCTCGCGAAGCCGCTGCGCCACACGGTCGGCATCGCCGCGGGCCCCCAGCCTGAACAGCTGCTCGTACTGTGCCGCCAGCAGCTCACGGCCCTGTTCGACCTGGCCGTGCGCTTCGATCTGGCCCTGCGCTTCGAGCTGGCCCTGCGCGATGAGCGCCTCGGCTTGACGTTCGCGGGCGAGCATGGCGTCGTAGGGACGCGGCAGCGCGTCCCAGGCACGCGCCGCCCGGGCGTACGCAGTCGCCGCGCGGGCGTGGTCTCCGGCTGCGGCGAGCAGCAGGGCACGGCACGTGGCGAGCGCGGCGCGAGGCGCGGGCGCCGTACGGCCACGCAGTCCTCTGGCGAACTGGTCGCCCAGGCGTGCCGCGGCCCGCAGGTCGCCAGCGGCGAGGTACGCCTCGATCCGGGCGGGGACGAGGTCCGTCGCCCAGACCCAGATGCCCTTTCTCCGGACGGTGTCGATCGGCTCGTTCGTGATCTGCAGCGCCCGGCCGCTGTTCCCGTCCGTCAACCACAGTCGGGCGAGCGCGGCGGCGGCCTCCATCGTGTCGTCGGCTGCGCCGAGACGGGCGGACTCCTCAAGCACCAGCCGGAACTGCTCCTCCGCCGCGCGCCGCCGTCCGGCCGCCGCCGCCAGCCGGGCCGCGAGGCGGACGCTGCCGAGGTAGTGCGCAGGCCGGTCCCGGTCGGCATCGGCGAGTGCCGTGCTCTCGTCCGCGAGACCCTCCCACCGGCCGGTGAGCCACGCCAGGTTGGCCTGTTCGAGTCGGACGTTGTGCTGCAACCGGGACGCCCGCTCGACGTCGGCGAGGCGCAGGGCCACGGCGAGGTGTTCCTCCGCGTCGGCGTACCGACCCCAGATCAGCGCGCCGGTCCCGACATTCGCATGGATGCGGGCCACGTCGAGACGCTCCGCCGAGGTCGCGCCGTCGACGGGCAGGCCGGCGACGACGTCCCAGGCTTCCTCTTCGCCCAGCATGAGCAACGCGGCGGCCCGGTTGCCGGCCAGGTTCAGCCGTTCCGCGGGCGAATCGAATGCGGCGGTGAGTTCGGCGGCGCGATCCAGCCAACGCCGATGGGTCGCTGCCGGCCACGGCCCCGCGTACGCCCACCCGAGGTAGGTCATCGCCCGGGCCGCCTCGACCGGGTCATGGTCGAGGTTCGCCACCGCCTGCTCCAGTTCGCTGAGCGCCGCCTGCGCCTCGCCTCCGGTGATCAGGAGCCGGCCCAGGGGGTTGCGGATCTCGGCCTGCTGGCGGGGGGAGAGGCCGGGGGTCTCCAGCACCGAGCGCAGGGTACGGATCACACGGTGGTAGACCTCGTCGACTGGTTCACGACGGCCCAGTGCTGCTACTCCGGCGATGCGCGCGACCCGTGCCCGGTCCGTCGGCGGCAGTCTGGACCATGACAACAGGTCGACAAGCAGGTCGACGGCCTTGGTGTGGTCACCCGAGGCCATGGCCAGCTCGGCGCTCTGCTCGGCGTACCGTGCCCAGGACTGCGTCTCGCCCGCCTCCCGGAAGTGGTGGGCAAGGCGTGCCACCGGCAGCGGACGGATGCCCTCCAGAGCCCGGCCGGCCAGCAGGTGGAAGTGCCTGCGGTCGGTCAACGGGATCGCTTCGTAGACAGCCGTGGCGGCCAGCACATGGCGGAACCGCCACCGGCCGCGGTCGTCTCCGTCCAGGACGCCGGCGCTGGCCGCCTCCGCGACAGCGCCCCGGCATTCAGCCGGTGACAGGCCAGCGGTCATCGCGATCGTGGCCACCGATGACCGCTCGGCCAATGTGGCTGCGGCGCGCAGCACCTGCTGCGCCGTCGGCGACAGACGGCCCACCCGTTCCCTGGTGGAGTCGCGCACGGTTGGCGGCACCTGTAGCTCACGCAGCTTCAGTCGGACCCACTGCCCGTCGCGGAAGACGAGGTCGGCGCGGTCGCACATGAGGCGGACCGACTCCTCCAGAGCCAGAGGAACGCCGCCGGTCCGCTCGTGCATGAACGTCGTGAACTCCTGCGATATCGGGTTGCCGTCCAGCATCGAGGACACCAGCGCCGCCGTGTCGTCGGGTCGCATGGGCGCCAGCGCGATCCTCAGCTGGGTCACGCCGGCGGGCAACCGGGACGTCAGCCGCAGCAACAGCGATCCGACGTCGACCTCCTCCGGCCGATAGGAGATCACCAGGCTCGGTCCGTCCGATTGCTGTCGGGAGCTGACGAACAGCAGGAACTCCAACGTCACCTCGTCGGCCCAGTGTGCGTCTTCGAGCACGAGGACGTCGACACGCAGAGCCCGCAGCAGCTCGTCCAGGGCGCGGAACAGGCGATGCCGTGCCGCCTTCGCATCGCCCAGGGACTGCAACGCGGGCGGCAGGTGCGAGGACCATTCCGGAAACAGGGGCCGCAACGCACCAGCGAGTTCGGTGAGCCGCAACCGCGACACCGGGCGGTCGATCCCACGGAACGCGTCGACGATCGGTCCCAACGTCAGCGACTCGCGAAGTGGTGGGCACACCGAGACCAGGGTGGTGTGCTGCTCCGGCGCCGCCAACCACTCCCGCAGCAGTCGGCTCTTCCCGATGCCCGCCTCGCCCTCCACCAGCACGATCGCAGGTGGACGGGCCAGGGCGCCCCGAAGCGCCGCCAGCTCCCGATCACGGCCGACGAAACGCGGCGTGGAAACGGTAGGTGAGGTTCCGTCGTCCTCGGGCGAGGGGTCGAGCATGCGTGATGATCTCGCTTTTCCCTGCCCGGACACAAGACCACCAGGCGACTCGCGTCGCGGGATCCTCACCGCGGTGCTGTGGCCTTGCTCAAATCATCTTAGTCATTAAGATAACTGCATGGGCGTATCGACTGACATCTCCGTGGCGATCGCCGGTGCCGGCCTCTCCGGCCTCTGCCTCGCCCAGTACCTCATGCGCGCCGGCATCGACGTGCACGTCTACGAGCGGGACCCAGGCCCCTTCGTCCGGCGGCAGGGCTACCGGATCATCCTCGACCGGTACGGGCTGGAGGCGCTGCGCGAGAGCCTGCCCCGCCCGCTGTACGACCTCGCGCTCACCACCGGAGACGAGCCCGGCGGGCAGCTCCGTTTCACCGACAGCCGGCTGCGGGACGCATTCAGCATCACGTTCAAGGACGATCCGTACGCGACCCGCCAGGTCGACAGGCTGACCCTGCGGTCGATCCTGCAGTCCGGGCTGCACCAACGCATCCACTACGGCAAGGACGCCGTCGCGGTGGAGAACGGCGGCCCGGCCGGGCTGCGGCTGCGGTTCGCCGACGGCGGGGCCGCCTCGGCAACCGTCGTCGTGGGCGCGGACGGCGTCGGCTCGGCGCTGCGCGCGCAGCTCATGCCCGACGCGGACCCGGAGAACACCCCGATGGCGGGCATCTACGGTCGGTCACCCCTGCATCGCAACGGTCAGAGCGTCATCCCGGATGCGCTGGGTACCAGCGGGGTCCTTGCCATCGGCGACCGGCCGGGCCGCGCCTTCTTCTTCACCTCCATGCGGTTCGGCGAGAACCCGCAGGAAGCGTTCGCGCGCCTGGCCCCGGGCAGCTATGCGCCCACCGGCTACGACTACGTCATGTGGGGACTACTGCTCCGGCAGGAGGAGGTGCCCGTGGGCATCCGTGGCGACCTGCTGGCGCTGTGGCGACAAGCCAGCCTGATGAGCGGGGACTTCCACCCGCTCGTCAGGCGACTGGTCGGCACCGCCGAGCTGGACGCCACGGTGCTCAACCTCTTCGCCACCGGCCGACGCCCGCACCGGTGGGCGGTACCCCGGGCCACGATGATGGGCGACGCCGTGCACGTCATGCCGCCGTTCGGCGCCCACGGCGGCAACACGGCGCTGCGCGACGCCACCCTGCTCGGCAGGAAGCTTGTCGAGGCCCGGACGAGCGGCGCGCCGATGGAGGAGGCGATCGCCCGCTACCAGGACGAGATGGTGCCGTACGCCTTCCGTGCCGTCGACACCGCCGCCCGGCTGATGCGCCGCCTCACCGGAGACGCGGCAGCGCCACACTGGGTGCTGACCCGCGTGTTACCTCGACTGCACCGGGTCACAGTGCCGGAGGCATGATTGCGGCCATGTCCCACGATCCGGCCCGTACGTCCGCGATCGCCGATCTCATGCGCGCCGGGCGGGAGATGTCGCGGCTGTCCATGGTGTTCCGGTACGCCATCGCGGAGCGGCTGGGCCTCACAGTGAGCGACCTGGAGTGCCTGGACTACCTGGCGGACGTCGGATCCGCCACCGCGGGGCAGGTCGCCGAGCGGACCAACCTCACCACCGGGGCGGTGACCAGCATGCTCCGCCGGCTTCAGCAGGCGGGCTACGTGACGGCCGAGCGCGACCCCACGGACCGGCGGCGGGTGATCGTCACCCTGCGGCCGGAGCGGATCGCCGAGCTGACGCGACCGTACGAGCGGTTCGCCGAGCGGGCGGCGCGGCTCATCGAGGGCTACAGCGCCGAGGAGGTCCTGCTGCTGGTTCGGCACTATGACCGCATGCAGGCGATGTACCACGCCGAGCTGGACAGCCTCCGCTGCGGCGACACCGCGCAGCGGTCTGCCTGAGCCAGCGTCGCGTGACGTCGGGCAGGTGTGGGCCGCGATGTGGTGATCAGCTGTACGAGTGGGCGGGCCCGGCATCACGCCGAGCCCGCCCGTTTCACTCCGGACTTCTGGTCGTCACGCCCGAGCGACGAGCCGGAACTGCTGGTTGGTCTGTCCGTGGCAGTCGTAGAGCTGGATCTGGGCGCCGTTGGCGGTGCTCCAGGCGTCCAGGCACCGTCCGGATTGGACGTTGCTGATCGTGCCGTTGGCGTTGATGTTCCACTGTTGGTTGGTCTGGCTGTGGCAGCTGTAGATCTGCACTGCCGCGCCGTTGCCGGTGCCTGCGGCGTCGAGGCACATGTTGCCGTACACCTGGAGTTGTTTTCCTGAGGTGTAGGTCCAGGTCTGGTTGGTCTGCCTGTTGCAGTCGTAGAGCTGTACCCGGGTGCCGTTGTTACGTGAGGCGTTGGGTACGTCGATGCACCGGCCGGACTGCGTACCGACGATCTCGCCGGCGGAGGTGGGCGGAACGCTCGGCGACACGGTGGGTGTCGGCCCGGGCGTGGTGGGCCCCGGCGTGGTGGGCGTCGGGGTGGTCGGCGTCGTGGGCAGCAGCGGGCAGGTGCTTCGGTAGGTGACCACTCCGCTGGAGTCCAGCAGCGGGCAGAGGAACTGGCTGTACCGGGCGTCGTTGTCGACGAACATCTTGACGAACGGCAGCATGGTCCGGACCATCACCGGGTTCGGTCGCCCGACCATGAATCCATGGTCCGCGCCGGCGACCTCAAGGTAGACGCTCTCCGTCGTGGACGGGAGGCTGTTGTACAGGCCGGTGGCGTAGGACGGCGTGACCACCGTGTCCGCCTGCCCAGACAGGATCATCGTGGGCACCCTGTCGTTGGCGAGGTTCGACGACGGCGAGTACGGCGCGATGCCGACCACTGCCTTCAACGACGGACGCCGCATGGCCGCGCTCAACGCCCCACCGCCGCCCATGGAGTGACCCGCCACCGCCAAGCGGGTGGGGTCGACGCGATCGCGTACCGGGCTCTGCTGTGTGAGGTAGTCCAGCGCGGCGAGCAACTGGGTGCCCCGGGCCGTGTCGAAGTCGTTGCGGCTGTTGGTCTCGATGCCGATCACGACGAAGCCGTGGGACGCCAGCCAAGGACCCATCCAGGCCAGTTCGGCGGAGAACAACGCCGTGTAACCCGGCGAGATGGCGATGGCCCCGAAGGTGCCCTGGCTGGTGTCGGTCGGGTAGTAGATCCTGCCGCCGTTGAAGCCGTACCCGGTCGGGACGCTCACCGACGTGTTGGCGAAGGGGCCGTTCACGGCGGTGACGCTGCTCTGGGTGGGGTCCGGGCCCCGCTGGTACGGATTGTCGGCGGCGGATGCCGAACCGGTCGCAACGGTGATGGTGAACATCCCGACCACGGCTGCGATCCCTACCGCGGCAAGCTTCAACACCCGTCCCCGAAAACGGGCGGGTACTCGGTCGGCATTGGTGGTCCCCGAGGGCGGTGGGTGGTGTCCGTTTTCTCGCACTGTCGGTGCCTCCTGGTGGTGGGGGAGTGCGGAACGGGCAGGCTCGGCTGCGTGCCGAGCCTGCCCGTTCCGGCGGTGTCCGGTTGTCAGCGTTGCAGCGTCAGCAGACCCGGCCGGTACGGCAGGAGCCCGTAGTCGCCGCCGGAGCTGGGAGAACGCCCCTGGTAGAGCAGTTGCAGGTTGCAGGCGTCAACGGTCATCGTCTGGTCGGCGTTGCTGCGGATCAGCTCGCCGTGACTGATGTCGTTGGTCCAGGTGGCGCTGCTGTTCGCCTTGCCGGCGAACGGGTTGCTCTCCGAGGCGGCCTGCGGCGTCCACGTGCCACCCAGGCTGGTGGCCGTGAACGAGCGGAAGTAGCGCCCGTTCGCGCCGATCGCCTCGACGAGCATGAGGTACCGGTTCTGGCCCTGGAGCTTGTAGACCTGAACGCCCTCGAACAGGTTGTTCGTCGAGTCGGTCATGATCGTCGTGTAGTTCGACCCGAAGCTGCCCGGGAAGTTCCCGATGGGCATGCTGGCCCGGTAGATCCTGCCGTTGTCCCCGGCGAAGAACAGGTACATGTTCTGGTCGTCACCGATGACTGCCTGGTCGATCGGGCCGGTGCTGGAGTTGGAGATGCTTCCGGTGAACAGCGTCTGCGCCGATGACCAGCTGTTCACGTTGGTCGGATCGGTCGACGTGCGGTACGAGAACGCCGTCGGACCCCACTGATAGGCCAACACCCAGACGTTGCGCGGCGCGAAGTAGAACAGTGACGGTGCCACCGCCGCGAACGGCATCTGGTTCTGCGACGCGGATCCCATCTGGTTCCAGTTCGAGAAGAGACCGAAGTTCATCGAGCCCCACGTCGTACCGGTGTCGTGCGTCGTGGCGTAGACCAACTGCTGGCCGTTGTACGGCGCGTGGGTGAAGTCCTTCAGCGACACCCAACCCGACCTCGGCTGAGCCAGCGCACCAGTCGACGACCAGCGGTACGACGACGGAAGATCACAGGCACCCGGCGTCGGGGTCGCCGTTGGCGTCGCGGTCGGGGTCGGCGTCGGCGTGGTACCGCCGCCGAGGGACGCGAGCCGGAACTGCTGGTTGGTCTGCCCGTTGCAGTCGTAGAGCTGGACCTGGGCGCCGTTGGCGGTGCTCCAGACGTCAAGGCATCGTCCGGACTGCACGCCGCTGATGGTGCCGTTGGAGTTGACGTTCCACTGCTGGTTGGTCTGGCTGTGGCAGCTGTAGATCTGTACCGCCGCGCCGTTGCCGGTGCCCGCGGCGTCGAGGCACATGTTGCCGTACACCTGGAGTTGTTTTCCTGAGGTGTAGGTCCATGCCTGGTTGGTCTGCTTGTTGCAGTCGTAGAGCTGCACCCGGGTGCCGTTGGTGGTCGACGCGTTGGGTACGTCGATACACCTGCCGGATTGGCTACCGACGATCTCACTCGCCGAGCCGCCCGGCGGGACTGTGGGAGTCGGGCCCGGCGTGGTGGGCGTGGGGGTGGTGCCGGGGCCAGCGCTGTTCAGAGCTTCCAGGGTGGAGTTGTAGGCGGCCTTCTTGTTGCCGTTGCACTCGAACAGCAGCGGGGTGCCGCTGGAGCGCCACGAGTCGCAGTCACGCACGCCCCACACGGTGACACCGTTGCAGCGAGCCACGGCAAGGCAGTCGTTGACCACGTTGCGGTAGGTGTTTGCCTGCGTCGTGCCGGATCCCTCGATGTCCAGCTCGGTGATCTGCACGTCCACGCCGAGGGCGGCGAAGCTGGACAGCGTCGTGCGGTAGTTGCTGTTGTACGGCGAGTTGGCGTTGAAGTGCGACTGGAAGCCCACGCAGTCGATTGGCACCCCACGGGACTTGAAGTCGCGCACCATGTTGTACACGGCCTGGGTCTTGGCCCAGGTCCAGTTGTCGGTGTTGTAGTCGTTGTAGCAGAGCTTGGCGTTCGGGTCCGCCGCGTCGGCGGCGCGGAACGCCGCTTCGATCCAGTCGTTGCCGGTGCGCTGCAGGTTCGAGTTGCGACGGGCGCCGCTGTTGCCGTCCTCGAACGCCTCGTTCACCACATCCCACGAGTCGATCTTGCCCCGGTAGTAGCTGGCCACGCGGGTGACGTGGTTGAGCATCGCGTTGCGCAGCGTGGTGCCCTCCATGGACTGCATCCAGCCCGGCTGCTGCGAATACCAGGCAAGGGTGTGGCCCCGGACCTTCCAGCCCCGGGAGAGGGCGTGGTTCACGATCCGGTCCGCGTTGCCGAAGGTGAAGTTGTTCTGCTGCGGCTCGGTCGCGTCGATCTTCATTTCGTTTTCGGGGGTGATGCTGTTGAACTCGCGGTTCAGGATCGTCGTGTAGGCGCTGTCGCTGAGCTTGTTCGCGGCCACTGCGGCACCGAAGTAACGGCCGGACTGGGCTGCGGCAGCGCCGAGGGTGGTCTCAGCGGCCTGGGCGAGATTGGGCACCAGCGAAACAACGAGAGCCACAATTATCGCGGCTGTTCCGGAAATTGTGAGAGTTCGCAGTCGGGCGCGGCTGGGGGGACGGGTCCGGGAAATCATGCTGATCCTCCAGTGGTGGATGGAAGTTCCTGGTGCTGTTCCAGTGGGAGGCCCCGCTCGTGCGGCGGCGGCCGATGCTGAGTCCGCTTGGGCGGGCTGCGGCCCGCCTCAGGCGTCCGTCCCCCGTTGCGACTCGGCTCGGGCTACCTGACCAGCGTGTGAAGGGTTGCGGTGAGTGGTTTGATCACCGCTGGGAATTGGGTGCGGGCGCAGGGCTCTCGGTGGTGGACGTGCTCACCTGGCAGGTGGGTGGGCCTGACGTCGCGTGAGGCGCCTCCGGTGCTGAAGTGATCTTGTTAACGTTCACACTGATCGATGGACTACCAGGCTGGCAGAAAGTTCCAGGTTTTTCAACCGGTAGTTTCGGGCCTGTTACGGGTCGGGAGGCAGGCTTCGTGATCTGCCCGTGGCCGCGTGGGACAGCCTCGACCACTCGGCCAGGAGCACGACGGCCTGCGTGGATGTACCGTCGCCGCATGACGGTGCTGCAGGAGTTTGTCGCCGCTCTTTCCAGCGGCCGGATCCAGGTTGTCGACCTCACCGCCCCGCTCTCGGACCAGACGCCGATCCTGGGTCTGCCCGAGCAGTTCGGCCAGACCTGGCCGTTCCAGCTCAGCGAGATCAGCAGGTACGACGACCGCGGTCCGGCCTGGTACTGGAACAACTTCTCCACAGGCGAGCACACCGGCACCCACTTCGACGCCCCGGTGCACTGGGTCACCGGCCAACAGGGCGCGGACGTCTCGCAGGTCCCGGTGAGCCAGTTGATCGCCCCGGCAGTGGTGATCGACCACTCCGCCGACGCCGCCGATAACCCCGACTTCCTGCTCGAAGTCGCGCACGTCAAGGCGTGGGAGGCGGAACACGGTGCCCTGCCCGCCGGTGGCTGGCTGCTCTACCGCACCGGTTGGGACGCGCACGGCGACGACCCGGAACGGTACGCGAACGCCGGGCGTACCCCGGGCATCTCCGTCGACTGTGCCCGCTGGCTGGCCGAGGAGTCGCCCATCCAGGGCGTCGGCGTGGAGACGGTCGGCACCGACGCGGGTGCCGCACACTCGTTCGACCCACCGTTCCCGTGCCACTCGTTCCTGCTCGGCAAGGACAAGTACGGCCTGACCCAGCTACGTAACCTGGCGCAGCTGCCGGCGACCGGCGCTGTGGTGATCGCCGGTCCACTGCCGATCGTCTCCGGGTCCGGCAGCCCGTGCCGCGTCCTCGCGCTCGTCGAACGGTAGGACCGGCAACCGATGCGGGTAGCCGAGGTGGTCGGCCGGGTCCTCTACGGACACGGCGCACGGTACGTCTTCGGGGTGGTCGGCAGCGGCAACTTCCATGTCACGAATGCCCTCGTGGCGGCCGGCGCCCGGTTCGTGGCGGCGGCCCACGAGGGCGGTGCGGCGAGCATGGCCGACGGGTACGCCCGCACCTCCGGGACGGTGGGCGTGCTCTCGGTGCACCAGGGGCCGGGCGTCACCAACGCGCTCACCGGCCTCGCCGAGGCCGCGAAGAGCCGCACACCGATTGTGGTCCTGGCCCCGGAGGCGACAGCGCCCCGGTCGAACTTCTTCATCGACCTGCCGGCACTCGCCGCCTCGGTCGGCGCCGACTTCCATCGGGTACGCGCGACGCACGCGGCGCAGGACGCGGGCGCGGCGTACCGGGCCGCCGCCCGGGGCGCGACTGTGGTGCTGGGCCTCCCGTTGGAGGTGCAGAGCGCCATGGCCGAACCGTGGTCCGGCCCGGTCCCGGCGGTCGAGTCGACACCGGTCACCGCCCCGCAGGTCGAGCCGCTGCTGGCAGCGCTGCAGGCAGCACGTCGACCGGTCTTCATCGCGGGTCGGGGCGCCCGGGCCGCACGGGAACCGCTGATCCGGCTCGCCGACGGGTGCGGCGCTCTGCTCGCGGTCTCGGCGGCGGCGAAGGGTCTGTTCGCCGGGAACCCGTGGAACCTCGACGTGGCCGGCGGCTTCGCCACCCCGCTGGCCGCCGAGCTGATCGGCGCGGCGGACCTTGTCGTCGCGTGGGGCAGCACGCTGAACATGTGGACCACCAGGCACGGCGAACTGATCCCGCCCTCCGCCGTCGTCGTCCAGGTGGACCACGACCCTGCGGCGTTCGGTGTGAACCGCCCTGTCGACCTGACAGTGGCCGGCGAGGTGACCGCTGTCGCCGAGGCGGTGCTCGGTCGGCTCGGGCAGGACGTCACGGGGTCCGTGGACGGCGGCTGGCGTACGCCGGAGTTGGCCCGACGGATCCGCGACCACGGCCGGTGGCGGACGGTTCCGTACCAGGATGAGGGCGGCGGCGCGCCGGCGACAATCGACCCGAGGACGCTCTCCGCCGCCCTGGACGACCTGCTGCCGCCCGACCGGACGGTGGTGGTCGACTCCGGCAACTTCATGGGCTACCCGTCGATGTGGCTCGACGTGCCGGACGTGGCCGGGTTCTGCTTCACCCAGGCGTTCCAGTCGGTCGGGTTGGGCCTGGCAAGTGCGCTCGGCGCGGCGGTCGCCCGGCCGGACAGGCTCACCGTCGCCGCGGTCGGTGACGGCGGGTTCCTCATGTCGGCTACCGAACTGGTCACCGCCGTCCGGCTGGCGCTACCTCTGCTCGTGGTGATCTACGACGACGCCGCGTACGGCGCCGAGGTGCACCATTTCGGCCCCGACGGGCATCCGCTGGAGACGGTCACCTTCCCCGAGACCGACCTGGCCGCTATCGCCAGTGGTTACGGCTGCGACGGGGTGACGGTCCGGACCGTCGACGATCTCGGGCCGGTACGGCAATGGCTCGCTGGTCGGCGTACCCGGCCGCTGGTGGTCGACGCCAAGGTCAGCGGCTCGCGCGGCTCGTGGTGGCTGGAGGAGGCGTTCCGGGGCCACTGAGTCACCGCCGTGCGAGGATCCGTCGATGATCTCCGAACCGTCGCACCGCGAGTCCCTGCCGACAGTCCGGAGGCCACTGCGGCGACCGCCCAGCATCGTCGCGAGCATGTCGCTGCTGGCGTTCTGGTGGGCGTACACGATCGCCGTGGACGTGGCGTTGCTCGCCCACGTCGGTGGCGCGGGAAACTGGCTAGCCCTGGCCGCCTGCACAGTGGCTGTCGCTGCCGTGCTCCGAGGGCTCTGGCGCGGCGGGCCGACCGCCTGGCGGGTGATGCACTGGTTCGCTGCGCCGGTCGCCGCCGCGCTCCTGCTGGGGATCGGCAACCTCCTGCGCGTCGGGCCGCTCTCCGGGGCGCTGCGCTCGGGTGAGCTCGACCCGGGCATCGCCGCGGCGATGGCGTGCGGTCTGCTGGCGCTGCTTGCCCTGCTGGCCGGCGGGCTACTGGTGCGTACCTCGTCGGCCCGGGCCTGGTGTGGCCGCTGAACGCTGCCTCCGGACAGCCCGGATCCAGCAGGCGTGGATGTCTTGCTCCAGCGCTCCGACGGCCGGGCTCCGCGCGCTAGGTCGACGGGGTGACCCGCCGCCTAGGTGCGGGGCTGGTCGGAGGACGGTCGGCGGGTCGGCGCTGGCCCGGCGACGCGGTGCTGCGGCGCGCGTCCAAGGCGAGCAGGGCGAGGGCGGCAAGCGTCAGCACCCCGGCGGCGAGTGCCAGCGGGCGTGCCCCCATGGTGGGCAGGAGGCCACCGCCGAGCAGCGATCCGCCGGCGATGCCGGCGTTGAAGGCGGTGCTGACGCCTGCCGACGCGATGTCGGTGCTGCCCGGAGCCAGCTGCAGCATGCGGCTCTGCACCGCGGAGGCGAACGCCGCGTAGGCGAGGCCGATCCCGGCGAGGAGCGCGACAGTGCCGGGCTGGAGCGTGCCGAGCGCGTACAGGCCGAACAGCGAGGCAGTGCCGATGCCCAGCGGCGTCAGCAGGGAGGTGATCGGCCGAGCATCCAGGGTGCGGGCCGCGACAAGGGTGCCGACGACGCCGGCCGCGCCGGAGACGAACAACAGCGGCGCCAGCACCGCGTCGGTGAAGCCGCTGACGTCGAGCAGGAACGGTGTGACGTAGGTCTGCAGGGTCATGAAGCCGCCGATGCCGAGGGCGGTCGCGATCAGCAACAGGGCGAAGCGCCGCCCGTGCGGTGCGGTGCCCTGCGCGGCGCCGCCAGCGGCCGGGGGATAGGAGGGAAGGAGGACGAACACCACGGCGGCGATCGCCAGACCGACCCCGGCCAGCACCGCGAACGCGACACGCCAACCGGCCTGCTGCCCGAGCCAGGTCCCGAGGGGTACGCCGAGGACCGGCGCGAGCGTCGCGCCGGTCGCGAACAGCGCCACCATTCGGCCGCGCACCGCGACCGGGAAGGGGCCGACCACGGTCGCCGTGGCGATGGACCAGAACACCGCCTGAGCGAGGGCCGTCACGACGCGGGAGCCGGCAAGCACCGTGTACGTCGGCGCGAGCGCGGCGGTGGCGTTCGCGGCGGCGAACAGGAGCATCGTGACGGCGAGCAGTTGACGCCGGGGGATCCGCTGGGTCAGTCGGGTCAGCGGTATTGACGACAGTACGACCACGACGGCGTACCCGCTGACCAGCAGACCGATCTGCGAGCGGGACCGGCCGAGGTCGGGTGCGATGTGCGTCAGCAGGCCGACGGGCAGCAGTTCGGTCGTGATGAACGCGAACGCGGCGAGGGAGAGCGCGACGAGCACAGCCCTCGCCCTTCGTAGCGACACCTCCGGCACCGTGGCCACCCCCGTTCGTCGTCACCGTAATGGAGGGCCCCGACGCCCCCTCCGTTCGGGGGCCTGCCTGGTGGTCATAGCAGCCGGCGGCGGGCCAGGAGCCGGAAGGCCAGGTAGCCCGGCGGCACCGGGAGCCAGAACGTCGCGAGGCAGACCAGGATCACGGGGGGCAGATGTCTCGGGCTGGTCGTACCGGGGGAGACGGCGATCCTGATCGGTGGTCTGGTGGCCCACGGTGGTGCGCTGCCGCTGTGGGCCGTGATCCCCATGATCGCCGGCGCGGGTGGGATGCGCTGGCCGGTCTTCCTCCGGGCGAACCTGGCCGGCGGGCTGGTGTGGGCGACAGCCGTGGCGACGCTGGGCTACCTGGGCGCCGCCTCCTACCGCTATCTGGAGCGGGAACTGGGCATCGGCGAGTGGGCCCTTCTGACCCTGATCGTCGCCGGCGTGGCGTTGCGGGCGTGGCTGCACGCCCGGCGCGGCCGATCTGGCTCGCCCTGACCGGCGGCCGGCTCGAACGCCACCGGTACGCCGGCACCATCACCCGTCAGCGGCCCTGCAGGCGCTTCACGTTGTCGCCGAAGGTCCACCCCTTCGACCCGTCCCAGTTCGCCGACCAGGTCATCAGGCCCTTGAGGCCGGGCACGGAGTTCCATGCCTGCGTGACCAAAGACGTCGACATGTAGCCGCCGCCCGCCCCGATCTGCGCGGGCAAACCCGGGACCTGCTTGTCGTACGGCACGCGGATGGTGGTGCCCTGGATGGTGAGGCCGTTGTTGAGGCACTGCGTCTGCACGGTGAAGCCCTGCACGGTGCCGGCCGGGTACGAGTCGCCGGCGCAGCCGTACATGCTGCCGTTGTAGTACTGCATGTTCAGCCACCAGAGGCGGCCGTTGTCCACGTACTTCTTGATGATCGGCAGGTACGAGCCCCAAATCGAGCCGTAGACCACGCTGCCGCCGGTGACGTAGGCCGTCTCCGGTGCCATGGTCAGGCCGAAGTTCGACGGCATCCGGGCCAACACGCCGTCGATGATCCGGATCAGGTTGGCCTGCGACGTCGACAGGGTGTTGATGTTGCCACTGCCGGTCAGGCCGGTCTCGATGTCGATGTCGATGCCGTCGAAGTGGTAGGCCGTCAGGATCGGCACGATCGTCGCGATGAACCGGTCGGCGACCGCGGTGGAGCTCAGGTCGATGCCCGCGGCGGCCCCGCCGATCGACATCAGGATGGTGGCGCCGGCGGCTTTGGCCTGGCACATCTCGGCCGGGGTGGCCACCTTCACGCCAGCGTCCATGCCGTTCTCCCAGAGGACCGTGCCATCCGAGCGGATCACCGGGAACGCCGCGTTGATCACGTTGTAGCCGTGCTGGTTCAGCCGGCTGTCGGTGATGGGGATCCAGCCGAGGCCGGGGTGGACGCCGTTGGAGGCGCCGTCCCAGTTCTCCCAGTAGCCCTGCAACACCTTGCCGGTGGGCCGTGACTTCACCGCGCAGGTCCCACCCGTGGGTGGCGGCGTGGTGGGGGGAGGCGTGGTCGGTGGCGGCGTGGTGGGCGGGGGAGTCGTCGGTGGCGCGGTCGTCGGTGGCGGCGTGGTGGGTGGCGGTGTGGTTCCCGAGCATGCGCCCAGGTCACGCCACAGCGACGGGGTCGCGGCGGGGTTCCAGCCGGCGCCGGGGTGCGCGGTGTGGGTGACAAGTGCCTGGTAGAGCCGGCCGCCGTAGGTGACCTGGGCGCCCGTCTGGTAGGTGTTGCCCTCGGCCCACGCCGGGGCGGTGCAGGCGACCATCGCGACGGCGTTGGCCGAGGACACGGCCGCCATGCTGCTGGGGACGAAGGCGACGGCGGCCGTGAGGGTCATCGCCGCCCCGGCTGCCACTGCGAAAATCCGACGGCTTCTCATGGCCAACTCCCCAGGCTTCGGCGTCCCGCGACCTCCATATATTGACGTTCGTGAAGGCTAATATCAAGGATTGTTTACAGAAGGCGGGAAGTTGGGGGAGTGCGGAGTGGCCGAGGTGGCTGGTGCCGAACCGGGCCAGAGCCCCTGACCCTGACCACTTCGGACCTCGCGGCAACGCTCCGGCCTCCGGCCTCCGGCCCGGCGGCTGGGCGGCACCTGCGCCACTCCCGTCGTGCTCGACGCCGGTTGCGGTAGACGGCGAAACGTCGGCATTGGCGCCTGGTGAACGACGGCTATCCCGGGCGGCGGTCCTGCGTCGATCATTGCTCGAATCGACGTGAGTCATTCTCACCTCCGGGTGGAACGCCCGGGCGCGGAGGGCGAGAGGTCGGCACCGGCAGCCGGGCGTGACGAACGGCCCGACTCCGCGTCCCCGGAGGACCCCATGCTCAGACCCGCCCTTCGTGCTCGGCTCGCGGCCCTCACCGCCGCCGTCCTGACCGCGAGCGTCCTGACGGTCGCCACCCCGCCGTCACCGGCGCTCGCCGCCAGCACCTTCACCCCCGACGACTACTGCCTCGGCCAGTGCGCCGACATCCTGCCGCCCGGGCAGAACGGTAACGCCACGCTTGTCGCCATCCTGGCCCACCAGGCGCTCGGCACCCGCCCGGCGCATTCCAGCGACCAGCTCGACGAGTACGCGAACCTCGTCTACAACTACGCCGGGCTCACCGACGAGCAGATCGCCCACTTCTTCAACGACGCCTCGTTCGGTGTCCCCGCCGCGCAGGTCGAGAGCACCGTCTCACCGCGGTCGGACGTCACGATCGTTCGAGACAAGGCCACAGGAGTTCCGCATGTCACCGGCACCACCCGCGCCGGCACCATGTTCGGCGCCGGCTACGCCGGGGCCCAGGACCGGCTGTGGGTGATGGACCTGCTGCGCCACGCCGGTCGCGGCACGCTCACCTCGTTCGCCGGCGGCGCGCCGGGCAACCGTGAGTTGGAGCAGAGCATCTGGGCCAACTCGCCCTACTCGGAGGCGGACCTCCAGGCGCAGGTGGACGCGCTGCGCCTCAAGGGCGCCAGGGGTCAGCAGCTCTACACCGACGTGGTCGACTACATCGCCGGCATCAACGCCTACATCGACAAGTCGATCGCCGACGACAACTACCCCGGCGAGTACGTGCTGACCGGGGCTGGCAAGCCGACGCACTTCACAATGACCGATCTGATCGCCACCGCCGGTGTCGTTGGTGGGCTCTTCGGCGGTGGCGGCGGCAGCGAGATCCAGTCCGCGCTGGTCCGCGTGGCCGCCCGGGCCAAGTACGGTGCCACCGAGGGCGACCGGGTCTGGCAGGGGTTCCGCTCGCAGAACGACCCGGAGACCGTGCTCACGCTGCACAACGGGCAGAGCTTCCCGTACGGCGCGACACCGCCGGGCGCGACAAGCGCGGTGCTCCCCGACGCCGGCACTGTCGTCGCCGAACCCCTCGCGTACGACGCCACCGGCGGGGCCGCCGCCCGCGCCGGTGCCAGCAAAGCCACAAACGAACTGCTCGGCGGCCTGTCCAACCTGCGCGCGCACGGCATGTCCAACGCGGTGGTGGTCTCCGGAAGTCACACCACCACCGGCAACCCCGTCGCCGTGTTCGGCCCGCAGACCGGCTACTTCGCCCCGCAGCTGCTCATGCTCCAGGAACTCCAGGGGCCGGGGATCAGCGCGCGCGGCGCCGCGTTCGCCGGACTGAACCTGTACGTGTTGCTCGGTCGTGGTCAGGACTACGCCTGGAGCGCCACCTCCGCGTCCCAGGACCTGACCGACACGTACGCCGTGCCGCTGTGCACCACCGACGGCAGCGCCGCGACGCTGCGCTCCAACCGCTACCTCTACCGCGGCCAGTGCCTCGCGATGGAGGTGCTGGAGAAGCGCAACTCCTGGTCGCCGACGCTTGCCGACTCCACACCGGCCGGCGCGTACACGCTGCGCGCCCTGCGCACCAAGTACGGACTGGTGGCCTACCGGGGCATGGTGGACGGGAAGCCGACGGCGTTCACCAAGCTGCGCTCGACCTACCGGCACGAGGCCGAGTCGGCGATCGGCTTCCAGGCGTACAACGACCCGTCGGCGATGGGCAGCGCTGCGGCGTTCCAGGCCTCCGCCGCCAACGTCGGGTACGCGTTCAACTGGTTCTACGTCAACTCGACCGAGGCGGCGTACTTCAACTCCGGCTCGAACCCGGTCCGCCCGTCCGGGCTCGACCCGAACCTTCCGGCGAAGGCCGAACCGGCGTACGAGTGGACAGGCTGGAACCCGGACACCAACGACGCCACCTACATCCCGACGTCGGCCCACCCGCAGTCGGTGAACCAGGACTACTACGTCAGCTGGAACAACAAGCAGGCGCGGGACTTCGGGGCGGCCGACGGCAACTTCAGCTTCGGCTCCGTACACCGGGGTCAGTTGCTCGACGGCCCGGTGCGCGCCGCGATCGCCCAACGCAAGCTCGGCCGCGCCGACGTCGTCAAGATCACGGCCGACGCGGCGGTGACCGACCTGCGCGGCCAGCAGGTTCTCGGGAACCTGCTGCGGGTGCTGGACAGCACGCCTGTCACCGATCCGGCGCTCGCCGACGCGATCGGCAAGCTGCGGGCGTGGCAGCAGGCCGGCGCGCGCCGGGTGGAGACGTCCGCCGGCTCGAAGGTCTACCAGCACGCCGACGCCATCCGGATCTTCGACGCCTGGTGGCCGCTGCTGGCCTCGGCGCAGTTCCGCCCCGGCCTCGGGCCGGACCTCTACGCCGCGCTCGTCGACGCCATCGAGATCAACGAGGCGCCGTCGGGCGGCCAGAACGGAGGCCGCGACGGCACAGTGAGCTGGGCGCCGCAGGGGCAGGCGCACAAGGGCTCGGCGTTCCAGTACGGCTGGTGGGGCTACGTCGACAAGGACGTGCGGACCGTGCTCGGCGACCCCGTCGCCGGCGGGCCGGGGCGCGCGTACTGCGGCAACGGCAACCTCGGCGCGTGCCGGCAGGTGCTGCTCGACACCCTCGGCAGCGCCGCGGCGGCGCCGGCCACGACTGTCTACCCGGGTGACTCGTCCTGCGGAGCCGGCGACCAGTGGTGCGCCGACTCCATCGCCCACTCCGGGCTCGGCGGCATCACCCACCCGGTGATCGCCTGGCAGAACCGTCCCACCTACCAGCAGGTCGTCTCGTTCCCGGCGCGGCGCGGCGACAACATCACCAACCTGGCGCAGGGACGGCCGGCCACCGCGTCGAGCACCCAGTTCCTGACCAGCAACACCCCGGCCAAGGCGGTCGACGGCAGCCTCGGCAGCCGGTGGGCCAGCAGTTACAACGACAACCAGTGGCTCCAGGTGGACCTCGGGGCGGCCCGGACGGTCAGCCGGGCCGTGCTGCGGTGGGAGGCCGCCTACGGCACCGCATATCGGATCGAGGTCTCCGGCGACGGCAGCTCCTGGACGCCGGTGTTCGCCACCACCACCGGCAACGGCGGCGTCGACAACGTCACCTTCGCCCCGGTCACCGCCCGCTACGTGCGGGTGTACGGGGTCAGCCGGGCCACCTCGTACGGGTTCTCGCTCTACGAATTCGAGCTCTACGGACGGTGATGACCTCTCCGAAGGGCCGGCGGCCAACCATCCGCCGGCCCTTCGGGCATCCGCGTCGATCGGCGGGCGGTGGGGCCGGCAGGTGCGGACAATGGTGCCTGTGGAACCCGCGTTCGTCCTGCACCACCACCGCAAGCCCCGCCCGCACTTCGACCTGCGGCTTGAGGAGGGCGGTGTGCTGCGCTCCTGGGCGGTGCCCCGCGGCCTGCCGGACAGCCCCGACGACAACCGGCTCGCGATCGCCGTGCCCGACCACCACCTCGATCACCTCACCTACGAGGACGCCGACAAGTCGATCGCCGACATCGGCACCTGGGAGGAGCACGACCGCACCGAGCGTCGAATGCTGTTCACGTTGAACGGCCGCACCGGTCGTCGGCGGTACGCGCTCATCCGCACCGGTGAGGGCTGGCTGCTCCACCTCACGAAAGAGCAGCCCTCGGACGAGCGCGGTTAGAAGGTCGGCCCGCACTCCGCAGGCCGGACTGCTGGCCCGGAGCGTTGGAGCATGGTGGGGAAACTGCTTGTCGCTGGCGTACTGCCTGCCTAGCCTGCTGGCTATGCGTGCCTTTCACCTTCAAGTCCTCCCGGTGCACCGGTGAGCGGTCGTCTACGCGAGATCGCCCGGCAGACGGTGGCGATCGCGGAGTCGGGGCGCTATCGCAATGACGCCGGGGACGAGGTCGTCCTCGGCGGGGCGGTACGTGCCGCGATCGCCGGCACCCGTCATCACCTACCGGACGATGTGCTCGCACTGGGAAACGCGGAGCCCGGTGCCGGCACGGTGGAGGTGACGTACGAGTCGACGTTGCAGGCGGCCCACCGGGTTGGGTCCGATGCGGCGTGTCTGGTGTTCGCGTCGGCGAAGAACCCGGGTGGCGGGTTCCTCGGCGGGGCGAAGGCGCAGGAGGAGAGTGTCGCCCGCGCGTCGGCGCTGTACCCGTGTCTCCTTGCCGCGCCGGACTTCTATGCCTTCCACCGCGGGCAACGGGATCTGCGGTACAGCGACCGGGTCATCTACTCGCCGGATGTGCCGGTGTTCCGGGACGACAAGGGCAACCTGCTCGACCAGCCGTACACGACGTCGTTTCTGACCGCTGCGGCGCCGAACCTCGGCGCGATCGTCCGCAACCAGCCCGAGCACACCGCGGACGTGCCGGCGGTGCTGGCCCGGCGTGCGCGGCGGGTGTTGGAGGTCGCGGCCGCGCACGGGCGCCGAACAGTCGTGTTGGGCGCATGGGGGTGCGGGGTTTTCCGCAACGATCCCGCGACGGTTGCCGACGCCTTCGCCGAGGCGCTCCACGTGGTCGACCGGTTCGACCACGTGGTGTTCGCGATCCGCGACGGCCTGCCGGGCACACCCGTGTATCACGCGTTCGTGCAACGCTTTACACCAACCGCGGTGGACGGGGCCGGTGGCCCAGGTCGATGGTGAGCGTCGCAGGCGCCCGCGGGACGAGCAGCTCAGCTACGCGTACGACCGGCGGACCGACCAGGGCGTCGGTCGACACGGTCGGGTTGTCGAGACTGTGGATGAGCGGAGGCCGGGTCGCTCGAAGCTGCCCGAATTCGGTGGTGCAGGTCGCGGCGGGCGTGCAAGGTAGGACTGCACCAGGCGGCGAACGCCCGCCACCACCATCAGAACGAGGAGTGCCAATGCGAGCAGCTTCCACGCTTCGGACCCTTTCCCGTCCTACCGTGGAGCTCTGCCTTGGCCTTGTTGAACCTCGGAATCGTCGCCCATGTTGACGCTGGAAAGACCAGCCTGACCGAGCGCCTGCTCTACGAGGCGGGCGCCGTGTCCCAGCTCGGCAGCGTCGACGCCGGCACGACGCGGACCGACTCGATGGAGCTGGAACGTCGGCGTGGCATCACCATCCGGGCGGCCGTCACGTCGATCACGATCGGTGACCTGCGCATCAACCTGCTGGACACCCCCGGCCACCCCGATTTCATCGCGGAGGTCGAGCGTTCGCTGGCAGTGCTGGACGCCGCCGTGCTCGTGGTGTCGAGTGTGGAGGGGGTCCAGCCACAGACCGTCGCCATCTGGCGGGCGCTGCGTCGTATCGGCGTGCCAACGGTGATCTTCCTCAACAAGGTGGACCGCCGGGGCGCCGACGTCGACCGGGTGATGGCCCAGGTGCGCCAGCGGCTCGGGGCGCGTCCGGTCCTGCTCACCACGGTCACCGGCCAGGGCAATCGCGAGGCCCGGGTGCGGGCCGTGAGCCTCGACGCCGAACCGGTCGTGGCGGAGGTGGCGGAGGCCGACGACGCGGTGGCGGCGCGGTGGCTGACCGATCAGCAGGTACGCGTCCGCGACGTCCGGCGGGCGCTTCGACGCGCGGTGGGCCGCGCCGAACTGATCCCGGCGGCGTGCGGCTCGGCGATCACCGGGGCCGGGGTACGCCAGCTGTGCGACATCCTGGCCGACCTGCTGCCGTACGGCGAGGCACCGGACGGCCCCCTGGCGGGCACGGTCTTCGCCGTCGACCGGGACGGGCACGGCAGGCGTGTCTGGCTGCGGCTGTGGTCCGGGCGTCTGCGCGTACGCGATCGGGTGCGGCTCGGCGAGAGCCGCCCGCAGCCGGTGACCCAGATCGCGGTCATCGAGCCCGAGGGTGCGCTGGTGCGCTCCTCGGTGTCCGCCGGTCAGATCGCTGCGGTGCGCGGCGTGTCGGCCCGGATCGGCCAGCACATCGGAGAGCCGCCGCGGCGGCACGGCTACCGGTTCCCTCCGCCGACCCGGCAGGCGGTCGTCGAGCCGGTGGAGCCGGAGCAGCGCCTGGCGATGTTCGCCGGGCTGGCCGAACTGGCCGACGAGGACCCGCTGGTGGACCTGCGCCTCGACGAGCAGCAGGCGGAGGCGGTGGTCCGCCTGCACGGCGAGGTCCAGAAGGAGGTGCTGGCCGCCCTCATGGAGGACCGGTACGGCGTCCGGGTTCGGTTCTCCGGCACGCTGACCGCCTGCATCGAACGGGTCGTCGGCGCAGGCGCCGCCGAGGAGCGGGTGCAGGAACGCGGCAACCCTTACCTGGCCGGGTTGGGTTTGCGCATCGAGGCCGCCCCGGTCGGGCACGGCGTCGAGTTCCGCCCCGGTGTAGAGCCCGGGCGGTTGCCTCCGGCGTTCGTCGCCGCCACGGAGGAGGGCGTGCGGGCCGCGCTGCGGCAGGGTCGGTACGGCTGGCCGGTCACCGACTGCGCGGTCACGATGACGGCCTCCCGGTACTGGCCCCGACAGAGCAGGCCGCACCAGAAGTTCGACAAGTCGATCTCGACAGTGGCGGCGGACTTCCGCAATCTCGCCCCGGTGGTGGTCGCCGCGGCGCTGCGCCAGGCCGGTACCCGGGTGTGCCAGCCGATCGAACGGTTCGACGTCAACCTTCCCCAGTTCGCGGTGGAAAGGGTGCTGGCGCTGCTCGGCCGGCTCGGAGCGGTCGTCCACGAGACCGCCGTCACCGGCGGTTACCTGGAGGTGAGTGGCACGCTGCCGTCCGCACGGGTTCCGGGGGTCGTCGCCGCTCTTCCCGACCTCACCGGCGGCGAGGCGGTCCTGACCACCACCTTCGACCACTACGCGCCCGTCACCGGTGAGGAACCGCCGACGCTGCCCCGGCGCGGACCCGACCCGGACGACCGGGAGGCGTGGTTCCGGGCTGTACCGAGATAGACGTGTGCGTGCAGCCGGGGGGTGATCACACAACTACTTCTCCGGGCCGTGCAACTCCTGGGGTGGGTGGCTCCGTTCTACCTCCGTCACAGGGGAGGCAATCGACGTGAAAGCCGAAGACGAGCAGGCATTCCGCGAGTTCGTGACGTCAGAGATGACGTCGCTGCGCAAGCTGGCGTATGTGACCTGCGGCGACTGGCACACGGCAGAGGACGCCGTGGCCAACGCGCTCATCAAGCTCTACCCGCGATGGCGGAAGCTGGAGCGGCCCGATCTCTACGTGAAGACGATGGTCTATCGGGCAGCGATCGACGAGACCCGGCGGCCCTGGCGGCGCGAGCGGTCGGCAGGGGACGCCATGCCGGAGGTCACAGTAGGGGACCCGGTCAGTGCGGCCGACGAGCGGATGCGCCTGCGGGCCGCGCTCGACGCCGTGCCGGCCCGGCAGCGGGCAGCGGTCGTGCTGCGGCACTACCTGGGTCTGAGCCTGGAGGACACGGCCGGCGTCCTCAACTGCACTGTGGGCACGGCCAAGAGCCAGGTCTCCCGGGGCCTGGCGAAGCTGCGCGAGTCACTGGCCGCCGAGCGCATCAATCTCAACGGGAACCCGATGGAGGAGTGGACCAATGCAATTGCATGACCTGGTGGACGCCGTGACCGGCGACGAGCCACCGACGGCCCGTACCGTCGACGACATCATCCTGGCGGGCCGGCGGGCCGAGCGGCGTCGTCGCGCCGGGTTCGCGTCGGCCGGCGCGGCCGGTCTCGTCGTGGTCGCGGTCGCCGGCGCGTTCCTGCTGCCGGTCCTGGGCGCCGAGCAGGGCACCACGGCCCCGGCCCCGGCGGGGACGGCGGCGTCCGGGAACGGCGCGGCCGAGTGGTCCGATGCCGCGCCGTTCACCTTCACCTTCAAGGGGTACGACGCGGGCACCCTGCACGTGCAGGACCCGATCGTGGTGTCCACCGCATACCAGATCGCCTCCGTCTACTCCGACGGCCACACCTCGAACGACAAGCCCCTCACGAAAGAGGAGGCCGATGCTCAGGGCGACACCATCGAGCAGAAGAAGAAGGCCGGGGGGAAGCCGAGCCTGTGGGCGTACCTGACCGTCTACCGGCCGGGCGCCTTCGACCCCGCCGGGATCAAGGACGGCAGGAACGTCACAGTGGCCGGGCGCAGGGCCGTGCAGGCGACACTGCCGGTCGGCCTCGATCCGCAGAACGAGTTGGACCCGCGAAACAAGCTGTTCGCCTGGGAGTACGCCGACAATGCCTGGGCCGCCGTCACGTCGGTCTCCACCGACCAGGCCGCCCCGAGCTTCGAGGACCTGGGCGGCCTGGTCGAGGGCCTGAAGCCCAGCCGTCCGACGCCCGCCCCGGTGCCGTTCACGGTGGGCTACGTGCCGCGGGGCTACAAGCCGCTGCAGATCGGCACGCACGCCCTGCCCGGTCTCAGCGGCATCGCCACGGCCCGCGCTGGTGACTACGGCGGCGCGACGTACACCAAGCCGGCCGCGCCCCTCTCGGGCCTGACCGCACCGTATGACCAGGGCGAGGGCACCATCAAGGACGGGTTCCACATCTTCGTCACGCCGAGCACCAGCTCGAACCAGTCGCCGGAGCCCGGTACGACGAAGTGCCACAACGCCTCCAACCGGCCTGTCGGCGACGGCGGCGGCCCCGAAGTCGGCGGCTTCTGCAACGTGTGGAGCGCAGACGGAAAGGTCGTCGTCCAGGTCAGCACCGGTGGCCTCGGCAACGGCCTGTCGCAGTCCGAGCTGGAGAAGATCGCCAAGGGGATCACGGTCGCCGACGTCAATGACGAGTCGACCTGGACCCCTGCGGCCAAGGCGCTCCAGCCGTAACAACAAGCACCGGACACCACGGGCGGCTCTCTACCGTCGCTCGGCTCCGGGATGGCACAACGTGGTCACGGGCAACTGCCGGTAGTTTCGGCAGTTGCCCGCGACCGTCTGCGGAGGCGACAACTCTCTCGGCATGATCGTGAATGTGTGATCGCAGTCTTACCCGAGTTCGAGTTTCGGTACGGGTAGTCGATCGCCGCCGACGGAGAAGAGACGACGTAGCTGCAGGCGAAGTTGTTCGATCTCGTGGTTTTCGATGTGAAGCGTGACCGGGTAGATCGCGGAGCGTACTCCCCAGGTTCGGGCCGCTCCGTCGGCCAGATGTAGGCGTAAGACCGCGGAGTCAGCCGGAGCGCAACCAGCCCTTGCACGACCGGTACGTGGTGCTCGGTGACCAGGCAGTATCCGTCGTCATCGTCGGGGTCGTAGTCGTCATGCGCGGGGTTGAATGCCTGGAACTCAAGGCTGCGGGGTCGGTCGTCGAGGTCACGGCCGGCCAGTGCAACGCACAGGAGGCTACCTTCGTCGCGGATCAACAGTTCCGACGCGGTGAAGCCATTCCGGGTCCGGCGCAATAGCGCCGCAGTGAGCCTGCGTATCGGCCCGGGTGCCTCACCTGGACCGTAGAGTTGGCCGCTGTCGACATTGATGTGGCGCTGGACCTGTTCGACGGCCAGCTCCGGTTTGCTGTAGGTCAGCTCCGTAACGCCGTCCGGCCCGACGAACCGTAGTGCCACGCCGCCAGCCACGCTTGGTCCGTGTTGTTGCCACCAGCCGGCCAACGGCGCCGCGAGGACCGACAGATCACCGAGTTCGTCGGCGGTGAACCACACGACGTCACCGACGCGGTCGACGTCGATGTTGTTGAGCGTGACGTCCCTGGTTAGGGTCGCCAGCATTCCCTCTGGGTCCACGGTCTGACCACGGACGACCAGGCTTACCCCGAATCCCACAGGCACGCGACGAAGAGTAGACGCCGCTCATGTAGCGCACATCAGCCCTCGGTGGACGCGGTTACCATCCCAACGGCGCGAACAAAGGGCCTTGAGCCGTTTGCCTGACCGGCGACAAGGGCGGATGGCGTCGATCAGGCGGTGAGGAAGGCGGTCAGCGTCCTGAGGTACTCGGCTGGAGCAGCCTCGTGAATCAGGTGGCCTGCCGCGATCGTCGTCAGCCGCGCGTCGGCCAGGCGATCGGCGAGCTCGGCGATGTGCTGCTGGGGGACAGGGCTGGTGGCTCCGCCGGCGATGAGCAGCGCTGGTGCCGTGATCCGGGCGACGATGTCGGCCCATCCCGGATCCGGGGCGTCGATCTGCGGCCGGATCTGCTCGACCATGTGCCAGTCGAACGGCAGATCCCCTGCGGGCCGCTCGGGAAGCCGCGGCGGCCGGGGGTGGAGGAACCCGATGTCCTCAAGGACGAGTTTGCGGACGAGCTCCGGCCGTTCGGCGGTGACCCGGCAGGCCACCAAGCCGCCGAGGGAGTGACCGACCAGGTCCACCGCGCCGATGTCCAACCGGTCGAGGACGCCGATGACATCGTGTGCGAACAGATCCATCGTGTACGTGCCGGGCCAGTCACTGGCACCGTGGCCCCGCAGGTCAACGGCGTACACGGTGCGGTCTACACGAAGGCCCGAGGCGATCACATCCCAGTCGCCTGTGGTCATGCCCATGGCGTGGAGCAGCAGGGTGGGCGGCTTGTCCTCGTCGACGGCAGGCCACAGCCGCAATGAGAGGCGCACGTTTCCCGACCATGATGTCCATGAGTTCAGGCACCTCCTTAGCCTCTCCAACCGTCATCTCTGGCCGCAATACATTCCGCCGTGGGCAGAGCCCACCTTGCCCGGAGCGCCGATGCCACCTCACCCGAGACGGGCGACCGGTTGCCGCTGTTTCGTGAGGCGGACGGCGTCGTGCGGGGTGCCTTCAGCGGGGGAGAGGGCATAGCCGGCGCGTTCGTACAGCTGGATGTTGCGGGTGCTGCGGCGGCCGGTGAACAGTTCGTAGTGCGCGGCCTCCTGGGGGGCCTGCTGCTCGATGTGTGAGAGGAGCCAGGTGCCGATGCCGCTGCCGGCCTGGTCGGGAGCGACCATGAGGCGGCCGATCAGCCACGCGCGCTCACGCGCCCGCGCCCGCACCGCTGCCACGAGGCGCCCATGCCGCCGTACGCACCACAGGTGCCAGGTCGACATCGACTCGCGCAGTTCGTCGAGCGTTTCCCGCAGCGGCGCCAGGTCGAGGGTGTCGTTCGCGAGGGCCTCCTGCACCCAGCAGCACCGCTGGAGCACGAGCAGTTCGGCCAGGTCGTCGGGCTGGGCTGTGGTCAGCCTCAGCCCGTCGACAGGCCCGGTGACCTCACTCTCGGGTTCGGTACGCAGGGGCCGCATCGCTGAGGCCACCCGGGTCAGTTCAAGCAGCATTCTGCGGGCGGTCTCGTCGAGTCCTGCCGATCGCAGCACCTGACCGTTGCTGGTGCTATCGGCGATGCGCAGAGCGACGGTGGCGCCGATGGGCATCATCTTCAAAGTGGTGACGACCTGCTTGGCCATCTGCACGGAGCGGGTGCCGGCCGAGGTGTTGCCGTAGCTGACGAACGCCACAGGCTTCCACGCCCACTCGTGGTAGAGGAAGTCGAAGGCGTTCTTCAACGCCGCCGGCATTGCGTAGTTGTATTCGGGTGTCACCACGACGAACGCGTCGGCTGCGGCAACCCGTCGGCTCCACGCCCGGGTGTGCTCGTGCGCGTACACGCCGCTGCTGGGGTGCTCGGGTTCGTCGAGCAGCGGCAGCCCGATGTCGGCCAGGTCCGCGATGTCGAGAGTGACCTCGCCGGAAGAGGCTGCCGGAAGGGTCGCCTGGACGAACCAGTCGGCGATCGCCGGGCCCAGCCGTCCGGGGCGGGTGCTCGCGACGATGACCAGTACGTGCAGGGATGCGGCCGCTGTATTCGTTGACATGTCACAGAAGCTAGCGGAGGTTTCAATGACATGTCAACGAGTAGTACTGTGGCCAGGTGGACACCCCCTGGCTCAGCAAGGACGAGGAACACGCGTGGCGCGCTTTCCGGCGACTGTTGACAGCGCTGCCGGCACGGCTCAGCCGGGATCTGGCCCGCGACTCAGGTCTGTCGCCGGCCGACTACGAGGTGCTGAGCACGCTCTCGGAGAAGCCGAACCGGCGCTGGGCGCTCAAGGACCTCGCCGCCAAGATGGAGTGGTCGCGCAGCAGGCTGTCCCACCACGCGACCCGCATGCAGGCTCGGGGACTCATCGACAAGGAGCCCGACCCACAGGACGCCCGAGGCTGCATCCTGCACCTGACCGATGACGGCTTCACGGTGCTGGACGAAGCCGCCCCGCACCACCTTCGGTCCGTACGAGCGCGCTTCCTCGATCATCTGAGCCCGGACGAACTCGCGGTGCTGCGCAAACTGTCGACCCGGGTCGCCGACCTGCCGGACTGATCACCAGGATCATCGGGCGGCCGGCGGTGCGGTGCTGCCACGGACGACGAGGGTCGTGCCGAGTTCGTACCGTTCCTGGGCCAGGCGACCGCCCTCGGCAAGGGCCAGGGCCAGCCGGGCGGCGGTGGCACCGATCTCACCGAAGGGCTGTCGTACCGTGGTCAGGGGCGGGGTCAGCCATGGTGCGTGATCGATGTCGTCGAAGCCGGTGACGCTGAGGTCCTCCGGAACCCGCAGGCCACGAGCCCGGGCCGCGGTGTAGAGGCCCAACGCCTGTAGGTCGTTGCCGCAGACGACGGCGCTCGGCGGTGCGTCCTGGGCAAGCAGCTCAGCACCGAGTTCGTTGCCGTCGTCGAAGCTGAAGACGCCACGTCGTTCGAGGGTTTCGTCGAACGGCACGCCTGCGTAGTCCAACGCGGCGCGGAAGCCGTCCAGGCGGGCCCGCGCGGACAGGTCGTTGACCGGCCCGGTGATCACACCGATCCGCCGGTGGCCGAGGTCGAGAAGATGCCGGGTGGCGGCGAGAGCACCACTCCAGTTGTTCGCCCCGACCGCGGGCGTGGGGGAGAGGTCGCTTGTCGGATCGATGGCGACCAGCGGTATGCCGCCTGCGGCGAACCGCTTGCCGTCATCGGCGGTGATGAGGGAGAACGCAGTGATGACGGCGGCCGGCTGGCGCATGAGCAGAGGCTCCACCCACTGTTGGCCCGCGAGTATGCGCCGCCGGACATCGCTGAAGCCGACCGTGTAGTCCCTCGCGCCGGCAACCTCCTGCACACCTCGAAGGATCTCCATGGCGATCGAGGGCAGCATCTGGTGGAAGACCACCTCGATGCAGCGGGCCGCGCCGCTGGCCTGCCGTCGGCGGTAACCGTGGTCGCGTAGCAGCGCCTCCACCCGCAGTCGGGTCTGCTCGCCCACGCCACCTCGACCGTTGAGGACCTTGGAGACCGTCGGTGGGGAGACCCCGGCCAGTTCGGCGATCGTGGCGATGGGCAGGTCACCGCGCCAGGGCTTGCGGGATTGGCGTCCGTGGCCTTCATCGATCACGAACGAATTCTACGGGTGGACCATGGCCCGCCCGGTCAGCCGGTACGCCGCAGCCGCCTACCAGCCAGCCCCACTGAAATGTTCGCGACAACATTTCGTGCACCGCTGCTCCGCCGGCGACCCTCGGCTGTCACTGCGCCGGAGGTCGGGCGGTGCCACGCCAGCGCGGTGCAAGAAATCACTTTCGCGAAACCTCCTCGCCGCATCTTGACGAGAGGCCCTTCAATCCACGAAAGTCGATGCGGGCATGGTGGCGCTCCGGCTGGGAGCACGGACGCCGCCAGACATCGACGACTTCAGCGCCGGGTGCGACGGGCCGCCCTGTTAGCGCTAACGATGATTCCTCGCAGCAGAGCATCACAACCCAGCTCTGGGGTGGGCGTAACGCACCCGGCGGCAGCACCCGGAACGTCTCCATCGAGGACCTGGACGGCTGGGTGCCTCCACACCAATCGGGGCGCACCGTCACTGACGGCGACGACCGTCCCTCACCTGTACCCGCCTCTGATCCGGGCGGCCCCGAACACCTAGGAGATTGTCGATGAGAAGACCGAGAAGGACCACGATGGCCATGATGTCGGCAGGTGCCGTCCTTTTGGCATCGACGGCGGTGGCGGCAGCCCTACCGGCGGGGGCCGCTGCCGCCGGCTGTTCGGTCGACTACGCCGTGTCGTCGCAGTGGCAGGGAGGCTTCGGGGCCAACGTCGTCATCACCAATCACGGTGATGCGGTGTCGGGTTGGACGTTGACATGGTCCTACGGCGCCGGCCAGACGGTGACGCAGGCGTGGAACGCGACGGTGACCCAGAGCGGCGCGGCAGTCACGGCCACCAACGTCAGCTACAACGGGGCCATCCCCACCAACGGGACGGCGTCGTTCGGCTTCAACGGTTCGTGGACCGGCAGCAACCCGGCTCCGACCAGCTTCGCGCTGAACGGGGTGGCCTGCACCGGCGGCACGACGCCGACGACTCCCGCGCCGACGACTCCCGCGCCGACGACCCCGCCGCCGACCACTCCGCCCCCGACCACCCCACCGCCGACCGGGCCGGCGGACATCACCGTGAACAGCGCCACCAGGTACCAGACGGTCGACGGATTCGGTGCCGCCCAGTCGATCTGGGGTAGCGCGTGGTCGACTGCCGAGACGCAGACTCTGGTCGGGATGGGACCCAACCAGTTGGGGCTGTCGATCGTGCGTACCGGTCTCTCGCCGGTGTCCAGTGAGTGGGCGACGCACGTGAACTCGTTGAAGACGGCGAAGGCGTCCGGGTCGAACGTGAAGATCCTCGCCTCGCCGTGGACGGCACCTGCGGCGTGGAAGACCAACAACAGTCGGGTCAACGGCGGCAAGCTGAGGACCGACTACTACGACGACTACGCCAATCACCTGAACAGCTACGTCCAGTACATGCGTGGCCAGGGTGTGACAATCGACGTGACATCGGTGCAGAACGAGCCGGACTGGCACCCGGACTACGACTCGATGGACTGGAGCGGCACCGAACTGCGCACCTTCGTCCGGGACCAGGGCGCCAGGGTGCAGAACACCAAGCTGATGGTCGCCGAGGCGGTGAACCTGAACTACAACTTCACCGATCCGACCCTGAACGACGCGACAGCCCGCAACAACATCGGCTACATCGGCGGGCACCTGTACGGCACCGAGGAGTCGGGCCGGCTGCGGCCGTACTCCCTGGCCGAGCAGTACAACAAGCCGGTGTGGATGACCGAGTGGAACCACCACGAGGCCGACGGCAGCGGCTCCAACATCTGGGGCAACCCCGCCAACCAGGCAGTCTGGGACGAGACGCTCGACGACATCATGCGTACGGTGCACAAGTCGATGGAGGCCAACTGGAGCGCCTACATCTGGTGGTACGGCAAGCGCTACTACTCCTTCATCGGTGACGGCGAGTCCGCGTACGGGACCGTCGCGGGCGCTCCGCTCAAGCGCGGGTACGCCTTCTCGCAGTACGCGAAGTACGTGCGCCCCGGCTACCAGCGCGTCGCCCTGACGAAGAGTTCCAAGGCGTCCCCGCTGGAGGTGACCGCCTACCAGGGCGACGGGAAGATCACTCTGGTGATCCTCAACAGGTCGAACAGCGCGGTCAACAACGCAGTGGTCCAAGCCCCGCAGAACGTCACGCGGGCGGAGCACTACCTCACCTCGCAGAACGCCAACGCCGCCAGTCAGCCGACAGCCGTCAACGGGGGTCAGGCCACCATCAACGTGGGTGCCCGCAGCATCTCCACCCTCGTCTTCACCCTCTGAGGCAGCTCACCGGGCTCGTCGCCATCCGGTCAGGCCTGTGGGTGCGGTTCATCAGCCGCACCCACAGGCCCGACCGTTCAGGCGCCCTCGGCGTCAGCCGGCGACGGAGCGGAAGACCGGGTAGTAGCCGCCGGACTGGCCTGCCGCAGTCGGGTGGTAGGAGACGCCGATGTTCGCGAAATTCAAGGCGTGCAACCACTTCTCGCCGTAGCTGCACAACTGGTGCCCGACGAACTTCGACCGTACGTCGGCGAAGGTGAAGCCGGCGGCCTGGGCGGCGGTTCGGATGATGTCAACCACCAGGTTGATGCCCTCGTTGATCTTCGCGCGGGAGGTGGCGCTGAGCCCCACACACGTCGTACCCAGTTGGTAGAAGACCGGGTAGCCGACGACCACCACGCGGGCCGAGGGCGCGCGGGTGCGGATTCCGTTGTAGACGGCGCGCAGCAGGGCGGGGAGGTCTGCGCGGGCCTTGTTCTCGGCGGCCTGCACGGCTGCCACGCAGTCGGTGGTCCCGTAGAGCACGCAGGTGGTCATGATGTTGGCGAAGCCGACGTCGTTTCCGCCGACCGTGACGCTGACCAGTGTGGTGGTGGCGCTGAGCGCGCTGAGCTGCGTGTTGATCACGCTGGTGGTGGTGGCACCGGAGCAGGCGACCGAGCGGTACGACGCGGGTCGCACGTTGGTGGCGTACAGCGCCGGGTAGGCGTTGGTGCTGCGCTGACAGGAACCGCTTTCGGCGGTGTAGCTACCGGCACCCACTCCGGAGGAGTAGGAGTCGCCGAGGGCGACGTAGTGGTCGGCGGGCGCAGCCTGTGCGGGCGCTGTCAGGGTGAGGGTGGCAGCCGTGGCGGTGGCCAGGCTCAGGGCGAGAGTTGCCAGGCGGGATCTCCACACGTCGCTCTCCGGTGGTTAGGAGGATCGGTGTGAAATAGATACCACTAAATATTGATGCAGGAAAGATTCCTACATGCGTCGTGCTGAGCGGACCGGCTCGGCGAGAGGGTGACCGACGCGAAACACCGCGAGGGGTTGGCCGCCCACCCGCTCTGCGAGCCGAGCGACCGTCGCCGGGCAGTCGATGAGCTGGCTGAGCGGATGGACCGCCAGGCCGTGCCGGGCGAGAGTCAGCCACGTCCGCAGAAGGCGCCTGCCCGCGGCGATGTGGTCGTCGCCGTCGGCGAGCAGGACCAGGACGCTGCCGTCGTAACGCAGCAGGCCGCGGCCGCTGGCGGCGAGCAGGGCCGCAAGGCCCAGCCGGCGGGTGACGGGGTACGCGCGAAGCGCGGCGGACAGGGCCCACGCATCGGACCGGGACAGGGCGAGCGCCCGGTCGGTGAGCCCGTCGAGGTGGTACCGGGGATGGCGTGGGCTGAGGCGCAGCCAGTCCCGCAACTCGACAGCGACGGCTGGCGTGCCGAACATCCAGCGGTCGGCGACCTCCAGATCCGGTGCGAGATCCCGGGCCGGAACGTGCGCGATGCCGGGCTCCAGGTCGGCGATGACGTCAGCGTCGACGTACCCGGGCTCGTAGGGACCACGGGCGACCCGGCGGGCCTCGACGTCGGCGATCGTGAAGGGAGTCCGGTAGCGGTTCGCCGCGGGGATCAGTTGCGGGCCGGGGGCCGCGGCGACGGAGAGACCGAGTTCGGCGGAGACGATGAGGCAGGTCTCCACGAAGGCGCCGATGCCGAGGGCCAGATCGCGGCCGGTCGGGTCGGAGTCGGGCAGGCTGCGGGCCGCGTCGACATCGATGACGATCCTGTCGGCCTGGTATTCCGGTCGCCACGGCTGCGTGTTGTGCGCGCTCGGTGCCCGGTTGCAGATCGCCTCGTTGGCCCGCAACTGCTGCACCCAGCTCACGCCGCCGCCACCTTCTCGTAGAAGGTGTACCCGTGCAGCGGCCGTCCGCCCGCGCGCCGGTACTGGGCGGCCGAGGCGTCGTTCGTCCGCTCGACGAAGGTGCTGCGCAAGGTGCGGTACCCGTTGCTGGCGAGGTTGCGGTGCAGTTCCCGGGACAGCAGCGTCAGGTACCCCTTGCCCTGCTCGTCGGGCACCGTGCCCTTGATGATGAGGACGGCGTCACGACGGTACCGGTTGCGGGTGGCGAGGAGGCGGACCTGGTTGGTGACGCCGAGCCGGCCGCCGATGCTCATGAGGTACTCGGAGATGTCCGGCACTGTGACGACGAACGCGACGGGACGGCCCGCCTTCTCCAACCAGAGAAGCAGCGACTCGTCGAGCAGGAAGGCGAGGCCGTCCGTCTGCTCCGCCAACTGCTCGGCGGAGATGGTGGTGTAGTAGCCGAGCTGGGCGAAGCTCGCGTTGAGCATCTGCCGCAGGATCGGCAGTTGACTGCGCAGGCGCCACCGGGAGCCGTGCCGGATGACGAGCTGTTCGGCGGCGATACGGGCGTCGTCGAAGGCGAACCCGTGGTCGTGGTCGCCGGCGGCCGTACCGTCGAGGTCGACAAGCCAGGTGTCCGCCTCGAAGCGACGGTGGAAGCCATGCCGCTCGTACATCGTCGGGTAGTAGGCGGGGTTCCACGCGGAGTCCACGAAGCCGCGGTCGGCGAAGCCGGACGTGATCACCCCGCCGGTCTGGTTGGGCAGCAGCGCCACCGGGCCGAAGATCGGTCGGCCGCCGGCCCTGGCCTCGACGCCGTCCATGATGGCGGCGAAGACGTCGTCGTCATCGACGAACTCGGTGTGCCCGAACAACTGCCGGGGGCCAACCTTGGCGTCGAAGGCCGCGCTGCGGTGCATGCTGGTACGTCCCACGACGGCGCCGTGTCGATCGCGGACCAGGAACAGCTCGGCCGTGCGGCGGTGGTTCGCGATGACCGATGACAGCAGGGGCACGTACCGGTCGATGGGGTGGAGCCGGAGCGGGAAGTCGAGGAACGCCCGCAGGTCAGCCCTCGACTGCACGGGAACCAGCCTCATGAGCGGTGCACCGTCGGGCCGGACGTCTCGGTGGACAGCGGGGTGAAGGTCGGTATGTGTGCCATGCCGTCGGACTCGGCCCGCCAGACGCCGTTGCTGTAGCCCTCGGGTTCGGCGTTGTACAGGCGGATGTAGCCACCGGTCGCGTTCTTCGTGCCGTGATCGGTGACCCAGCACATGAGGTCGCGGTGGTGGCGGCTGCGGGCGAACTTCAGCAGCGCGTCGCGGTCGCTGAAGAAGGCGATGGTGCCGAGAGTGAAGGGGAACTGGTAATACACGGTGTGCCACCGGTAGCCGTCCATCCGCTTCATCTGCCGCACCATCTTGAACCACACACGGGTGAGCGTGAGGATCGAGCGCGGCCCGCGGTAGCGGGTGGCGCCGACGAACATCGCTGTCGCCTGGCCCACCGGAGGCGCAGCCGAGAAGTCGCTGGTCCTCACACCGTCACGCCCTTCACCAGGTACACGTTTTTGATCTTAGAGGCGGCGTCGGCGAAGGGGCCGGTGCCGAACTCGTGGACCTCCACCCGCAGGTCGGCGGCGGACGGATCCTCGGCGAGGGACTCGGCGAAGTCGCGGCTGACCTCGGCGAGGTGACGCAGGACCCCGGCGCGACAGGTGTCCACAAGGCTTCGACGCTGGTCGGGGTCGAGCGCCAGGTGCTCGCGAAGTTGCAGGTGGACGACCGGCCGGCTCTCCAGGTCGGCCTGCTCGGTCAACTCCAGGCAGAAGCTCTGCAGCAGGTGCGCCTGCGCATTGCCTGTGTAGAGGCCGTACTCGACGTCCTGCGGGTAGATGTTGGCGCCCATGTACGAGATCGTGCTGTCCTTGCGGCCGTACAGGAACAGCAACGGCAGCCGCATCCGGTCGACCTGCCAGGCGCGCTCCGCCTCGGCCCGCGCTTCGGGGTCGGCGATGGCGGCCACGACGTCCGGGTACGAGACCAGTCGGCCCTCGTCGCCGATGTTGTAGCGGGCCCGGGGACTGAGCAGCGCCGTCGAGTTGATCGTGCAGAGCACCTCCTGGTCCGAGGTGGTCTCCAGGTACGTCTCGAGCGGGTTGTACTGGAAGACCATCGGCAGCCGATGCTCGTCGGCCCCCAGCAGGGCGGTCCGCAGCGCGACGTCGGTACGCAGACGCCGGCGGACCCAGACGCTGAAGTCGGTCTCACCTGCGATGCCGATGGTGAGGTCGCTGGCCCCGTAGCCGGAGCGCACCTTGACGAACCGCTCCTGGAGATAGTCGCGCAGCGCCTCGGTCATCCCCTCACCGCCGACCAGGCCGCTGATGCGGTACTCAGCCCACGGGAAGTCCTCGGCGTCGAGCTTGTCGCGCAGATGCTTGAGGAACGGCGGGTACGCGGTGACGATGTAGTCGAAGCCAGGCCCGAAGTACCGCAGGGTGTCGACGATCTTCTGCAGGTCCGGTCCGGTGTTCTTCACCATGGCGATCGTGGACATGGCGATGCCCGTGTTGGTCCCGGTGGCCCAGGCACCCATCGAGTACGCATTGATGACGAACCGCCGCTTCGACGGAAACACCATAGTGGCGTAGCCGGCCAGGTTCTTGTGGACCGAGCGCAACTCCCGGCGGCTGCGGATCCAGTTGAACGGCTGACCGGACGAGCCCGACGACTCGTCGACCACGCTGCCGGCGATCTCGATCTCACCGTGCCAACAACGCTGCGCCTCCGGGTACGCCTGCACGTAGGACCGCTTGTCGGTGGGCGGGTACGACGACAGGTCGAACCACCGGAACCGCCAATGGTTGCGGCGCAGGTAGTCGCCGTACGCGGGCACGTCGATAGCGGCGAACTGGCAGGTCATCCAGGCGTGCAGCCGGGCGAACCGACCCATGTACGGACGATACTGACGCGCGGTGAGCCGCCACATCGCCGGATGGATCCGGTACAGCGTGTAGAGCCAGGTCAGGGCGAAGCTCGCGAAGCGCAACGTCCATCGGCGCAGGAATGTCACCACGCGCCCCAGGCTATTGGATCTTCGAGTGGGGCGCCTGATGCCGGATACTCGGCCGTCCTGAGTATCCCGACCCAGCAGGCGCCCACCGGGCGGGTCTTCCGCTGCGACGGCCGAAGCGTACTCCGCGTCAATGGTCCGAGGCGGCAACCGCGAGTACGGTGTCGGTTCTCGACAGGCACGGAGGGAGCGAGGGTGGCGCAGCGGAGAGCGTTGGTGGTCCGGGGCGGCTGGGAGGGGCACCGGCCGGTCGAGGCGACGGAGTTGTTCATCCCATTCCTCGAACGAAGTGGTTATGTCGTACGGGTCGAGGAGTCGACGGAGATCTACGCCGACGCCGCCGAGATGGCCGGCACCGACCTCGTCGTGCAGTGCATGACGATGTCGCAGATCACCGCGGAGCAGTCGGCGGGCCTCAGCGCGGCGGTCATCGCCGGTACGGGGTTCACCGGCTGGCACGGCGGCATCGTGGACTCGTTCCGCGCGTCCTCTGAGTACCTGCATCTGGTGGGCGGCCAGTTCGCGACCCACCCGGGTCGGGAGCCGTGCGAGCGTCACGGTGGCGAGGAGGACAACTTCCTGCCGCACACCGTGCGCATCACCGACCTCGGCCGGGAACACCCGATCACCACGGGAATCGAGGACTTCGACCTGGTCACCGAGCAGTACTGGGTGCTGCACGACGACCTCATCGACGTCCTGGCCGTGACGACCCACCCGACGCAGGAGTGGCATCCGTGGCACCGGCCGGTCACCTCGCCGGCGATCTGGACCCGACTCTGGGGTGCCGGGCGCGTCGTCGTGACCACCCCGGGGCACAGCCTCGACGTGCTGGAGCACCCGGGCGTCCGTACCGTCATCGAGAGGGGGATGGTGTGGGCGACCCGCACCGCGTCGGCGTCGTAGGTCTCGGGGTCATCTCCCGCGCGTACCTGAACACACTCGCGAACCACCCGGCGGTGAGCATCGCCGCGCTGGCCGACCTCGACGCTGCCCGGTCTGCTGCGGCGGCGGCCACCATCCCCGACGCCGAGGCGTTGACCGTCGAGCGTCTGCTCGCCCGCCCGGACGTGCAGACGGTGCTCAACCTGACCATCCCCGCGGCGCACGCCGAGATCTCGCTCGGCGCGATCGACGCGGGCAAGAACGTGTACGTCGAGAAGCCGCTCGCCGTGACGTTCGAGGACGGCCTTTCGATCGTCGAACGCGCCGCGGCGGCCGGCGTCCGCGTCGGGTGCGCGCCGGACACCGTTCTGGGCACCGGTACGCAGACGGCGCGGGCGGCGATCGACGGCGGGCTCATCGGCCGCCCGTTGTCCGCGTCGGCCGTCATGGTCACGCCGGGGCACGAGCGCTGGCATCCCCACCCCGACTTCTACTACGCCCCGGGCGGCGGCCCGCTGCTGGACATGGGGCCGTACTACATCTCGACGCTCATCCACCTGCTCGGGCCGGTTCACGCGGTGGGCGGAACCGTCAGCCGCCTGCGCCCCGAGCGCGTCATCGGCTCGGGCCCGCGTCTCGGCCAGCGGATTCCGGTTGGGGTGGACACCCACGTGACAGGCGTGCTCGAACACGTCAACGGTGCTCTCTCCACCATCACCATGAGCTTCGACGGGGTCGCGACGACTGCCGCACCGATCGAGGTGCACGGGGAGACCGGCACTCTCGCCGTACCCGACCCGAACAATTTCGACGGGCCGGTCCGGCTCTGCGCGCTCGGAGGCACCGAATGGCGCGTTGTCGAACCGCTGGCCGGTTACGCGGAGGCGTCCCGGGGCGTCGGTCTGATCGACCTTGTCACCGCCGACGGTGAGCGTCCGCCGCGCGCCGGAGGCGACGTCGCGCTGCACGTACTCGACACGATGACCGCCCTGCTCCGGTCGGCGGCCGAGGGCCAGCGGATGGAGCTGACGACGGTGGTGGAGCGACCCGTACCAGTGCCGCTCACGCCTCGGCGAGCAGCATCCGCAGCCCTTCGGCGAGGTCGGCGCTCCTGGTGACCCGGTGGGCGAACGGCAGCCGGACGTCGGTGTGCCGGGCCGGTGCCTCGGCGCGGAGCACGATGCCGTCGGCGTCGACGGCGACCGGTACGACCCGCGTCGACCCGGCGGTCAACGCGGGGTCGACACGTGCGGCGAGCTGGTCGAGGAGATCGCCGTGCCGGTCGGTGAGGTGCTGCAGGTGTACGGCTTCGTCGGCGGCGAGCGGGTCCGGCCGCGCGCCGCGATAGGCGCTGACGCTCACGCTGGTGTCGCCGATGTCGTCGGTGAGGCCGATCTCGATGGGTTCGACAGCCCACAGCGCGACGGGGGGCAGGTCGAGCAGGGACATGACGGTGTCGCAGTCGCAGGAGTCCAGGATGCCCGAGTCGAACCGGCGCGCGGTGCCCTGCATCCACACCCTGGCCCGCACGCGGGAGCGTACGGCGACCGGGACGAGTTGCGTCACGTCGAGCCGTACCGCGCCCGGCCGACCGCGAGCCGCGACCAGCAGTCCGCCGGTCCGGCTCATCGCATCCACCGCGAGGATCACCGTGCCGTCGGGCAGGACGGCGTGCGACTCGATGAGGTCGGCGCAGACGTCGCCCAACCGGAGCCGCAGGGACGGGGCAGCGGCCAGGGCCGACCGTGCCGTCACAGCGGCCCGATCAGCCGGTACGGCAGCGTGCGCGGGATGCGCCAGCTCCGTCGGTCGCCCGGCTGGGTGGAACAGCATGTCAGTCCCCTTGGCCCGTAGTGAAGGTGAATCGGCCTCGGATCGTGACAGTAGTAGGTAAGGCTAACCTTTGCCAAGCGGGTGCGTGCCGTGGGTGTGATGTCACGTCGGCACGCGCCCGTGGCCGTCAGGCGGGCTGGTAGGTGAGGCAGTCGCTGACGGTGGCGCCGGGGCCGACGGTGATGGATTCGGCAGTGCAGGCGAGGTTGGTGTTGTAGGTGCACTCGGAGCGCGCACACGCGCCCACCGCCCCTGTCACCTCGGGGATGCCGCCCTGCATCGACGACTCCACGAACGTGGCGCAGGACGCGGCGTCGCCCGTCGAGGCCACGGTGATCGCTGGAGCGTGACAGCCCTTGGCGTTGAAGCTGCACGCGGTGGCGGCACATTCACGCACGGGGGGCGACTGGAGCAGAGTTTTCATGATGTTCTCCCAAACCGTAAGGGCCGGCGCGGTAAAGAACTCGTCGAGCCGGCGTACTCAAATGTCAGTCCGTATTTGCCACGCAGGTGGGCGGCAAACCCGCCACCGGTCGGGACCTCGAATCAAAGTGTCGAACGACATCACGCTAGCAGCGCACAGTTGCCCGCACCGGCGTTTTCGTTGTCCTTGACGGTTGCGTCGGGGGTCAGGCCACATTGTTAGGTAAGTCTTCCCTTACCTGCTGGACGGCCCTGTGCGCGCTTGGCGGCCCGCATTACCGCGTCGCGGAAAGGAGAGGAAGTTCGGCAGATCCCGCAATTGCGCAACGGCGCCTTTCGGCTGCTCGGCGAACGCCACGGAATGCGAGTGGCCGGACCGTCGGCACGGTCCGGCCACGCTCTCGTCAGATCGAGAACGGTCAGCCGTTGCCCAGGATCAGGTCGGCAGCCCGCTCCCCGATCATGAGGGTTGGTGCGGCGGTGTTGCCCGCGGGAGTGGTGGGCATGATCGAGGCGTCAGCGATCCGCAGCCCGGCCAGGCCGTGCACGAGGAGTTGCGGGTCGACGACCGCCAGCGGGTCGGTGCCGATGCGCGCCGTACCCACCTGGTGATGGCCGCTGTCGGCCGAGGCCCGCACGTAGTCGCGAAGCCCGTCGCGGCTCGTGCCTTCCGGACCGGGGTAGACCTCGGACTTGATCCATTCGGTGAGCGCGGGCTGCTGGGCCACGTTCCGCAGTGATTCGAGGTGGTCGACGAGAGCCTCGGTGTCACGGGGGTCGGACAGGATGCCGAGGTCGATGAGGGGCGCGTCGGCGGGGTTCGCGGAGCGCAGTCGCACCCGGCCCTGACTGTGCGGGTGCAGCAGGATGGCGAGCGCGGTGAAGCCCTGCTCGGGCAGGTTCTCGGTGATGGTGGAGTACACGAAGCTGACGAACACCGCCTGCCTGTCGGGCTGGATCCCTCCGGCATCCCCGGAGTCCGTGATCAACTGGGCCTCGATGCCGGTCATACGTGGTGTCGGGACTGTCCGGCGGCTCTCCCACACGATGGGGCTGGCGACGTGGTCGCGGAGGTTACGCCCGACGCCGGGCAGATCCCGGACCACCTCGATGCCGTGCTGGCGCAACTCGTCGGCGGCGCCGATGCCGGACAGCATGAGGAGCTGAGGTGTGCCGAAGACGCCAGCTGACAGCACGACCTCCTTCGTGGCCCGGATCACGCGACGCGCGCCGTCCTGGAGGTATTCGACTCCGACCGCCCGGCCGTCCTCGATGACGACCTTCGTGACCAGCGCGTCGGTGATGACCCGCAGCAGTGGGGAGTCGACCACCGGTTGCACGTACGCCCGCCACGCCGTCACCCGTTCGCCATTGTCGACAGTGGCCTGGGCGTAGCTGACCCCACGGCTGTCCCCGGCGTTGTAGTCGTCGTTGTAGGGGTGCCCGGCCTGCACCGCCGCGTCGACGAAGGATGTCACAAGGGGGTCGGGGTCGGTGTTGCGGTGCACCGGGAGCGGGCCGTGGGTGCCACGGGCGCCGTCGGTCGCGCCGTCGTAGTTCTCCAGCTGGCGGAAGTACGGCTCAACCTCCGGCCAGGACCAGCCGGTGGCGCCGGCGGCGGCCCACGCGTCGTAATCGCTGCGCGCGCCGCGGATGTAGAGCATGCCGTTGAGAATCGTGCTGCCGCCGAGGCTCCTGCCGCGCGGCTGGTAGAGGACGCGGCCGTTGGCGTGCGACTGCGGCACGGTGGACAGCGCCCAGTCGACCTCGCTGGCGAAGAGGGCCCCCGCCCCGAATGGGCTGGCGATCTCCGGCCGCCCGTCCGTCGGGCCAGCCTCGATGACCGCGACGCGGTGTCCCGCGTCGACGAGCCGCCGTACGACGACGGAGCCGGCTGTTCCGGCACCGACGACCACGACGTCGGCGTTTTCGATGGTTGTCATGTTTGCCTCTCCGAAATTTCAGGGCCGGTCGAGCCGGGCACACTTCTAGTGTGCTCGCCAAATGTTCTGTGTGACAACACATCTTTAGATCAACACATCGGCTGAACCGGGAACAGCTGGTCTAGCGCCTGTCGGTGGCACCCGCGTAGGTGACGGTCGGAACGGCGAGATCCCGGCGAAGCACCGGGGCGACCTCGGTGGCGAGCCGCTCGACGGACTCGAGGATCCGCGCCTGGGGCATTCCGCCGAAGCCGACGTGCAGGAGCAACCGGCTGATCCCGTACACCTCGTGGTAGGCCGCGACCTTGTCGATCACCTCTTGGGCGCTGCCGACGACGAGGGCGCCCTGCGGACCGGTGAAGGCGTCGAACTTCTCCGGGCTGAGTACGAATCCCTCGCCCCGCTTGTGGTTGTTGTCCCGGAAGCCTGCGGTGAAGTGCGGGTACATCGTCCGCCGCGCCTCCGCACTGGTCCGGCCGACGTGACCCTGCACGCCCAGCCCGACCCGCAGGGTGGCCGGATCGCGCCCGGCCCGCTCGGCCGCCAACCGGTAGAGGTCGACGATCCGGGAGTGGCTGCCCACGGTGCCGAGCAGGACCCCGAGCATCACGGGCAGCCCTCGGGCACCGGTCTCGACGGCGGAGGTCGGCGTGCCGCCCACGCCGACCCAGATCGGCAGCTCCCTCTGAAGGGACCGGGGCGCGATGTCGGCCTCGCGCAACGGTGGGCGGAAGCGCCCGTCCGACCAGGTGAGCGGGTTCGTCTCGCGGATCCGCAACAGCAGGTCGAGCTTCTCCCGGAACAGGTCCGCGTAGTCGGCGAGGTCGTAGCCGAAGAGCGGAAAGGACTCGGTGTACGACCCGCGCCCGGCGATGATCTCGGCGCGTCCGCTGGAGAGCAGGTCGAGGGTGGCGAACTGCTCCCAGACGCGGACCGGGTCGTCGGAGCTGAGCACCGTGACGGCGCTGGTCAGACGGATCCGTCTGGTGCGTTGCGCCATCGCGGCCAGCACCATCGGTGGCGCTGTCGCCACGAAGTCCGAACGGTGGTGCTCGCCGACGCCGATGACGTCCAGGCCCGCCTGGTCGGCGACCTCGGCGAGTTCGATGACGTGACGCAGGTGCTGGTGCGGCTCGGGAAGCTGACCGGTGGCCGGGTCGGCGGTGAGTTCGCCGAAGGTGATCAGGCCGATCTCAAACGACATCGTCGGCCTCCTCTCTGGTTTGCCGTGCGGGTGCCGGTGGGATCGGGAAGTTGCGGTTGAAGACGTTGTCCGGGTCGTACGTGGCCTTGATGGCGCGCAGCCGACTGAGGGTGGGCTCGGGCCAGGCGTCGAGCAGCCGCTCCGGGGCGGTGTCGGACTCGAAGCTGAGGTACATGCCGTCGAGGTGTGGGCGCAGGTCGGCCCAGAGCTTGTCGAGTTGGGACCTGCGGTCCGCGACGGTGGCGGCGAGCACCGCGAAGTTCTGCTCCCGGTGCGGATAGGCGGTCGCGTCCCGGTCGACGTCGTTGACGGCGCCGCCCACGGACCGGAACTGCATGATCATCACGTCGCCGGAGCGGATCATTGCCGCCATGACATCCGCCGCCTCCGGGGTGATGTGGTGCAACAGTCCGCTGTGCGTGTCGCTCAGGCCCTGCCCGCGATGCTGGTTGCCGGGCGGCGCGACGATCGCCGGATACGGCGCGAGCTGGGCGTGCTGGTCGAGGATCGGGCCGATCTCCAGGAACGGACCCAGGGCGGCCTGCGCCGCTTCGACGTCGTCATCGGCGTGCACGAGGGTCACCTGGGCCATCGGCGGGTTGCCCCGGCGGCCGGGAAACAGGCTGAGGAAGCTGCTGATCTCCCGCGGCGCGTCCTCGACGAGCCGCCCCCAGCGACGGAGCACGCCGGCGGCGTCGCTCGCGTCGACAGTGAGCTGTGCGAAGACGACATCGCCGACCTCGTACGCCTCCAGTTCCAGCGCGGTGACCACACCGAAGTTGCCGCCGGCGCCGCGGATCGCCCAGAACAGGTCGGGGTGGTGCTCGGCGTCAGCCCGGACCAGTGTGGCGTCCGCCGTGACGATCTCGGCGGCGACGATGTGGTCGATGGTCAGCCCGTACCTGCGGACGAGGTATCCGATACCGGCGGTGGTCGCGAGGCCGCCGACGCCGACGTCGCCGTAGTCACCCGAGCTCATCGCCAGGCCGTACGGGGCAAGCGCCTGGGCGACGTGCCCCCAGCGGGCACCCGTCTCCAGCCGGATCCGGCGGGTGGCCCGGTCGAGCACCTCCACCTTGTTCATCCCCGACATGTCGATCACGATCCCGCCGTCGTTCGTCGACCGGCCGCTGATGCCGTGGCCGCCGCTGCGCACCGACAGCGGTACGTCCTGCGTCCGCGCGTACGCCACCGCATCCACCACGTCGGCGGCGCTGGCCGGGCGGATCACCAGGGCTGGCGCACCCTGCCGGATGTAGCTGTGGCGCACACGTTCGTACTGCGGATCGCCGGGCTCGACGGCCTTGGTGGCCAGGGACTCGGGCAGTGCGTCGTAGTCGACGCCGGGCTGGCGTCGGGCGAGGGCGACGGCCGACCGGACCGGTCCCTGTTCGGTGTGATGTCCCGTGCGCTCCTTGGCGACGGCCTCGCGCAGCGCGGGGGCGATCTCCTGCCCGAAGGTCTGGATGAGTCGTGGGTCGTCGCGGCCGATCAGGAAGGAGCTGAACCCCTCTTCGAGGACCAGCGGAAGGAGTTGGTCGACCCACTGCTCGGGTGGACCCTGGAGGAAGCCACGGTTGTGCGACGACGCGCTGACCTGGAACAGGTTGAGCAGTCGCCGGATCTCGCGTGGGTCCCGGCCCGCCTCGACCGCCGCCTCGTCGATGAGCCGGTTGGCGGTGACCCGGTCCGGCGACCGGAGGTACTCCAGTGTCGGCAGCCAGCCGTCGGCCTTCTGGCCGGTCAGTTTCAGCATCTTCGGCTGGTAGGCGCCGAGCCAGATGCCGATGTCGTGCGCCGGCGTCGGGCCGCGCTGCATGCCGGGGACCGGATAGTACGTCCCGTCGCGGCGCAGCGGCTCCGACGTGTCTTCCCATACGCCACGCAGGACGTCGATCGCCTCGCGCAGCGCCGCGACGCCCTGGCCGGCGGTCAGCCGGCGTCCACCCATGCCTTCGATTCCGTCCCAGAAGGCGCCGGCGCCGAGGCCGAGTTCGAACCGGCCGTGGGAGAGCCGGTCCAGGCTCGCCGCGGCGCGGGCCAGGACTGCGGGCGGACGCAGCGGCAGGTTCAGGACGTTCGCGGAGACGCGGAGCCGCTCGGTGCGGGCGGCCACCCAACTGAGCAGGGTCCAGGTGTCGAGGAAGTCCGGGTTGTACGGGTGGTCTTGGAAGGTGGCGAGATCCAGCCCTGCCGCCTCGGTCAGCTCGGCCAGCGCCATCACCTGGTCGGGATCCCGGGCGCTCGGCGTCAGGAACGTCCCTAACAGAAGTTCATGGCCGTAATCAGGCATTTCCTCATCCAATCCTCGATGACTGTTGTCCAGACACATCGTCTGTCGGACGCATCTTATGCTCAGCAACATATTGTCGGGCCGACGCATTCCCCTCGCCGGAGCATGGTCTGACGGGACAAACAGTGTTTGATCAACACATCGGCTGTTAGCATCGAGGGATGCCCGACGCCGTTGACCACTGCGAACTGGCAGCCGACCGTCGACGCGGTTCGAACTTCGGCTGGTCCCTCGGGATGGTGCTGCGCCGCTGGCATGAGCACGTCGAGGAGGCGTTGAAGGACCTGCCGCACGGCAGCCGCGGCTACCACATCCTGGCCGTGGTCGTCCACGAAGAGGTGCCCACGCAGGGCGCTCTGGCTGCCCGCCTGGTGATCGACCGCAGCGTCCTGACCTATGTCATCGACGACCTGGAGAACGCTGGTCTCATCGAGCGGCAGTTGGACCCGCGCGACCGACGCGCCCGTCGGATCGTGGCCACCGAACGAGGACGCCAGGCACTCGTCGATGCCGAGCGGCGGGTGGCCCACGTCGAGGACCACGTGCTGGGCGGCCTGCCCGAGGACCAGCGGGACGCCTTCCGCGACTTCGCCGAGCGCGCCGCCGAGGCCATCCACGCCGCCGCACCGGGCACGGACCCCTGCGTGGCGGTGATCAGCGTCCTACCTCCGGCGGAGCAGCCCGCCTCCTGACGTCATACCGCCCGGCCGATGGTGGCTGGCGCCGGGCGCGGCTGTGGCCCGTCGGGGCTGCCGCCGGTAGGGGGCTGTGGCCGATCGCGGCGAATACCTCCGCCGCGACGGCGTACGCCGAACGTCGGCGGGGTGACCCCGCCGACGGCGTGTGTCCTACGGCTTGCGGGCCAGGAGGCCGACGAAGGTGTGGTAGGTGTCGGTCTGGTTCGGTCCGGCAGCGTCCGGCTCCGGACGCCACTCGGCCAGCGGCACAAGCCCCGGCTCCAGCACGGTCAGCCCGTCGGCGAAGGCGAGGATCTCCTCGTCGGTGCGCCAGCGGCCGGTGCCCAGCGACTCGTTGAAGACCCGTTCGACCTCGCGGGCCTTACGGGAGCCTTCCGGGTCGCGCTCACCAGGGTCACGGAAGTGCGAGATCGCCACGTAACTGCCGGAGGGCAGCGCGTCGATCAACGTCGCCGCGATCGCCCGCGGGTCCTCGTCGTCGCCGATGTGGTGCAGGATCGCGAAGAGCAGCAAGCCGATCGGCCTGTCGAAATCGAGGAACCGCCGTACGTCGGGATCGTCGAGGATCTGCTGTGGCGACCGGACGTCCGCCTGGATCACCGTCGCGGTGCCCTCGGCGGCGAGCAGTGCCCGACCGTGCGCCAGGACGATCGGGTCATTGTCCACATACACCACCCGGGACTTCGGGTTGTGCTCGATGGCGACCTCGTGGACGTTGCCCTGGGTGGGCAGCCCCGATCCGATGTCGAGGAACTGGTCGATGCCCGCCTCGGTGACGAGGAAGCGGATCACCCGACGCAGGAAGGCCCGGTTCGCCTGACCGGCCGCCGGACCGTCCGGAGTGATCCGCAGAGCGTGCTCGGCGACCTTCCGGTCGGCCTCGAAGTTGTCCTTGCCGCCCAGGAAGAAGTCATAGACCCGGGCCACGCTGGGGATGTTCGGGTCGATGCCGGGCGGTGCCGCCTCATCGCGGGTCACAGACGTCTCCATTCAGAACGGATCAGCGCCAGCCAGAATCTGCTGACGACTCCGGCGTTGCGGCGAGTGTAGCGATAGGGAGGGTTGGATTTCCGCCCCGACTGGTACCGCTCCCAGCGAACCCGCCCGTCACCAGGACATTCATCGGACGGCACGCCGAAAGGTGGCTCCGGACGGCATTCCGCCGCCCCTGCGTGGACGCTGAACGCGGCACGCAGGGGCGGCGGATCCCCCCCCGGATCAGGTACGCCTATCGGCCGGCGGACAACACCTCGAGCATTCGGACGCCCCCGTCGCGCACCCGATTGGAGCGCCGTGTGCCGCCGGCGTTCACTCCTTGATCCCGATGCCGTTCACCGGAGGCGTACGCAGGAGCGCGCCGATGGGCAGGACTGTGGTGGCAAGCGCGAGCAGAGCGGCGCCTCCGATGATCGACATCCAGCCGACCGTCGGGACGTAGGGCACCAGTTGCCCGGTCAGCGTCCGGACCACCGAGATCAACGTGACAGCGGCGATGATGCCGCCGACGAGCAGTGACGTGCCGAGCAGACCAACCTGTTCGGCGTGCACCATCCGCTTGACCTGGCGCGTGGTAACTCCGACCAGACGAAGCAGAGCCAGCTCGCGGCCCCGGGCCAGCGCCGCCATCACCATCGTGTTGGCGGCTGCCAGGGCGGCATAACCGACCATGACGCCGATGAGCATCTTGTTCAGCCAGGCGTTGAGCGCCAGGTCCTTCTCCAACTGGCCGTTGACGGCGCTCGTATCGATCAGACCGCTGCCCGGGTAACTGTCGACAAGGCCGGCGAGGTCGGCGTCGGCCTCGGTCCGGATCAGAACCTGGTCGTCGAGGTTTGTCGCGGTGTGGCCGCTGACAGTCTCCCGGTTGAGGGTGACGTCGCCGAAGCCGAGCCCGCGTTCGTAGAGCGCGACGACTCGCAACGTCAACTGGGTGCCGTCGCCCAGCCACATCGTGGCCTGATCGCCGAGCTTCGCCCCCTGCGACGACGCCTGCAGGGTCGACAACGCCACTGTCGCGCCGCGCAGGTCGGCGAGGCTGCCCTCGGTGACCTTGAGGTCCATGGTCTTGTCGACGCCCTCGATGTCGATGCCCTGCGCGCCGACGGCCTGGGGCTCGCCCAGCACGCGGGTGATGACCTCGGTACGCCGGATGCCCGTCGCGGCGACGACGCCGGGCACCTTGCGGGCGTCCGCCACCGCGGTCTCCGGCAGCCCGACCGCCGACACCAACGCCTGTTGGGCGAGCATCCCGTCCCGGCTCTGGCTGATCGTCTGTCGTTGCAGGTTGTCCTGGAGGAACCAGACCGAACCGCCGAAGCCCACCGACAGCACCAGCGCCGTCAGCACGGTCACCATGCCCTGCGCGTTCGCCCGCAGGTTCGCGGCGGCCAGATATCCGCTGTCGCGCCACACCGCCCGCAGCACCGGGCCGAGCGCCCTCGCGGCGTACCTGTTGATCCAGGGTGCGAGCAGGGCGGCGGCGAGGACGAAGACGTACAGCATGCCGAGCGCGGCGCCCACTGCGGCCTGGCCGCGGACGGCCGTGGTGAGCATGGTGAGCGTGACGCCGGCGCCGAGCGTCAGCAGGCCGGCGACGAACCGGATCCGGCTGTTGCGGGACGACTCCACGGCGACCTCGCCGAGTGCCTCGGTCGGGCGAATGCGCACCGTGCGGCGGGCGGCGAGCAACGCCGCCGCTGCGGCCACCAGGAGCGTCGCCGCTGTCACCGCCACTGCGGAGAGTGCGCCGCCGCTGATCGGGAAGCCGTCCGGAATGAACCCGCGCGTAACCAACTGCCTGTGCACCCAGTTCGTCACGAGCAGTCCGGCCGGCACGCCCAGCACCACCGAGATGATGCTCAGCTGTACGACCTCCGCGAGGATCATCAGCCTCACCTGGCCGGGCGTCGCCGCGACCGCCCGCAGCAGGGCGAGGTCGCGGCGGCGGTGGCGGACCGCCAGCCCGACGGTTCCGGCGACGACGACCATGACGAGCCCCGCGACGTAGCCGCCGAAGATGCTGCCGAGCTGGATGAGCATTTCGCGTGCCACAAGGGCTTCGGACTGTTCCAGCTTCCCGCGTTCGGTGCCGGTGTAGACGTGCGCCCCGGCTTCGGCGGCCAGCCGTCGTACCTCGGTGACCGTGGCGGGGGAGTCCGCGCCGGGGGCCACGATGATCCCGATGGCCCCGGCGCGGCCCGGCTGCGGGCTCAGCGCTGCGGCGTGGTTGTCGGTGAAGAAGAGCGCGGACGGCCAGTCGCCGGTGACCGCTCGTTCCACGACGCCACTGACCCGGTACTCGCGGATGCCACCGGCGACGAGCACCGGAATCCGGTCGCCAGGGCGTACCTCGGCGCCGGCGACAGTAGCGATGCGGTTGTCGACGGCGACCTCGTCGTCGGCGGCCGGCTGGCTTCCGGCCAGGATCCGGAACGGCGTCAGCGCGGCGCTGCTCCAGCCGTGCGCGACGGTCTCCTGCCCCGCCGCAGTCGGCACGACCACCGGCAACGAATGGTCGACGGCGATCGACAGCACCCCCGGCACCTGCCGGAACTGCTCGGCGAGCGTGACCGGAACCGTTCCGCCTGCCAGCAGCGGCACAGTGGTAGTGGTGGTCTGACCGTCGAGTTCCCGGCCCGTGATGCTGATCTCGCGTTGCGCGACCACGATGTCGGCGTCGGCGTACCGCTGGGGTGTGGGTTCGTAGCGCATTCCGGACTCGACGAGCAGGCCCATCGACATGAGGATCATGACGCCGACGGTGAGCGCGAGGAGGGTGGCGACCGCGCTTCCGATCCGGTGGCGCAGCATCCGTGCGGCCAGTCTCAGCATGGTTCAGCTCCCCTGCGTGGCGAGCTGACGGCGTCCGAGCAGCGCCAACTGCTCGGCGATCCGCTGCGCACCCGGCTGCGGCGTGTCGTGCACGATCCGGCCGTCGGCGAGGACCATCACCCGGTCGGCGTACGAGGCCGCCACCGGATCGTGGGTCACCATGATCACCGTCTGCTGTGTCTCGTCGACAACCGACCGCAACAGGGACAGCACCTCCGACGCGGTCTGCGTGTCCAACGCACCCGTCGGCTCGTCACAGAAGATCACCTCGGGGCGGGTCGCCAGCGCCCGGGCGATCGCCACCCGCTGCTGCTGCCCACCTGACAACTCGGCCGGACGGTGGTGCAACCGGTCGGCCAACCCGACCCGCCCGATCACCTGCTCGAGCCACGCGGGATCGGGACGGACGCCGGACAGCCGAAGAGGCAGCAGGATGTTCTCCTCGACGTTCAACGCACCGATCAGATTGAAAGCCTGGAAGACGAAACCGATCCGGCTGCGCCGCAGCTTCGTCAATTTCGTCTCCGACAGCCGCGACAATTCCTCGGCGCCGATCCACACCTGCCCGGAGGTGGGCCGGTCCAGGCCGGCAGCGGTCTGCAACAGGGTGCTCTTGCCGGAACCGGATGGTCCCATCACCGCCGTGAACGTGCCGCGGTGGAACTCCGCGTCGACGCCGGCGAGCGCGGTGACCGCCTGTGGGCCGGTGCCGTAGGTGCGGGTGAGTTGTCCGACGCGGACCGCCGTCTCGGCGGATCGTCCAACGTTGACGGCCATGAGTCTCAGCCTTTCCGTAATTCTCGACAGTTTCGAGTACACGGAAAAGCTATGGCGGCGGCCATCAATGAGCGATCCAGCGTGCGGGCCAACCGGGGTACAGCAGGCTGTACTACATCCGGCGCTGAGTGTCCTTCAGATACCGCAGGACCGCCGTCACCCGCCGGTCGGCGCGGTCGTCCGGTGCGAGGCCGAGCTTGGCGAAAATGCTGCGGATGTGCTTGTGCACTGCCCCTTCGGTGACGAACAGCCGCTCCGCGATCGCCGTGTTGCCCAGCCCTTCCGCCATCAGGGTGAGCACGTCACGTTCCCGTACGCTGAGCCGGCTCAGCGTGCTGTCGGAGCGGCTGCGGGCGAACAGTTGGGCGACGACCTCCGGGTCGATGGCAGTGCCGCCCCCGGCGACGCGGTGCAGCGCGCCCAGGAACTCCTCGACCCGGCCCACCCGCTCCTTGAGCAGATAGCCGAGCCGTACCGCACCCTCGGCGAGCAGGTCGGTGGCGAACGCCTGCTCCACGTACGCCGAAAGGACGAGCACCGCGAGGTCGGGGTGACGGCGTCGGGCCTCGACGGCGGCCACGATGCCCTCGTCGGTGTGGGTGGGCGGCATCCGGACGTCGACGATCGCCACGTCGGGCCGGAGTTCGTCCACAGCGGACAGGAACGTGTCCGGTGAGTCCGTGGTGGCGACCACGTCGAGCCCTTCGGCCCGCAGCAGCAGGGCCAGCCCTTCCCGCAGCAGGGCGTCGTCCTCGGCGATCACGATCCGCACGGCAGCTCCACGATTATCGTTGTCGGCCCACCGGGTGGGCTGGTCAGTGTGAACCGGCCGTCGTGAGCCTCGACCCGCCGGCGGATGCCGCTGATACCCGAGCCGTGGCCCTCGTCGGCACCGCCACGGCCATCGTCGGACACCGACAGGTGCAGCCGGCCGGCAGTAAGTCCGACGGTGACCGCCGCCGCGCTGGCACCGCTGTGCCGGGCGACGTTCGTCAACGCCTCCGCCACCACGAAGTACGCCGTCGCCTCGACCGACGCGGCGCATCGGCCCGGCAGGTCCACCTCCACGGTGCACGGCACGGCGGAGCCGGCAGCCAGGCCGTGCAGCGCACCGGCGAGCCCACGATCATCGAGCACCGGCGGCAGGATCCCGCGCACCACGGTACGGAGTTCCGCGAGCGCCAACTCGGCGGCGTCCTGCGCCCGGTCCAGCACCTGCGCCGCCTGCGCCGGGTCACGGGCAAGCGCGCGACGTGCCGCGCCGAGCAGCACGGTGACCGCGACCAACCGGTTCTGCGCTCCGTCGTGCAGGGACCGCTCGATGCGGCGCAGCTCGACCGCGTGCGCGTCGAGCGCTCCCGCGCGGGTGGCGGTCAGCTCGGCGATGCGCAGCGACATGTCGACGTCGCGCGGCGGCGCCAGCAACCGTCGCCCCGGCAGCGCCTGGAGGTCGGCCATCCGCGGACCGAGCGCGACGGCCACGGCGAGCCAGCCGACGCCGATCAACGCGACGACGAGCGCGTCGAGCAGCCCGTCGATGCGCCAGTAGATGAAGCCGGGGCCGCCCATGTCCGGCGGCAGCATCCAGAAGTAGAGCGGGAACAGGAAATTCTGTACGGCGGTGAGCGGCAACGACAGCCCCACAGCGCCCAGTACGAACCCGAACGTGCCGTGGAGGGCCACGAACGCGCACTCGCGGCGCACCCACGGGTCGCGCAAGGCGGCGCGCAGTCCGGTAGGAACCGGCGGCGGCATGGGCAGGTCGAACGCCCACCGCGACAGTCGGGCGCGTTCCCGGTCGGCGGCAGACCGCACGACCTTCAACACCGACGGGACCACCACGAAGCCGACGCCGACCACGCACGCGAGCGCCACCACTGACAACAGCAGGAACGCCGTCAGCGCCAGTATCGACGTACCGAGGCCACCGACGAGGTGCTCAAGAGCGTCGACAGATATCCGTACGCGCTCCCGGAGATATTGGCGCACCGCGTGCCCGCGCTCCGGTCCGGCCGGCCCCCGCACTGTGGAACCGGCGTCTTCGCCCTGCATGTGCGCACCTCCCCGGCAGAGACGATAGGCGACCGAATGCGGATCCGGCCTCGTCGGGGCGCATTGGTACAGCCTGCTGTACCTCGGTTGGCCTGGTGGCTGGATCGTCGCTGATTGATCTTCGGCATAGCGTTGCCATCAGTCGTCAACCACCACTGAGGGAGTAGTCATGACAGACCACAACCGCACCGCCCCTGTCGCGACCGGCAGCACGTCCGACAGCGCCGACCGGCGCAAGCTGCTGCGTCCCGTGCTGTGGCTGGTGCTGATCGTCAGCGCCGTCATCAACGCGACCATGTCGATCACGGGTCAGAACGTGTTCGTCGGTGGCGGTTTCGGACTGATCACCCTGGCCGCCGCTGTCGGGCTCGTCGTGCATCACTACCGGCACCGCGCGTAGGCCTGAAGGCCCGTAAGCAGGCACAACACCATCGTCAACCGTCGAAGGACGACCTCCCGGCGGCTCAGTTGATGTCGTCACACCTTCGGTGCGGTGGCGCCCGGCTGCCTCTACCATCCCGGCATGACGGTGCCGTCAGAGACGCTTCCCCTCGCTTCCGATTTCCCTGCCGCCACGCGTGAGCAGTGGCAACGGTTGGCGCTGGGGGTGCTGCGCAAAGCCGGGCTCGCCGGTGAGGACACCCCGGCCGACGCGGTCGAGGATCTGCTGGCCCACAGCGGCTACGACGACGTGACGTTGGCGCCGCTGTACGCGGGCGACGATCCGACGCCGATGCCCGGGCCCCCGGGGCTGTTCCCGTACACCAGGGGCGCCCGGGCGGCCGGCGCGGTGACGGCCGGGTGGGACCTCCGGCAGCGGCACGCCGACCCGGACCCGAAGGTCACCGCCGAGGCTGTCGTCGCGGACCTGGAGAACGGCGCCACCTCCCTGTGGCTGGTGCTCGGCGACGACGGCCTGCCGCCGGCCGGGTTGGCGGCCGTGCTGGACGGTGTCTACCTGGACCTGGCCGCTGTCGTGCTGGACGCCGGGGCCGCCGCGGTCGAGGCGGTGCCGGAGTGGTTCGCGTTGCTGAACCAGCGGCAGGTGCCGCAAGCCGAGGTGCGCGGCAACCTCGGTGTGGACCCGCTCGGGTGGCTGGCGCGCACCGGGCAGCGGTGGGAAGGCCCGGCGGACGAGTGGGCCCGCACCTGCGCCGCCGATTTCCCGGGGCTGCGGGCGCTGACTGTCGACGCGACGGCATTCCACGACGCGGGTGCCTCCGACGCGCAGGAACTCGGCTGCGCCGTCGCGACGGGCGTCGCCTACCTGCGGGATCTCACCGCGGCCGGGCTGGGCGTGCCGGCCGCGTTCGGCCAGCTGGAGTTCCGGTACGCGGCCACCGCCGACCAGTTCGCCACGATCGCGAAGCTGCGGGCGGCCCGCCGGCTGTGGGCACGGGTGGCGCAGGTGAGCGGCGTGCCGGAGCACGGCGCGCAACGCCAGCACGCCGTCACCTCCACGGCCATGATGACCGCCCGCGATCCGTGGGTGAACATGCTGCGCACCACGCTTGCCTGCTTCGCCGCTGGCGTGGGTGGCGCGGACGCCGTGACAGTGCAGCCGTTCGACCACTGCCTGGGACTGCCGGACGGCTTCGCCCGCCGGATCGCCCGCAACACCCAGTCGCTGCTGCTGGAGGAGGCGAACGTCGGTCGGGTGATCGACCCGGCCGGCGGCTCGTGGTACGTCGAGCGGTACACCGAGGAACTGGCCAGGGCAGCCTGGACGTGGTTCACCGAGATCGAGCGGGCTGGCGGGATGGCTGCGGCGCTGGACAGCGGCCTGGTCGCCGACCGGCTGGCCGCGACCTGGCAGCGGCGGGCCGACAACCTGGCGCACCGCCGGGACCCGCTGACCGGGGTCAGCGAGTTTCCCGACCTGGGGGAGCGGGTGCCGGCCCGCCCGCCCGCGCCGGCCCCGTCGGGTGGCGGGTTGCCCCGACGCCGGTACGCGCAGGCGTACGAGTCGCTGCGGGACCGCGCCGACGCCCACGCGACCGCCACGGAAACGCGGCCCGCTGTCTTCCTCGCCACGCTGGGGCCGGAGGCCGCGCACAACGCCCGCGCCGGGTTCGCCGCGAACCTCTTCGCCGCCGGTGGGATCGCGACCGTCCGGCCGCCGGTCGGGACCGACGATCCGGCCCGTCTGGCCGCCGAGTTCACCGCCAGCGGCGCCCGCGTGGCCTGCCTGTGCTCCACCGACCGGCTGTACGCGCAGTCGGCGGAGGCGGTGGCGCAGGCGCTGATCGACGCGGGCGCGGACCGGGTGTGGCTCGCCGGCAAACCGGCCGACCATTCCGGCGTGCACGGCTACCTGTACGCGGGCTGCGACGCGGTCGCGGTGCTGGAGACGACGCTTGACGACCTGGAGGTGGCGTGATGGGCGTGGGGATTCCCGACTTCTCCGAGGTCGAGTTGGGCGGGCCGGCCACCGCTGCCGACGCGGACCTGGGCCGGTGGCATGACGCGGTGCGCGCCGAGACCGGCAGCGACCCGCAGGAGCTGACCTGGCAGACGCCTGAGGGCATCGACGTCGCCCCGCTGCACACCGCTGCCGACCGGGACGGGCTGGACTTCCTCGGCACGTTCCCGGGCATCGCCCCGTACCTGCGGGGCCCGTACCCCACCATGTACACCACGCAGCCGTGGACCGTCCGCCAGTACGCGGGTTTCTCCACGGCGCAGGAGTCGAACGCGTTCTACCGGCGCAACCTGGCCGCCGGTCAGAAGGGGCTGTCGGTCGCCTTCGACCTGCCGACCCACCGCGGCTACGACTCCGACCACCCCCGGGTCGCCGGGGACGTGGGCATGGCCGGGGTGGCGATCGACTCCATCTACGACATGCGGCAGCTCTTCGACGGCATCCCACTGGACCGGATGAGCGTGTCGATGACCATGAACGGCGCGGTGCTGCCGGTGCTGGCGCTGTACATCGTCGCGGCCGAGGAGCAGGGGGTGGCGCCGGAGCAGCTCTCCGGCACCATCCAGAACGACATCCTCAAGGAGTTCATGGTCCGCAACACCTACATCTATCCGCCGCAGCCGTCGATGCGGATCATCTCCGACATCTTCGCCTTCACCTCCGAGCGGATGCCCCGGTTCAACTCGATCTCCATCTCCGGCTACCACATCCAGGAAGCCGGGGCGACCGCCGACCTGGAGCTCGCGTACACCCTCGCCGACGGCGTGGAGTACCTGCGGGCCGGGCGGGACGCCGGCCTGGACATCGACGCGTTCGCGCCCCGGCTGTCGTTCTTCTGGGCGATCGGGATGAACTTCTTCATGGAGGTGGCGAAGCTGCGGGCGGCGCGGCTGCTGTGGGCCCGCCTGGTCCGCGACTTCCAGCCGAAGAACCCGAAGTCGTTGAGCCTGCGGGCGCACAGCCAGACCTCCGGCTGGTCGCTCACCGCCCAGGACGTGTTCAACAACGCGGTACGCACCTGCGTCGAGGCGATGGCCGCCACCCAGGGGCACACCCAGTCCCTGCACACGAACGCGCTGGACGAGGCCCTGGCGTTGCCGACCGACTTCTCCGCGCGTATCGCCCGCAACACCCAGCTGCTGCTCCAGCAGGAGTCGGGCACCACGCGGGTCATCGACCCGTGGGGCGGCAGCGCCTACGTGGAGCGGCTCACCCACGATCTGGCCGCCCGCGCCTGGAAGCACATCCAGGAGGTGGAGGCCGCCGGTGGGATGGCCCGGGCCATCGACGAGGGCATCCCGAAGCTGCGGATCGAGGAGGCCGCCGCGCGTACGCAGGCGCGCATCGACTCCGGCCGGCAGCCCGTGATCGGCGTCAACAAGTACCGCCCGGACGCCGACGAGCCGATCGACGTCCTCAAGGTCGACAACCGGTCGGTACGCGCGCAGCAGATCGAGAAGCTGCGCAGGCTGCGCGAGGAGCGCGACGAGCAGACCTGCGTGGCGGCCCTGGACGCGTTGACCCGGGCGGCCGGTGCCGCGCTCGACGGCACGCGGGGGCCGGGCCTGGACGGCAACCTGCTCGCCCTGGCGGTGGACGCCGCGCGGGCGAAGGCAACGGTGGGGGAGATCTCCGACGCGATGGAGAAGGTGTACGGGCGGCACGCCGCGCAGATCCGTACCATCTCCGGCGTGTACCGGGACGAGGCCGGCGCTGTCTCGGCGATCGAGAGCGTCCGCGCCGCCACCGCGGAGTTCGCCGTCGCCGAGGGCCGCCAGCCCCGCATCCTGGTGGCCAAGATGGGCCAGGACGGCCACGACCGCGGCCAGAAGGTGATCGCCACGGCGTTCGCCGACCTGGGCTTCGACGTGGACGTGGGTCCGCTGTTCCAGACCCCCGCCGAGGTGGCCCGTCAGGCTGTCGAGGCCGACGTGCACATCGTCGGGGTGTCCAGCCTCGCCGCCGGGCACCTCACGCTGGTGCCGGCGCTGCGCGACGAACTGGCCGCGCTCGACCGCGACGACATTATGATCATCGTTGGTGGCGTGATCCCGCCGCAGGACTTCGACGCGTTGCGGGCGGCCGGCGCGGCGGCGATCTTCCCGCCCGGCACCGTGATCGCCGAGGCCGCGGCGGAGTTGCTCACCGAGCTGTCCCGGCGGCTCGGCCACCCGGGCGCGTGAGCGGCGCCGCGATGCGCACCCCGCCGGTCGACGCGTACGTCGACGGGGTGCGCGCGGGTTCGCGGGCGTGGATCGCGCGGGCCATCACCCTTGTCGAGTCGACCCGAGCCGACCACCGCAGGGCGGCGCAGGGGCTGTTGGCCGCGCTCACCCCGTACGCCGGGGGCGCCCGCCGGGTCGGCATCACCGGCGTGCCCGGGGTCGGCAAGTCCACGTTCATCGACGCGCTCGGCTGCCGGCTGACCGGCGACGGGCACCGGGTGGCGGTGCTCGCTGTCGACCCGTCGTCCACCCGCACCGGCGGGAGCATCCTCGGCGACAAGACCCGCATGGCCCGTCTCGCCGTCGACCCGGCCGCGTTCGTACGGCCCTCGCCGACGGCGGGCACGCTCGGTGGCGTCGCCAAGGCCACCCGGGAGGCGATAGTGGTGGTCGAGGCTGCCGGCTACGACGTGGTCCTGGTCGAGACCGTCGGCGTCGGCCAGTCCGAGACCACTGTCGCCGAGATGGTCGACTCGTTCCTGCTGCTCACCCTCGCCCGCACCGGCGACCAGTTGCAGGGCATCAAGAAGGGCGTGCTGGAACTCGCCGACGTCATCGCCGTCAACAAGGCCGACGGGCCGCACCAGACCGACGCACGCCGGGCCGCCCGGGAGTTGGCGGGCGCGTTGCGGCTGCTGCATACGCCCGAAAGCGGCTGGCAACCCCCGGTGGTCACGTGCAGCGCCCTGGAGGAGACCGGCCTCGACGAGCTGTGGCAGCAGATCCGCCACCACCAGGACACCTTGGCAGCGTCCGGCGAGCTGGCCGAGCGGCGACGACGTCAGCAGATCGGCTGGGTCTGGGCGATGGTGCGGGCCGAACTCCTCGACCGGCTCCGCAGCCATCCCACGGTGCGAGCCCTCACGCCGGAGATCGAACGCGACGTTCTCGCCGGGACCCTCACCCCGGCGGTCGCCGCCGAGCGGCTGCTGGCCGGGTTCGCCGATCCGACAGTCACACCGGACCTCGTCGACTGAACGGCAGGTCGCGGGGCACACCCGTCACCTGGGCAACCCGCGCAGCCGACGGTCTACCAGCAACTGGGAATGCCAGACTTGACGACGACGAAGCGCCGGCAGGGCAGGGTCAGAGAGTGGACCCGTCCTTCCGAGGCTTCCCGCTCAACGCGCCGAAGCAGTCGCGCCGGGGCAGGTCGTTGCTCACGCAACGGCGCTCTTGTCTCGGTCGTGCCGTGTGGGTGACTCGTGGGTCTCCGGGCGTGGGGCAAACCGGGCCATGGTCGCACATGAGGAGAAACAGTGCTGATACAGGACAAGCTCGAATCGATCTTCGCGTCCGTGGTGCGACGCAACCCTGGCGAGGGCGAGTTCCACCAGGCGGTGCGAGAGGTGCTCGACAGCGTGGCCCCGGCCCTGAAGAGGCATCCCGAGTACGCCGAAGCGAAGATCATCGAGCGGATCTGTGAACCGGAACGCCAGATCATCTTCCGGGTGCCGTGGGAGGACGATCGCGGTGAGGTCCACATCAACCGCGGCTTCCGGGTGGAGTTCAACAGCGCCCTCGGGCCGTACAAGGGTGGTCTCCGCTTCCACCCGTCGGTCTACCTGGGGATCGTGAAGTTCCTCGGCTTCGAACAACTGTTCAAGAACGCGCTGACAGGCATGCCGATCGGCGGTGGCAAGGGCGGGTCGGACTTCGACCCGAAGGGCCGCTCGGATCGGGAGGTGATGCGGTTCTGTCAGTCGTTCATGACCGAGTTGTACCGGCACATCGGCGAGTACACGGACGTGCCGGCAGGCGACATCGGAGTCGGTGGACGGGAGATCGGCTACCTGTTCGGGCAGTACAAGCGGATCACCAACCGGTACGAGTCCGCAGTGCTGACCGGTAAGGCCCTCAGCTACGGCGGCGCCCAGGTACGCCGTGAGGCCACCGGCTACGGCGCGGTGTTCTTCGCCGAGGAGATGCTGCGCGCTGACGGCGGCGACAGCCTCGACGGCAAGCGGGTGGTGGTCTCCGGCTCGGGCAACGTGGCGATCTACGCGATCGAAAAGGTGCACCAACTCGGCGGCACCGTTGTGGCGTGCTCGGACTCCTCCGGCTACATCCACGACCCGAAGGGAATCAACGTCGAGGTGCTCAAGCACCTCAAGGAGGTTCGCCGGGCACGGATCGACGAGTACGCCGAGGCGTATCCGCACGCCACGTTCGTCGCCGGCCGCCCGATCTGGGAAGTGCCCTGCCAGGTGGCGATCCCCTGCGCGACCCAGAACGAACTCACGGGCACCGACGCACTAAGCCTCATCGCGGGTGGCTGCACCACAGTGGTGGAGGGGGCCAACATGCCCACCACCCCGGAGGCGGTCCGGAACTTCACCGAGGCCGGCGTGCGGTTCGCTCCCGGCAAGGCGGCCAACGCCGGCGGAGTCGCGGCAAGCGCGCTGGAGATGCAGCAGAACGCCAGCCGCGACTCGTGGACCTTCGAGTATTCCGAGCAGCGGCTACGGGAGGTCATGCAGACCATCCACGCCCGCTGCCACGCCACCGCCGACGAGTACGGAATGCCCGGCAACTACGTCGCCGGCGCCAACATCGACGGCTTCCGGCTCGTCGCCGAGGCGATGCTCGCCCACGGCCTCATCTGAGGCGTCGACACGGCCGTACCCGGCGCGGCCCTTCACCGTCCCGAGGGCTGTTGCCCCCGGGACGGTGAAGGGCCCCGGATCAGCGGGCGTTCACCGGCTCCGGTGGACGGCTCGCCTCGGTCGCCGCATCCTCAGTAGCCAGCGCGTCGGGCATGACCCGGCCCCGCCCGAGGGTCGGCAGCAGCCGGTCCAGCCACCCCGGCAGCCACCAGTTGGCCTTACCGAAGAGCATCATGGTCGCCGGCACCAGGACGAGCCGGACGATAGTGGCGTCGAGGGCGACCGCCGTGGCCAGCCCCACACCGATCATCTTCGTGACGATGTCGGCGTTCGTCATGAACCCCGCGAACACCACCACCATGATCAACGCTGCGGCGGTGATGGTCCGCGCGGTGGCGGCCAGACCACGCACCACACTCTGGAACGGGTCGCCGGTGGCCAGCCACTCCTCCCTGATCCGGGAGAGCAGGAACACCTCGTAATCCATCGAGAGCCCGAACAGGACGGCGAAGAGCAGCAGCGGAACCCAGGTCGAGACCGGCACCGCTCGGTCGACACCGAGCAACTGGCTGCCCCAGCCCCACTGGAAGACCATTGTCAGCACCCCGTACGCGGCGGCGACGCTGAGCAGGTTGACCAGGGCTGCCTTGATCGGCACCAGGATGCTGCGGAACACCACTGTCAGCAGGATCAGCGACAGACCGACCACCACGCCGACCACCAGCCACAGCCGCTCGGCCAGCAGGTCGGCGATGTCGGCGAAGACCGCCGTGACCCCGGTGACCTCCGCGCCGTCCGGCAACACGTCCGCGCGGAGCTTGTCCACAAGCTCACTGGATCGCTCGTCCTGCGGGCTGAACGCCAACTGCACGGTCAGCACCGACGCCGTGGCATCGGGCGCCACAATCGGCTGCGAGACCCTAGCCACACCCGGCACCGCCTCGATCCTGTCCCGCAACGCCGGCAGGGAGCCCTGCGGCACCACTGTCAGGTCAACGGCCACCACGAGCGGGGCGTACGCGCCGGGCCCGAACTCGGCGGCGACGAGGTCGTACGCCCGCCGGACGGTGTTCTCGGTGGGCTGGCTGCCCGCGTCCTGGGGCCAGGTCCGCATTGTCAGTGCGGGGGCGCCGAGCAGAAGCAGCACCGCGAGGGCGAGCAGGGCCCAACCGGCGGGACGTCGTCCCACCCGTTGCGCCCAGCGGGCGGTCAGCGGCGGCCGCTGCCGCGGCTCGGCATCGACGACGCGCCGCCGACGACTCATGATCCGCCGGCCGCTCATCGCGCACAGCGCCGGCACCAGCGTGATAGCCGCCGTCATCACCGTCGCCACGACGATCGCCGTGGCGTACCCGTAGGTCCGGTACGCGGCGAGACCGGAGAAGACCAACCCGAACAGGGACAGCAGCACGACCGCACCGGCGACCAGGATGGACCGGCCTGCGGTGGCGGTGGCCCGGGCTGCCGCCGCCCGTGGCTCCAGACCGGCACGCAGCCCCTCGATGTGCCGGGTCACAAGCAGCAGGGCGTAGTCGATGCCGACACCCAGACCGACCATCGCGGCGGCGGTCGGCGCTGTGGTGCCGATGTTCGTGAGCGCGGCCAGCAGCAGGATTCCCGACGAGCCGATGCCGAGCCCGATCAGCGCCGCGATGATCGGCAGTCCGGCCGCCACCACCGAACCGAAGGCGATGATCAGGATGACGAGCGCGATCAGCACACCGACCAGTTCGCCAGTGTGGCTGCTGGGCTTTTCACCCTCCGGCACCTGACCCGCGTACTCCACCTGGAGGCCCGCGTCCCGCGCGGGCCCGGTGGCGGCACGCAGTTGGTCCATGGCGTCGGCATCGAGGTCGGTCACCGGCACTGTGTAGCGGACGTCGATGATCGCGGTGTCCCCGTCGGCGGAGGGCTGCGCCGGGCTGGCCAGGCCCACCTGGTCCACGCCGCGCAGCTCCCCGATCACCCGGTCCAGCAGCGCCGGATCCAGTTGGCCGCCGTCCGGGTCGTGCACCACCACCCGCGCCTCGGTGCCGGACAGGCTGGGGAACCGCTCCCGGAGCAGATCCGTGCCGGCCTGCGACGAGGTGCCGGGTACGTCGTAGTCGTCGCGGGGCGTGCCACCGACGGTGCCGGCCAACCCGAGGGCCAGCACCAGGACGGCGACCCAGGCGGAAACGGTCAGCCAGGGCCGCGCGGCGCACATGGCGCCGATCCGGTGAAGCGTCCGGTTCACCGGCGGAACCTTCCCGCGTCGGGCTTCAGAGCGCAGTCGCCTGCCAACATGTCCAGATTCGAAATCAACCGCATGCCATTGCCGACGGGCCACGCCCCGGCACGTTCACCAACCGGTCCACCGAATTCGCCGCCGCGCCGCCCGGCCCGGGCCAGCCACCGCTGAACGGGACCGTCGACAGCATCAACGCTGTTCGGTGAGCGGCAGGTCGACGATGGACGGTTCACGGAGAAACCTGCGCCAGACGGCGGCCGCGTTGTCGACGAGCTTGCGCTCGGTGAGATTCATCAGGCCGGTCAGGCTTGTCACCTCGGCGGCCACAGTGCCGTCGGAGCGGCGGATGGTCGACTGGACGACCTTGACGATCTTCGGCGACGGGTACTCGAAGCGCGTCTCGACGTCGATCTCGTCACCGAGCATGAGTTCGCGCCGGTACTTGATGGAGACGTCCAGTTCCACAGGCCCGAAGCCCGCCGCGGCGAGCTTCTTGACCGAGAGTCCCGCCTCGGCGAGTGCGGACCATCGGGCGTGTACGGCGTAGCTGAGGTACTGGGAGCCGCGAACATGCCCGTTCGAATCGATGTCGTCGCTGCGGATGATGATGTGTGTCGAGTGCGGCACAGGCGTCTCCATCGTCGGGGTGGCATCGAGTGAAGCCCTCTGACCTGTGCTGACGGGGGCGAGGCAGCAGGGTTCAATGGGGACGCCGTCGGGCCCGGCCTCGTCGTGCTGGTACGCGGCGGCCACCTGGGCGGTTCGCACCGCCGGGGGTTCAGCGGCCGAGTCGGGTTCGGCCGGCGCTACACTGGCCCAGCTTGAGCCGATGCGGCCCGTCCGATATGAGGTGGGTCAGGGCTCGCTTGTGCGGATCAGGGCTGGCCGGGTCCAACCGCGCCGAGTGCGGCGGACGAGGAGCAACATCGTGGTTGCCCTGGTCTGTGTCGCCCGCTGCCGTCCGGAACGCCAGTGTGCCGCCCTGGGGCGGTCGTGCGGCGGGCCGGGCAGCGGCTCAGAGCCGACAAGATGGATCGGCCCGGAAACGGGAACCAGGACGGTGCCGTCGGCAGGTCGTCGCCACTGAGGGCGACCTGTCGCAACGTGGGCGCCTACGAGCAGGAAGGTATATCAGTGGTTGACGACGGTGACCGATCTCCGCCGTTGCTGTTCGAGGTCCTCGGCCCGATCAGAGTGCGGCGTCACGGCCAGGAGCTCGACCTGGGCCCTCGTCAGCAGCGGTTGATCCTGGCTCTCCTGCTCGTCCGTGGCGGTCAGCCGGTGGGGACCGGGGAAGTGATCTCCATGTTGTGGGGCAGCAGCCCGCCGACGAGTGCCGTCAACATCGTCCATCGGTACGTGGGTGATCTGCGCCGTCTGTTCGAGCCGGACATCAGGCCCCGGGCGAGGGGGCGCTGGCTCGCTTCCGACGCTGCCGGATATCGCATACTCGTGGACGAGCAGAACCTTGATCTGTTGTCCTTTCGCCGGCTCGCGCTGGAGGCCCGTTCGGCGGTTGCCGCGGGGCGGCCCGATGCCGCGATGGTGGCCTACACCAAGGCGCTGGACCTGTGGCGGGGACCGTGTGCGGGCGCACCGGAGTTGCTGGCGGAGCAGTTCGAGGCGTTCAACGCTGTCGACCAGGAATGCACAGGGGTCGCCAGTGACGCCGCCGATCTGTCACTCCTGCTGGACGGCGGTCGTTCCCTCCTGTGCACGTTGCGACGCGTGGCAACGCACCACCTCTTCGACGAGCGGCTCCAGGCCAGACTGATGATGGTGCTGTCCGGCTCCGGTCAGCAGGCGGAGGCCATCGCCCGCTATCACCTGCTCCGCCGGAAGCTCCGGGAGGAGCTTGGAGTCGACCCTGGCCCCGAGCTTCAGTCGGCGTACCGCCGAGTGCTCCAGCAGAGCTCCCCGCAGGAGAACGAGGGACGTCAGCGGACCTCCACCCCGGAACGACATCGCGAGGTGGCTCCGCCCGATCGAGGGCTGCAATCCCGCTACGACGGTGTGACTCATACCGCGTCGATCACTGTGGGTGCCGAGGACATCGGCCCCAACGGGCACGTCCGCAGCTCGAGATATCTCGACTATGCGATCCGGGCCCGCTGGGCGGCGCTCGCCGATGCCGGTCTGTCGATCAAGGAGTTGGCGTCGGCTGGCGTGGGGCCTGTGGAGCTGGACGTGTCGATCAAGTTCCTGCGCGAGCTGGTTCTCGGTGACGAGATCGATGTCGTGACCCGTTTCGAATATCCTTCTCCGAAGATCGTTCGACTCGTCCAGTCACTGTTCCGGCGCTCCGACGGGGTGTTGGCTGCCATCGTGACGAGCGTTACCGGGCTCATGGACATCGCGGAACGGCGGTTGGTCGACAACGCCGCCGAGGTGTGGGCGGACTTCCTGCAAGACCTCGCCGTTGTCGATCTCGCCGATTCGGAACTCGACAAGGCGTGACGTGCGGGAGAGTTTACGTAGCGGTCAACGTTACGTCGTTTGACGCAAGAAACGACCACTGCGCCGATTTACCGTACGCGTCTGAAATCCCGCCCGCCAGATAGGTGATTCAACCTCGCAAAGCGTCACGGAGCAGCTTCATGGCGTAGTGCGCACGAGATTTGACCGTGCCTACGGGAATGTCGAGTTGCGCGGCGGTTTCCTCAAGGGAGTGCCCCTTCACGTGCAACTCGACGAGGACGGCTCGGTGGGACGAACTCAGCCGGGCGATTGCCTGCTGGAGCGTCAGCTTGGCGATCACCGTTTCCGCGGCCCCGTTCCCGGAACCGGCGGGTTCGGTGTCGAAGAGGGCGACCTCCGTCGGTCGCGACTGCCGCTTCCGGTAGGCGTCGATGGCCAGCCGGCGGCCCACGGTGAACAGCCACCGACGCTGCGACTCGGGCTCGGTCGGCACCGCGTCGATGCTGCGCCAGGCCCGCAGCATCGTCTCCTGGACCAGGTCCTCGGCGGTGTGGGCGGCGTCCGACGACACCAGGCCCCGCAGGAAACGCAGCAGGGCACGGCCGTTATTGCGGTGGATTTCCTGGAGGCAGCCCTCGGCGCGGCACGCTGGCGATTCCGCGTCGGTCGGCTCGCGCTCGCGGTCGAGCTTCTCGGCGCCCCTGATCGCAGTCGCGATGGTCATGGTGAGTCCCCCCCTAGCAGTTCCAGCGGTTCGGGGCGCAAGGCTATTGGGGGCTAGTGCAAATCTACTTAACTGCCAGTTACTTCGTTGTGAGTGGCCAGCGGGGCGCATTTTCAGTGCACGTGGCGGCTGTTCACTCACTATTCATGGATAGTTTCCGAGGCTGCCGAGATCGTTGTCCTGCCTGACGTGCGCCGGGCGAGAAAGTTCAGCAGCGGTCCACGGCTGGCCGGCGGCAGCCGCCTTGACGGATACCGGACCTGCCTGAACTCGTCGACGTCTACTACGTCGACACAGGTATGGAGTCTCAAACTCAGCAACCGTCGGTGCGGGAGCCCTTTCTGGGCTTCTTCCGGGGTGACGTGCACAGCGAACTGGCCGGATACCGTGAGCGACGGCCGGTCGCGCCGCTGCGACTGCCCGACGGACGGACCGGTTGGCTTCTGACCCGTTACGACGACGTGCGCGAGGCTCTGGCCGATCCCCGCCTCGTCAAGGACGGCCTGTTGTCCCCGCTCGGCTTCCGGCCGCAGCTGCCTCCCGACATCTACGCCGCTACCGCGCGGAACATGCTCACCGTGGACCCTCCGGACCACACCCGCCTGCGCCGACTGCTCCAGGGCGCTTTCACCGCCCGTCGTATCGAAGGTCTCACGCCTGCCATCACCGCCACCGCCGACCAGCTGATCGACGACCTCGCCACGCCGGGACCGCACGACCTCATTGAGGAATTCGCCCTCCCGCTCCCGATCACTGTCATTTCCGAGCTGCTCGGTGTCCCGGCGGAGGATCGGGGCAGCTTCATGGAGTCGGCGAGTGTCATCGTCGCGGGTCCGAGCCGCTTCCACGAGCTGCCGGGCGCCATGATCGGGATGATCGGCTACATCCGTGACCTGGTCGCCACCAAGCGCCGGCAGCCCGGCGACGATCTGACCTCAGCCCTGATCGCCGAGCGGGACGGTGGCGACCGGCTCACGGAGGACGAACTCGTCTCGACGGTGTACCTGCTGCTGCTTGCCGGATACGACACAACGGCGAACCTCATCGGAAACGCTGCCTGGCTGCTACTCGACGATCGCGCGCGGTGGGATGCGGTCCGCACGGACCCGGGCCGGTTGCCACAGGCCATCGAAGAGGCGCTGCGCCACGAGAGCCCCGTACAACTAGGGACCCACCGCCTGGCCGTCGAAGACGTCACGTACGGCGATCAGGTGATCCCGGCCGGATCGACTGTTCTGCTGTCCATCCTGGCCGCTCACCGTGACGGCAGGCAGTACGCCGAGCCCGGCGCATTCGAGCCGGCACGCGAGCGGAGCCCACACCTCGCCTTCGGCCACGGCATCCACCACTGCCTCGGCGCACCACTCGCCCGCCTGGAGGCACGGGTCGCCCTCACCACGCTGGTGTCGCGTATGCCTGAGCTGCGCCTGGTCGACGGGTTCACCCCCCGGTGGCGGGCCAGCGCGTTGATGCACGGGCTGGAGGATCTGCTCGTGACGTCGAGCTGAGGACCTGCGCTGACAGTGCTGCCCGCCGGGGAGTTCGTCACCTCACACCCGCGAACGGATGCCTCGAACCCGCGTCGGTCAGGGTATGCCCACGCTCCTTGCCATCGCGGCTGTCTGGACCCTGCGGACCGCAGGCTTCGTCTGGTGGCATTTCGTTGTCCGGCACCGGCGCCCGTAGCGTTTCAGACGAAGAGGTCTCGGCGGGAGCCGGCCGTGCGTGTCTGAGAGGCGTCACCGGCCGACCATGACGTCGGCCGGTGACGCGTCAGTCGGTGCATCCTCGACAAACGGTCGCGGGTAGATTGCCGGACGCGCCAGATCCGGATACATCCCTTGCAGCGCCCGAAGGGCGTAGTACGCGCGAGTCGTGATGGTGGCCGTGGAGACAGCGAGCGCGGCGGCGGCGTCGGCCACCGAGTAGCCGCGCAGGTAGATGAGGTCGATCACGACCCGGTGCTTGGGCATCAGCCGGCGTACGCCCTCGGTCACCACCATCGCGTTGACCACATGCTCGGCGTGGTCGTCGGTCACCGCGTCCTTCACCGCGGCAGCCCGGAGCGCTCCGGCCGGCCGGGGGCAGGCCCGAGCCGTGACGATGGTCCGCACCACGCCCAGTAGCCAGGCTCGGACGGTGTCCCTTGTTCCACTCAGGTTGTCCGGATGCCGCCACGCGTGGACCAGGGCTTCCTGCGCGATGTCCTCGGCCTCCGCGTGGTCGCGTGTCAGCTGGCCGGCGTACGCCAGGATCGCCCGGCCGTGTTTCTGCCAGATGCTCCTGACCAGAGCCTCGCCCGCCGCCTCGCGGTGGTCGGTGTGCCGCCTCATCGATGCCCTTCCTCTGCTGCGGCGCCGGCTGCGTGCGCGCCGCTACGCCCTCGTCGACATCGACGGTCAGGGAGGATCAGGATTCAGGTGGGCCGGCCGAAATATCGCTCTGCGTAATCCCTCAAGCGCTCGGAGTAACCCAGGTCACACGAGGCCGGACAGGTCGACGATCCGGTCGGCCCAGCGTTCCATCAGGGTCTGGTCGTGGGTGACGACCAGAACGCCTGCGCGCTGGGTCCGCTGGTAGTCGCTGATGACGGCGGCGACGTGCGCCTGCGTGGAGGCGTCGAGCATCGCCGTGGCCTCGTCGCAGAGCAGGTAGTCGGGACGGTGCACGAGGGCCCGGGCGAGGCAGGCGCGTTGCAGTTGCCCGTCGGACACCGCGTGCGGCCGCCGGCCGCGCAGGTCCGGGGTGAGGCCGACGAGGTCGGCGAGTTCGGCCACCCGTTCGCGGACCACCGGTTCGGGCGTACGGGTGGCGCGCAGCGGTTCGGCGATCAGGTCGGTGATGCTCAGTCGGGGGTCGGCGGCGGCGCGGGGGCTCTGGAAGAGGGCGGCGACGCGGGTCCGTACAGCGACCGGCACGGAGTAGCGGGCGGCGTCGACAGGGGTGCCGTCGATGCTGACCCGGCCGCGGTCCGGGCGGTGCAGGAGTGCCAGCACCCGGACCAGCGTCGACTTGCCACTGCCGGACGGGCCGCGGAGCCCTACCGTCTCGCCCCGGTCGATCCGCAGAGTGACGCTGTCGAGCACGACCTGACGGCCGTACCCGACTGTCACCTCGTCGGCGAGCAGGTGCTGCGCGCTTGTCACGTGACGGCTCCGGTGGGGATGGGGTGGTGGCAGGCGACAGTGCCACCGCCGGCGGCCGGTGTCGGTAGCGGCCGGGTCGCGCATTCGTCGGCGCGGCGTGGGCAGCGGGGTGCGAACGCGCATCCCGGGGGCAGTGCCGTGAGCATCGGCGGGTCGCCCGGCACCGGCCGGAAGGCCCGGTCCGGCAGGGCGTCGAGCAGCGCCGAGGCGTAGGGGTGGGCCGGTGCGGTGAACAGGCGGTCGGTGTCCCGGTGCTCCACGACGCGGCTGGCGTACATGACGGCGACGGTGTCGGCGACCCGGCGCGCGGCGGCCAGGTCGTGGGTGATGAGCACTACTGCCGCGCCGTTGTCGCAGCGGCGGCGCAGCAGGTCGAGGGTGTGGTCCACCAACGGCCGGTCCAGCCCGGTGGTGGGTTCGTCGGCGATGAGGAGCGACGGATCCGGTGCCAGCGCGAGCGCGGTGACCAGACGCTGTGCCATGCCGCCGGACAGTTCGTGGGGATAGCGGTCCAGGTCCGCCGGGTCGAGCCCGACGTCGGCCGCGAGCCGGTCGGCGTCCTGGCGGTCCCGGCCGTGCGCCCGCAGCGTCTCGGCGAGCAGCCGTCGCCCGGTGCGCACCGGGTTCAGGGCGGTGGCCGGGCTCTGCGGGACCAGGCCGACCCGTCGGCCGCGTACCTTGCGGGCCAGGTGGCGCTGGCCGCAGGTGACGAGGTCGACGGGGTCGGTGTCGTGCAGTACGGCGTGGCCGGTGACAGTGGCGTTGCCGGGCAGCAGACCGAGCAGGGCGTGGGCCAGGACGGACTTGCCGCAGCCGGACTCGCCGACGACGGCCAGCAGTTCGCCGGCCCGTACGGTGAGGCTGAGGTCGCTGACGGCGCGCACGGTCGCGTCGCGGAGCCGGAACTGGACGCCGAGACCGTCCACGGCGAGCAGTGGCCGACCGGCCACGTTGCGGGGCGGTGCCGGGGCGACGGCCGATTCGGTGGTGGTCACAGGTGCAGCTCCGCTCGGACCCGGGGATCGAGGCGGTCGCGCCAGCGGGCGGCGAGGACCGCGATGGCGAGGGTGACGACGACGATGACCGCACCCGGCGCCAGGCTTGCCCACCAGGCGCCGGTCAACAGCGACCCCTGACCGTCGTTGATCATGTTGCCCAGTGAGGCGAGGTGCGGCGGCAGGCCGAGGCCGAGGAACGACAGCGCGGTCTCGTGCCACACCGCGTGCGGGATCATGAGAGTGGTGGCCAGCGCGAGCCGGGGCAGGACATGCGGCAGCAGGTGCCGCAGCAGGACCCTGCGCCGGCTGGCGCCGCCGCTGATGGCGGCGTCGACGAACGGTCGGGTACGAAGGCTCAGCAGCTCGGATCGGACGATGCGGGCGGTGGAGAGCCAGTGGGTGAGGCCGACCGAGGCGATCACCGCTCCGAGGCTGGGACCCAGCATCGCGACGATGAAGATGCCCAGCAGCAGGTGCGGCATCGCGGCGATGGTGTCCACGATCCGCATCAGGACGCGATCGACAGGGCCGCCGAGCGTACCGGCGATCCCGCCGACCACGCCGCCGAGGACTGTGGCGACGAGCGCGGCGACCGCACCGACGAGCAGCGAGACCCGCAACCCGTAGACGGCCCGGTGTGCCACGTCCCGACCGAGGTCGTCGGTGCCCGCGAGGTGGGTCCAGGACGGCGCCAGCCGGGTCTGGTCCAGCGCCACAGCGCTCTGGTCGAGCGGCCAGACGAGCGGGGCCAGGAGCGAACCGGCGACGGCCACGAGCAGGATGAGACCGGCCGCAACGGCACCGGCCTGGCCCGGTCGCGGCCGGAACCGGGCCACCCGGAGCAGCGATGGTCGGGCAGCGAGGTCAGTCATCGAGTCGTACCCTCGGGTCGGCCGCGGCGTAGGCGAGGTCGGTCGCGAGATTCGCGGCCAGCACCACGGCGGTGGTGACGAGCGTGATCGCCGCCAACAGCGGGAAGTCGCTGCCCAGCGCGGCGGCGACCGTGACGGCACCCAGCCCCGGCAGCGAGAAGACGGTCTCGACAAGCACCGCGCCGCCGACCAGTTCCGGCAGGTGGGTGCCGACCAGGGTGAGGAACGGCAGCAACGCCGTCCGCAGCGCGTGTCCGAACAGCACGATCCGCCCGGGCAGCCCTCGCGCCCGCGCCGCGAGCACGTGGTCGTCGCGCAGGCTCTCCGCGACCGCGTCCCGGACGAACAGCACGAACCACGGCGCCTGGGACACCGCCAGCACGCCGACCGGCAGGATCAGGTGCCACGCCACGTCGGACCACGACGTACCGGTGGCGGCCACGTCGGTGAGCCCGCCGGCCGGCAACCATCCCAGGGCCAGCGCGAACACAGCGATCGCGGCCAGGCCCAGCCAGAAGACCGGCATCGACTGCACCGCGTAGGCGGCCGTCCGCAACGCCCTGTCGAACAACCCACCTCGCCGGTACGCGGCCAACGAGCCCAGCAGCAGGCTTCCGGCCAGGACAAGGGCCAGCGCCACGCCGATCAGCAGCAGTGTCCAGCCGGCCCGAGCGGCGAGCACCGAGGCGACCGGCTCGTGTCGGCTTGTCGACCAGCCCAGGTCGCCCTGCACCAGGTTGCCGATCCAGCGCAGGTACTGCACCGGCAGCGGATCGTCGACACCCCAGTTGGCGCGGATCTGCGCCAGGTTCTCCTCGCTTGTGGTGAAGGCCGCCGCGCCCGCGTACTGCTTGGCCGGGTCGATCGGCGACGCGGCGCCGAGGGCGAACATCCCGATGCTCGTCGCGAGGAGCACCGGCACGGCGACCAGGAGGCGACGCCGGACCACCGCCCCCGCACCCGCCAGTCGGCGGGAGCGGGTCACGAGCGGGTCCAGGTGTCGATGTTCCACCAGATGCTGTTTGCCACCCCGTGCTCGTGCGCCTCGACACGGGGAGTCACGCCCTGGACCGAGGCTTTCAGCACATAGGTGTGCCGCAGGTAGGTGAGGAACAGCCACGGTACGTCGGTTGCCAACTGCTGCTGGAACCGCGCGTACGCGGCCTTGCGGCGGGCCGGGTCGTACTGGTCGCGGCCGTCCTGCAGTGCCCGGTCCACCACCTCCGAGCGGTACGAGCCGGGGTTGAAGTAGCCCTGCCCCGCGAACCGCGAGCCGAACAGCTTGTACGAGACGAAGTCCGGGTCGTACGGCGTGCCGTACCCCATCAGCAGGGCGTCTGACTTCATCCGCGGGTCGATGGCGTCCCAGGTGAGCCCCGCCGGGGTGACCTCGATGCCGATCTTCTTCGCGTCGGCGGTCACCGCCAGGGCCAGGTCCTTGCGGAGCGTGTCGCTCGCCGGGTACATCAGCGTGAACCGGGCCGTCCGTCCGTCCTTGACGCGTACGCCGCCCGGGCCGGGGGTCCAGCCGGCCGCGTCGAGCAGCGCACCCGCTGCCGCCGTGTCGGCTGTCGGCTTGCCGATGATCGAGGGCTCGGCGAACTCGGAGGTCGGAGGGATCGGACCGAACGCCGGCTCGCCCGCGCCGCCGAGGATGCCGGACACCATCGCGGACCTGTCCACTGCCAGGTTGAGCGCCCGGCGGACCGCAGGGTCGGCAAGGACCGGGTTGCCCGACGGCAGCATCACGCCGCGGTAGTCGGCGGTCGGCACCCGCTGCACCTGGTACGCGGTATCGGTGTCGAAAACGGAAGCGAGCTTCGGTGGCAACTCGGCCGCGTCGAACTCGCCGGCACGCATCCGCTGGGCGCGTACGTTGTCGTCGGCGACGAAGGCGACAACCAAACGGTCGTTCGCCGGCCGGCCGCCGAAGTAGCGCTCGTTGGCCGTGAGCACCAGCCGGTCGCCAGGTGTCCAGGAGTCGACCCGGTAGGGCCCGGTTCCGACCGGCTTCCGGTTGAATCCGGCGGTGTTGATGTCCTGGCCGCTGAGCAGCTTGGCCGGCACGATGCCGAGGGTGAGCCGCTGGAGGAACGGCGCGTACGGGTAGCGCAGCCTGAACACGACAGTCGCCGGATCGGGTGCGGTCACCGACTCGACCATGTCCAGGTCGGAGCGCAGCGTCGAGTCGACCTTCGGATCGAGGACGGCCTGGTAGGTGAAGACGACGTCCTGTGCGCTCAACACCGTGCCGTCGTGGAACTGCACGCCGTCGCGCAGCTTCGCTGTCACTGTGCGCCCGTCGGCTGACAGCAGCGGCAGGTCGGTTGCCAGGCCGGCGACGAGCCGGTTGTCGGCGGCCCGGGCGACGAGGCCGTCGAAGATCAGCGAGGCGCCGTCGACGCCGTAGTTGAGCACCGGGTTCAACGCGTCCGGCTCGTCGGACGTCGCCACGACAAGCGTCGTGCCGCCGGATGAACCGTCGGGGGTGCTCGGGGCCGAGCAGCCGGCGAGGACGAGAGCCCCCGTGGCCGCGGTCGACGCCACGAGGCGCCGGAGGATCGGACGCATCCGGGTCACAGAAGGCTCCTGTGGTGTGGGAGATCATTAGGTGTCGGCGCAGCTCCGAGCGCCGCGACCTTTGTTGATCACGGTGACACAGTTGCAAGTCTTTGGCAATTACCACAGTCGTGCATCACAGTCGTGTGGTCGACGGTGACGGCACCGGCGCGTACGGGCAGTGACCCGGCGGTCGATGTGCCGAGATGCTCGAAGAAACGTGGGCACCTCGGCCGGCTCGGCGCTCCGATCGATTTCGTGAGCCGGCTACCTGCGGTTGTCCTTCAGCATCCCTCTTGGGTGCTGGTCGCCTCCGGATGCGATGCTCGCCCGTCGAGGATCGGCCGAGAGCAGCCAATTCTGATCCGGATCTTTGCCTGTCGCCGACGCGCCCTTGCGGAAGTCTTGCCGTAACGGCTCGGAGGGGTCAGGTGAAGGCACGATAGAGAATCGACCGCTTCGGCGTTCTTATAGGCGCTCATGGCTATTGACAGCATGGTGTGATTGGCCTTCGACGATCGTTCATCTGCCACAGGCTGAGGCGTCAAGGGGTCCCAGCGGCGGGCTCTACCTCGAAGGTGGGCTGGTCGGCCAGTGGGGTGGGGGTGATTTAGTGGCTTTCAGGGATATGGTTCCGTCCGTCGGGTGACCGGCACCTTCTTGCGGGTTGTGCTGCGATGTCGGAATGAACCCCTGCTCCCGGTGCCGCCTGGTCAAATAAGGGCTGGTCGCATCACCTAATTCGACATTGGACGATGCTCCGGTATAGTGCGGCCAATCCCCTTTTGACAGTGCCGGAAAGCGTCTGATCTGCGTGATGACACCTGGGCTGGGAAATGCGTCGAAAGACCCGCGCTTCGTAGGGCGGCGACAGCAGTTGGCGCGTATCGAGAGAGCCCAGGCCGCGGTGCTGAGCCACAGCCGGCAGATGGTCTGCGAGGTCGTCGGCGAGCCGGGCATCGGCAAGACCCGGTTCGTCCGCGAGGCTCTGGACCGGTGCGTCCCCACCGTCCCCTGGGCCATCGGGACCTGCGCGCCGGATGAGCGAGGCGTCCCCTTCCACGTGTTCCGGCACGCTTTCACCGAGGGGTACCCGCCTCGGCCCGGGTTGACTGCCCGGTCGTCCGCCAGGGAGGCCTGGCCGGAGCCCGCCGCCCCGGTGCCACCGGCGCAGGAACGGGCGTCGGACGCCCGCCGGTTCCGGACCTACCAGTTGGCCCGCCGGCTGATCGGAGTGGCCGCCCAGGACGGTCTGGTGCTGGTCCTCGACGACCTGCACTGGGCGGACGCACCCTCCGCCGGGCTGATCGCCCACCTGCTGCGGTATCCGGTGCCCGCCCCGCTGCTGCTCGTGCTCGTCTACCGCCCACGGCAGATGGCGACCCCGATGCCGTTCGGCCCACCGGATCCCGACGGACACGTCGACGCCGCACCGACCGCACACGACCGGATCGAACTCCGCCCCCTCGACCTCGCCGAGGTCGCACTTCTGCACCCCGACGTCGCCCAGCCGGAGCTGCGCGTCCGGTACGACCTGACCGGCGGCAACCCTGGTTACCTGGCGGCGTTGCCGGGCGGTCCCGACCCGGCCGGCACCGGCCCGAACCTCGAAGCGCCCGGCGCCCGACTGTCCGACACGGCGATGGCAGTGCTGCGGCGCGAGTGGGTGGCCCTGCCGCCCGTCGAGCTGGCCTGCCTGCGGGCCGGGGCGATCGTCGACACCCCCTTCGCCGCGGATCTGCTTGCCGAGGTCGCGCAGGTCCCGACGCCACTGGCGGTCGAGGCCGGCTGGCGGCTGGCCCGGCTCGACCTGATCCGCCGCGTCCCGGGCACCGGACGGTTCGCCTTCCGGCACCCGGTGCTGCGGATGGCGGTCGCCCAGGACACCGACCCGGCATGGCGGGTGGACGCCTGCGCGCGGGCGCTCACAGCGCTCGTCGATCGCGGCGCGCCACCTGCGGACCGGGCCCGCTACGCCGAGCGCCTGCTCGCCCTACCCAGCGGCCGCTGGGTCGAACGCTGCGTCGACGTGCTCTGTCGGGCCGCCGAGGAGATCCGCTGCGAGACACCGGACCTTGCCATCCGCTGGCTGCGGCTGGCGCTGCGGGCGCTGCGGCCTACGGCCGGTTCGGCGCAGCGTCGCCGCGAGGTGTCGCTCGTGCTGGCCCAGATCACCGGGGAGGCGGGCAACCTGGCCGAGAGCAGGGCCCTGCTCCAGGAGATCGTGCCGCTGTTTCCCGCCGACCCGCAGGGGCGACGGGCTCGGGTCGTAGCCCTCTGGGCGCGCGTGGAACGCCTGCTCGGCAACTACGCGGAGGCGGCGGCTATCAGCCGGCGCGAGCTGGCCGCCCTGCCGGCCGGCACCGGCCCCACCGGCGGCTACCGCCTCGCCGCCGAGATCGGCGCCGCCGGCATCCTGGCCGGCCGCCCCCTGCCCGGCCTCCCCGACACGCTCGGCGGCGACTCCGGTGGTTCCGGTGTGGACCGGGCCGGCCTGCTTGCCATCCGGAGCCTGGCCGCCGCGCACGATGGCGCGCTCGACGAGGCGCGGAGCCTGCTCGACGCCGGCGCCCGGATTGTCGACTCGCTGCCGGACCGGGACATGCGTGGCCACCCCGACTGCTTCACAGCGCTGGGCCTCACCGAGTTGTACCTCGAACAGCAGGCCGACGCGGCGCGGCACCTCGACCGAGGGCTGACCCTCGTCCGCGCCTCGCACCGCGACGACGGGCTGTGCCTGCTGCTGCTCGGTCGCAGTCAGGTGGCCTACCACGGCGGCCAACTCACCACAGCCATCGGCTTGGCCACCGAGGCGGGCATCGTCGCGCGGCGCATCGGCAGTCGCCACCTGCTGAGCTTCGCCCTGGCGTTCGAGGCGGAGGCGACGGCGTGGCGTGGTGGTCCTCGCGACGACGACAGAGCGGTGGCGCTGGCCCGCACCGCGGTCGGGATCGCCCCCGACATCGCCACCTGGTGCGGTCGTACCGCCGTGCTGGCGCTGGCGACCGCGGCACTGCTGTCGGGTGATCCCGCGACCTGTGCCGAGCTGGTGCACTCGGCCGGCGGCGACAACCGGCTGAGCCGGCTCCAGAGCACGCTCCGGCCGATGTGGTACGAGCTGCTGTGCGCCGCCGCGCTCGCCGGAGGTGACGTGGACGACGCGGAACGGCAGGCCCAGCGGGCGATGGCGGAGGCGGATCAGATCGGCCTCGCCGGGCAGCGGGGCTTCGCCGAGTCGGCGTACGGCGAGGTGCTGTTGGCCCGTGGTGAGATCGCGGCGGCGCTGCTGCATCTGGAGACGGCCGGCGACCTGTTCCGGGCCGGCGGAATGGTGCTCCGGCGCAGCCTCGCGCTCGCCTCCCTGGCCCGGGCGGCCGAAGCCGCGGACCAGGCTGGCACGGCGGCGCGCGCCCGCCGCCGTGCGCTGGAACTGGCCGCCTGGTGCGGGACGGAACGGGTCGGCCTGCGGCTGGCCCGCCCGGTCGGCCCACGCGAGGTCGCCGCCCTGACCGACCGGGAGTGGCACATCGCGCGGCTGGCGGCGACCGGGGCCACCAGCCGACTGATCGGGCGGCAGCTGAACATCAGCCCTCGCACCGTGGAGGCGCACCTGACCCGGATCTACCGCAAGGCGGGCGTCGCCTCCCGGTCGGCTCTGGTCGCCTGGGTCGCTCGGCTCGATGACACCGATCGGTGACCACGGCCCGGGCCGGATGACGTCGTTTCCTGCAACGCCGACGGGCCGTGCAGCACGAGGCCGCGCCGCCACCGGCCTGGCCCGTTGACCGCTCACATACTCGACTCCATCGGGCGCGATTCCCGTGCACCGGTGGTGGATGGAGGACGAGATGCTGGGCAGAAAATCCGTCAGGAGCCCGCGTATCCTCGCCGCGCCGGCGCCAGCGATGCCGTTCGCCACCGCTGCGGTGGCCGCGCTGCTCGTGTTGACCGGCTGTGGTGGCGAGCCGGTGGACGCGGCCACCCCGGTGCCCGACGGCTCGACCGCCTTCGGTCGGGACCGGGCAGCGTTGGTGCTCACCGCCTTCGACCAGGCCGACTCGGCCGCCTCGGTGGCCGGCGACGTCGAGGCGCTGAAAACCCAGGAGGTGCCCCCCGCGCTGGACCTCAGCATCGCCGCGGTCCGCCGGTCCGCCTACAACCAGCGCCCGCAACCGTCGTTCCAGCACATCAACCCGGCCTTCGCGGTGCCGCCCGGCGACCCGGCCTGCTTCCTTGCCACCGCCACCCTCAAGCTGGCCGGCTCCGAGCTCGCCCCCACCGACGTCAGCCAGTTCGTGCTCGACGCCGACGGCCACTGGAAGCTCAGCCACAACGTCCAGGTCACCCAACCGTCGCTGGTGGTCGCCCGCAGCATCGACGGCCGGCCGGCCACCGAGGGCGGCGAGGCCCTGGACGAGACCAGCCGCCGTGCCCTCGCCGCCGAGGTGTTCGCCCGCAGCATCGGATCCACGACCAGCAACAGGTCCCTCGTCGTGTCGAGCCCGTTGCTCGACGGCCAGTTCGCCGGCGGCTGGGAGGTCTACGGTCAGCAACTCGCCGGTGTCGGCGCGGCGGTCCAGCGCACCCTGGACAAGGCCGAGTGGTCGGACTGCGCGGTAGCGGTGCCGGCCGGCACGCTGACCTTCCTGACGATCCACGCCACCGACACGTTGCGCCCGGCGCCCGGCGGCCCGGCCACCGTCCAGTTGGTGCCGCAGAGCCCGGACCTCATCGCCACCGGCCACCGCGAGGCGGTGCGCGGGAAGTCGATCCGGGTCACCAGGGTGGAGACCTTCCTGTTGCTCGTACCGGCGCAGACCACCGGAGCCTCGGTGCTGGGGCTCAACGACACCGCGCTGGCAGTCACCCCTAGCTGACCGGACCGCCGGACGCCTCCGGCGTCGCCGACGGCAGAAACCTGTGGCATCACTCGGGATCGGGCCCGGGGACCACGACGATGGCAGTAGCCGTGATCGCCGGCGGTGCCGGCGGTGCCGCGGCCCGGCCACCAGGCTCGGGAGGAACCATGTGGCGTCCGCGCTTCCGATCGGACTACGTGCCGGTGCGGCTGCCCGACGGGCCGCTCGTGGTGCTGGGGGAGACCCGCAGCCTGCTCGTCGACGACCCGGTCGCCGCCGACCTGGCCGACCAGCTCGACGGCGCCGCGCCTCTTGCCGACGTGCTGGCCCGACTGGCCACCCGCCATCCGGTCGCCGCCGTCGCGGCAGCCCTCGCCCGGCTGCGCGACCACGGCCTGCTGGTGTCCGGTCCCGCGCACACCTCGCCGGCCGAGGCCGCCGGCTGGGACGCCCGGGGTGTTGCGCCCGAGGCCGGGCGGCGGTGGATGGCCGGAGGGCCGGTGACAATCGTCGACCTCGGGGCACCCCGGGCGGCCGAGACCGCCGACGCGCTGCGCGCACTCGGGCTCGCCGTGACGGTGGTCGGGCCGGACGACAGCGACCCGGGCGCCGCCCAGCTGCTGGTGCTGCCGTCGTCAATGCTCGACCCCCGGCTTGCCCCGATCAACGACAGGTACCTGGCCGCCGGCCGCCCGTGGACCCTCGCCCGGCCGCACGGCAACGTCGTTTTCCTCGGCCCGCACCTGGTGCCCGGCCGCACCGGCTGCTGGGCCTGCCTGCGGCAACGCTGGCAGGAAAACGAGCAGGTGAACGCGTACCTCGGCGGGCAGGACCTGGCCGGTGCGCTGCCGCAGCCCGGCCGGGCGGTCCTGCCCGGCCTGGCCACAATGGCCGCCGGGCTGCTCGCCGCCGAACTCGCCGTGCTGGCCGTGCGGGGAAGCTCGCCCCGCCTCACCGGCCGCATGGTCGCCCTGGACACCCGGGACCTGAGCACCGAGAGCCACCAACTGGTACGCCAGCCACAGTGCCCCGCCTGCGGCGACCCGGACCTCGTCGGCAAGGCCGAGCCACGCATAGATCTGCCACCCAGCGGCGCCCAACCCAGCCGCGCCGGGGAATCCCGCACCCGGGAACCCGCCGAGACGTACGCCGCGCTCGCCCACCACGTCAGCCGGTACCTGGGCGTGGTGAGCCGGCTGACCTCCCTGGAGGCGACCGACAACGGCGTCACGCACACCTACTCGGCCGGGCACAACTTCGCCCAACCCCGCCAGCTCGCCGCTCTGCGCCGCAACCTGCGCGGGCAGAGCGGCGGCAAGGGCCGGACCGACCTGCAGGCCCGGATGAGCGCCATCGGGGAGGCAGTGGAGCGCTACTGCGGGGTGTGGCGCGGCGACCGCCCGGTGCACCGGGCCACGTACCGGCAACTCGGTCCGGACCGCGCCGTGCACCTGCGGGAGTTGCTGCTGTTCTCCGAGCGCCAGTACGCCGACCGGGACCGGCTCAACCGCGACCTGGGGCACCTGCACCGCGTTCCCCGCCCGCTGCCGGACGACGTGGAACTGGACTGGACAACTGGCTGGTCACTGTCCCGGCAGGTGCCGCGCGAACTGCCCGCCGCGTACTGCTGGTACGGGCATCCGGAGCTGACCGGCCTCGGGGTGTGCTCGGCCGACTCGAACGGCTGCGCGGCCGGCGGAACCCTGTCCGAGGCGATCGTGCAGGGCTTCTGCGAACTCGTCGAACGCGACAGCGTGGCCCTGTGGTGGTACCACCGCTCGCGCATGCCGGGGGTGGACCTCGCCTCGTTCGGCGATCCGTGGACCGCCGCCTGCGTCGACCACCACGCCACCGCCCTGGGCCGCGAGCTGTGGGCCCTGGACCTGACCGCCGACCTCGGCGTACCCGCGTTCGCCGCGGTGTCCCGGCGTACCGACGGTGGGCCGGAGGACGTCCTGGTGGGCTTCGGCGCGCACCTTGACGCGCGGGTGGCGTTGACCAGGGCGCTCACCGAGGTGAACCAGTTCCTGCCCGCCGTCTCCGGGCCGACCTCCGCGCGCAACCGGTACGGCGTCGACGATCTGGACACCGAGCGCTGGTTCGGCGCCGTGCGGGTGGCCGACCAGCAGTGGCTGTCTCCCGACCCGAACCGGCCGCCGCGCACCGCCGCGGACCATCCGACGCTCACCACCGGCGACGTCGGGGACGACGTGCGGGAGTGCGTACGTCGCGCCGAGCGCGCCGGCCTGGAGGTGATCGTCGTCGACCAGTCCCGCCCCGATGTCGACCTGGCGGTGGTGAAGGTCGTCGTGCCCGGCCTGCGGCACTTCTGGCGTCGGCTCGGTCCGGGTCGGCTGTGGGACGCGCCGGCCCGCCTCGGCCGGAGTCCGCTGGCCGCCGACGAGACGTCGGCAAACCCGCTGAACGTCTTCTTCTAGCGAGAGGTGCGCAGATGACCACCGTGGTGGACCCGGTCGGTCGGCGACAGTCGTGAACGGCTCCGTCGGCGGTCCGCCGATCCAGGACGCGTACCGGCTGCGCCGCGACGCGGAACTGCGGCTCGGCGAGGACGGCTCGCTGACCCTGCGGCAGACCCGCTTCCAGCTCACCCTGGAGCGGCCCGGCATCGGCCGGCGGGCGCTGCTGCTGCGGCTCGCCGCCGACTGGGTGAGCGACGTCGAGGTCGGTCGACTGATCAGCGGGCTGGAGGGGGAGAACCGCGTGCTGCCGGCGCAGTTGCTGCTGCGTCGGCTGCTCGCCCACTCGTGGCTGGAGCGTCGCGTCCAGGCCGACGACCGGCCGCTGCTCGACCTGGTGCCCACCGGCCTGGGCCGGGGCAGCCTGCCGGACAGCCGCCCGCACACCCCGGGGGTCCGATACCGGCTCTCCCGCTTCGCCACCCTCCAGCACGAACGGGGCATGCTGGTGGCCTCGTCACCGCTGAGCAGCCTCACCGTCGGCTGCGCCGACGCCGCCGTCGGCGCGGTGCTTGCCGCCGCCGTGCCCGGTGTCGGACCCGACACTGTGGCCCGCACGCTCGGCGTGTCGCCGGAGGCCGCCGGCCGGGTGCTCGACGAGTTGGCCACCGCCCGGATCCTGGTCACCGCCGCCGAGTTCGAGGCGGAACGCGACGACGCGCCACTTGCCTACTGGTCGCCGGAGGAGTTGCGGCTGCACCACCGCTCCCGGGCCGGCCGGCACGCGCTGCCGGTGGGCGGCACCTACCGGATGCGGGGACGTTTCGCCCCGCAACCGCTGCGCCGCGCGTACGACGGAGGTCGGGCGGTCGAGCTGCCGCTGCCGGACCTGGCGACGATCGCCAAGGAGGACCCCGCGTTCAGTCAGGTCGTCGCGGACCGGCGCACAGTGCGCGACCACGACGACGCGGCGCCGCTGCCCCTGGACCGGCTGGCGGAGTTCCTGTACCGGTCGCAGCACACCACTGCCGTCGGGGAGGCCGGCGGGCAGGAGATCGGCCACCGCCCCTACCCGGGCGGCGGCGGGGTCTACGAGCTGGAGATCTATCCGCTGGTCGCCCGCTGCGCCGGGCTCGACCCGGGGCTCTACCACTACGACGCGGTAGGGCACCGGCTGGAGCCGGTCGCGGCCTGGGCGGCTGCCGCCGACCGGCTGCTGGCGTACGCCCGGGCGGCCGGCGCCATGCCCCGTCCGCCGCAGATCGTCCTGGTGGTCACCGCCCGGGTCCAGCGGCTCATGTGGAAGTACGAAGGGATGAGCTACGCCATGATTCTCAAGGACGCTGGTGTGCTGACCCAGCAGATGTATCTCGTCGCCACAGCCATGGGCCTGGCGCCGTGCGCCCTCGGCGCCGGGGACTCCCAGGCGTTCGCCGAGTTGTCCGGGCTCGACCCTCTGGTCGAGCCGAGCGTGGCCGACTTCCTGCTCGGTTCGCGATGCGCCGCCGCAGCGGGGGACCGGCCATGAAGTTCCGGCGGCAGGCGCTGCGCCAGTTGGAGGCGCCCGAGCAACTGGACCGGGCGGTGCGGCTGACCACGGTGCCGAACTGGCTGGCCACCACAGCGCTTGTCATAGTCGTCGTCGCCGCGGGCGTCTGGTCGGTGCGCACTGTCGTCCCGCGGACCGTCGAGGCGGCCGGCGTGCTGATCCACTCCAACGGGATCTCCGCACTCGACGCGCTCGACAGCGGTCAGGTCACGAAGGTGTGGGCGTCACCGCACCAGCGGGTGGCAAAGGGCACGCCCCTCTACAGCCTGCGCACCATGGACGGCAAGGTGCGTGTGGAGAACGCGCCGGGTGACGCGTACGTCGTTGCCTGGCTGGTCTCCGAGGGCGAGATCGTCACCCCGGGTACGCACCTGGCCGACCTGGAACGCCTCGACACCGCCGGGGACGCGTTGCAGGCCGTCGTCTACGCCCCCGCCGTGGCCGCGCCGCTGCTGCAACCCGGCGTACCCGTCGAGGTGGCCGCCGCTGCGGCGCCGCGCAACGTGTTCGGCACCCTGGCCGGCCAGGTCATCACTGTCGGCGCGTTCCCGGAGACGGAGGCTTCGCTGCGCGCCTTCCTGGGCACCGGGCCGGACGTCCGGCGGCTGCTGGCCGACGGCAGCGTGGTGCGGGTGACTGTCGCCCTGGAACCCGACCCGGCAGCCCTGGGCGGACTGCGTTGGACCAAGTCCCCGCCGCCGTTCCAGCTCAATTCGGCAAGCGAGGTCACCGCCTGGTTCACGGTGGACCAGGAGCACCCCATCGACTGGTTGCTGCGGCGATGAGCGCGCCGACGATCGCCGCCGCCGGCACACCGGAGCTGCCCAGGATCCGGCGTCGACGGGTCCGCACACCCACAGTCATCCAGATGGAGGCGGTGGAGTGCGGCGCCGCCGCGCTCGGGATCCTGCTCGCCCACCACGGTCGCCACGTGCCCCTGGAGGAGCTGCGCCGGGTGTGCGGAGTGAGCCGGGACGGCTCCACAGCGGCGACGGTCCTCAAGGGCGCCCGCCGGTACGGGATGGTGGCAAAGGGTTTCCAGATGGACCTGGGCGGCCTGGCCACCGTGGCGCTGCCGGCGGTGCTGTTCTGGCGCTTCGAGCACTTCGTGGTGCTGGAAGGGCTCGGCCGGAAGGTCCACATCAACGACCCGGCCACCGGTCCCCGCGCGGTGAGCTGGGAGGAGTTCGACGGCGCGTTCACCGGCATCGTCCTCACCATGCAGCCCGGTCCGGAGTTCCGGTCGGGCGGCACCCGTTACCGGCTGCTCCGGGCGCTGGCGCAGCGGTGGCGCGGTCCGGGTTCGGCCATCGCGCAGATGCTGCTGCTCGGGCTGCTGATCGCCGTGGTCGGTCTGACCATCCCGGTGATGGCCCAGGTGTTCGTCGACCGTGTGCTGTTGCAGGAGGATCGGGCCGCCCTCGCCGGTCTGGTGGCGGCGGTCGCTGTCGCCACAGTGCTGACCTTCCTGGCCAGCCTGCTCCAGCAGCGCCTGACCGTACGCGCGGAGACGGCGCTCGCCCTGAGCAGTGCCGCGCGGTTCTTCCGACATCTGCTGCGGCTGCCGCCGACCTTCTTCGACCAGCGGCAGGCCGCCGACCTCAGCCAGCGGGTCCGTGGCAACGAGGTGGTCGCCGAGGTGCTCACCCGCCGTGCGGCCACCACCGTTGTCGACACCGGGCTGGTGCTGGCGTACGGGGTGCTGCTCTGCCAGTACGACCTGCTGCTGGGACTGTGCGCCGTGGTCCTCGCTGGTCTGAACGTCAGCGTGCTGCGCTATGTCGCCTCGACCCGCTCGATCGCCGTCGCCGGGCTCCAGGCGGACCGCAGCAAGCTGGTGACGACCGTCTACACCACTGTCCAGATGATCGAGACGGTGAAGGCGGGCGGCGAGGAGGAACGCGCCGTGGCCCGGTTCGCGGCCCGCCATGCCACGGTCGCCAGCCGCCAGCAGCGGTTGGGGGTGCCCACGGCGGTGCTCTCCGTCCTGCCGGCGTTCCTCGCCTCGGGGACCGCCGCGGTGCTGCTGGGGCTCGGCAGCCGGCAGGTGGCGGCGGAGGCGATGAGCGTCGGCGTGCTGGTCGGCATGCAGAGCCTGGCCATCGCGATGAACCGACCGTTGGGCAACCTGACAGCGCTGGGCTCGCGCCTTCAGGACATGAGCGCCGACCTCAACCGGCTGCGTGACGTCGAGCAGTATCCGCTGCCGTCGGCCGAGGACCGACCTGCCGGACCGTTGGCGCCCATGGAGGGGCACCTGCGCATCGAGGAGGTCACCTTCGGCTACAACCCGCTGGGCCGTCCACTGCTGGAGAACTTCAGCCTTGACCTCCCGCCGGGTGCCCGGGTGGCGCTCGTCGGGCGCTCGGGCAGTGGCAAGTCGACTGTGGGTCGACTGGTCGCCGGGCTCTACCGCCCGTGGACCGGCCGGGTCACTGTCGACGGCGTCGAACGGACAGGGACCGACGACGGCCTGTGGGCGGCCACCGTCGCCATCGTGGACCAGGACCTGCGGCTGTTCGAGGGGACGGTCCGGGACAACGTCACGATGTGGGACCTGACGGTCGCGGACGAGGACGTCGTCACCGCGCTCACCGACGCGTGTCTGTACGACGAGGTGGCGGCCCGCCCGGGCGGCCTGGCCAGCCCGGTACGGGAGAACGCCCGCAACTTCTCCGGTGGGCAGCGGCAGCGGCTGGAAATCGCCCGCGCGCTCGTCCGCAACCCTCGGGTGCTGGTGCTCGACGAGGCCACAAGCGCGCTGGACGCCGAGACCGAACGCCGGATCGACATGCACCTGCGCCGTCGGGGGGCGACCTGCCTCATCGTGGCCCACCGCCTGTCCACGGTCCGCGACTGCGACCTGATCGTCGTGCTGGACGGCGGTCGGGAGGTGGAGCGCGGCACCCACGAGCAACTGGTCGCCCGGGACGGGGCGTACGCGCGCCTGGTCCGGGACCACTGACCCACGACGATCCGAGGAGACGCTGATGACCGACGCGGTGGAAGATCCCCCGGCCGGCGGCCTGATCGGCTTCTGCGGCGACGGCGTACGCCAGGTGTGTCGCCTGGACGGCCCGGTGGCGGGATGGTTGGTGACCGGCGGCGAGGCCGACCTGTTCGCGGTGCGCCGGGCCGGGATGAGCCCGTCGCGCCGCCACCATGTGGCCCGGCTGCCCGAGGGTGGCCTGGTGCCGACGTCCACGGCGATCGGCGCGTGGCAGTTGATCCTGGTGCCGCTGCCCGGCACGGAGCTGCGCGGGCTGCCCCGGCGGCACCTGTCCCTGCTGGAGCGACACGTCCGGCTCGATCGTCCGGTGGACGAGGGGCCGCCGTCGCGAGCGCGGACGGCCGCGACGGAGCTTGTCGCAGCGGTGGACCTCGTGCTGGTCACCATCGCGGATGCGTTGCGCCGGGGGCAGGCGCCCCGGGAGGCGTCCACCCTGCGCGGGCGCGAGATCGTGTCGCTGGCGCAGGGCAGCGCCCTCACCTCGACCGGCGGCGCCTGGTGGCTGCGCAGCGCGGGCGGGCAGCTGCGGCGCAACGACGGTGGCCCGGTGGAGATGTCGGGGGAACGGGAGCTGCTGCTGGTCGCCGAGCGGGACTGGGTGGTGGCCGAGTCGCCGTGCGCGGTGGAGAGCCACAGCAGCTGGGACCTGCTGGTCGGTGGTCAACTCCGGACGGCTGTCGACCAGCACGTGGCCCGGCTGCTGCGGATGGTGGAGTCCCGCATCGAGGAGGCCGACGCGGCCCTGCTGAGCGCTGTGGAGCGGCGGCGGCAGATCGACGCCGCTGTGCTCGCCGCGGCGGCCCGCCGGTCGATAGGTGTGATCGGTGCGGGTGGGGCGGTGCCGGTTCCGGATATCGAGACCGGCTTCGACAGGTACGGGCGGGCGGCCGCTGTGGTCCGGGTGGTCACCGAGGGGATGGGCGCGCCGGTGAACGAGCCGGCGGACCGCAGCCGCGCGCCGCTGTCCGACCGCGCTGCGGTGCACGCGGTGTCCCGGGCGTCCAGCCTGTTCCTGCGCGAGGTGCGGCTGCCGGAGCGGTGGTGGCGACGCGACCTGGGGCCGCTAGTCGGGTGGCGGGTCGGCGACGACCCGGAGCGGGCCGTCGCGGTGCCGCTGCTGTTCCGCCGGGGCCGCTACCACCACGTCGACCCGGACACCCGGGCGTACCGCCCTGTCGACGCCACGATGGCCGCGACGTACGCCGCCGAGGCGACCCAGGTGCAGGCGCCGCTGCCGCCCACCGCCCGGATGCGGCACCTGCTGCGGGCCGGGCTCGTCGGTGCGTCCCGCGACGTGCGGGGGCTGCTGTTCGCCGCCGCCTGCGTGGCAGTGTTGGGCCTCGGCGTGCCGTTGGCCACCGGCGAGGTGCTCGGCCAGTTGGCCCGCAAGGGCGAGGTGGACGGCCTGTTCGGGTTCCTCGCCCTGATGCTCAGCGCCGCTGTCGTCGCGGTGCTTGTCGGCGTGGTGCAGAACCTGCGGCTGCTGCGGTTGGACGGACGGTTGCAGTCCGGCGCGCAGTTGGCGATCTGGGACCGGCTCATGCGGCTGCCGGCCCGGTTCTTCACAGGGCGCAGCAGCGGTGAGATCGCCAACTCGATGCTGGGGATCTCGTTCGTCGGTGAGGCGCTGAGCGCGTTGCTGCCGCAGCTCGTCTCGGCCGGCGCGACAGTGCTTGTGGTCCTCGGCATGCTCCTGGTGGTCGAGCCCGTGCTCGGCCTGTGGGGAGCGGGGATCGTCGCGGTCACAATGCTGACCTTCGGTGCGTTCGCCGTGCTGATCGTCCGTCAGCAGCGGTCGGCGCTGCCGGCCGAGCACCGGGCGGCGGCGATGACCAACCAGTTGCTGGGCGGCATCATCAAGATCAAGTTGGCGTCCGCCGAAGCCCGCGCCCACGCCCGCTGGTCGGAGGTGGCCGCCACGGCCCGGGCGGCGCTGCAACGGGTCCGGCAGAGCCAGGCCGGCCTGGTCGCCTTCGCCACGGTGCTGCCGGTCGCCGGTCAGCTGGTCCTGTTCGCCGTGCTGATGGGGCCGCTCGCCGGCCGGGTAGCGCCGGCCGACTTCTTCATCCTCAACGTCGCCTTCGCCATGCTGCTCGGCGCGCTGCTCGTCCTGGTCTCGGGCGGGGTTGAGGTGATCGCTGCGGTGCCCCGGCTGGGCAGCCTGCGGGCGATCCTGCGCGCCGATCCCGAGGCGCGGCCGGACCGGGTGGACCCGGGCGAGCTGCGCGGCGAGGTGGCGCTGCGCCGGCTCACGTTCGCCTACCAGCCGGACGAGCCGCCGGTGCTCGTCGACATCGACCTGCACGTCCGCCCGGGCGAGTTCGTTGCCATCGTCGGACCGAGCGGCTGCGGAAAGTCCACACTGCTGCGGCTGCTGCTCGGCTTCGAACGCCAGCAGCAGGGCGCTGTGCTCTACGACGGCCAGGACCTCTCCGAACTCGACATCCACGCGGTCCGCCGGCAGTGTGGCGTGGTCCTGCAGGACGGCCAGCTCTTCGCCGGCTCGGTACGCGACAACATCTGCGGCGCCGGTAGCTTCCCGCTGGACCTGGTCTGGGAGGCGGCGCGGATGGCCGGCCTCGCCGACGACCTGGAGGCGCTGCCGATGGGGATGAGCACGATGGTGCCGTTCGGCGGTGGGACGCTGTCGGTCGGGCAGCGCCAGCGGGTGCTCATCGCCCGGGCGCTGGCGCCCCGACCCCGGATCATCTTCCTCGACGAGGCCACGAGCGCCCTGGACAACCGTACCCAGGAGGTGGTCACCCGCAGCACCGCCGCCCTGGCCGCGACCCGCTTGGTCATCGCCCACCGGCTGTCCACGGTCCGTGCGGCGGACACCATAGTGGTCCTCGACGCGGGCCGGATCGTTCAGCGGGGCACCTACGACGAGTTGATGGATCAACCCGAAGGGCTGTTCCACAGGTTGGCGCGGCGGCAACTGGTGGAGCAGCCGGAAACCTCCGACGCCGTGCTGGAGAGCCGGCAGCCGGACGGGCAGCCCGCGACGAGCTGACTGACGGTCAGCCGTTGTCGATGACCGAGCCGTCCTCCAGGCACACGTCCGCGTCGAGGTGGTTCTCCAGCAGCTCCGCGACGTGCGCCTCCGCCTGGTTCTCCACGGCGAGCCGGAACGCCTCGGCGAGCACGCTGACCACGCCCTGCGTCAGCAGCAGGGTTTCCCTGTCGAGGTCGGCCCAGGACGACCGGGCGCCGCTGCGTACGAGCTCCGGCGCCAGGGCCAGCAGCCGCGCGGTGACGGCGGCGACCAGCTCGTCGGCCACCGGCCGGAGGCTGTCCAGCACCTCGCTGAGGGTCTGCAACGCCGGCACCGTGCCCACCCGTACCCGGTGCAGGTCCAGGGCGGCGCGCAGCGGGCGTGGCCGTACGGTGCGGACCGTGCCGTCGGTGGTGCGTCCGATCACGCCGTGCCGGGTCAGCGCGTGGGCCAACGCGGGACGGTCGGCGGTCAGGCGTTGCAGCATCGCGGTCAGCCCGTCGGGCGCCTCGTCGCTGGGCCGGACCCCGAGCATCGCCTCGATGGAGACCAGGTTGAAGCCCTGCCGTTGCAGGGCGAGGATCGCGTCCAGCCGGCGGACGTGCGAGTCGTCGTAGAGCGCGGCCCGGCCGTGCCGTACCGGCGGCGGCAGCAACCGCCGCGCCTGGTGCGCGCGGATGTTGCGCGCCGACATCCCGACCTTGCGGGCGAGTTCCTCCACGCTGTACCCGGCCGGGCCGCCGGGCGTCGTCGTCACCTCGTCGATGGTCACGGTCGCCTCCGGGAGCACTCGGTGACGGAACATCCACCTCGTCGAACCGCCGTTGCGGTGAGCGGGTCGACGATCGCAGCGTATGTGCGAGAACCGGGTGGGTGACAGTCGAGGAATTACTACTTGTCGATGGTGACGTGAGTCATTAGAATCCTCGATCCGCCGTACGTCGCTGATTCCCAATTACCCGGCTTTCGCCGCAGCGCGACAGTTTCGCGGCCACATTCGATGAAATTCCCACTCGTTGGGTGGGCCGGATCGACAGGTGGCCCACGATGAAGCGAAATCGGCGGCCCGGAACCTCCCGCGCTGCCTGTCGCCGCCGCTTTGAAAGTCGCCGCCGGCGGCCGACCATCGAAGGGAGCAGGGCATGACACCTGTGGATCGGGCGGTCTTCGTGGCCGCGTACAGCCGGCTCGTCGCCGACGTCTGGGCCGACCCCGTCAAGGAGCAGGCGCTCGACCGGGACCCCCGGGCGTTCCTCGCCAGCTACGGACTCCAACTCCCCGACGACGTGCAGGTGCGGGTGGTCCGGGACGTCGCCGACACCGACCCTGACCTGGAGGTGCAGGTCGAGTCGTGGGAACGCGCGGGCGCCACCGGCACCTTCGTGCTCTTCGTGCCGTCGCTGTTGCCGGTGGCCCAGTCGGAGCTGGCCGAGGACGAGTTGGACAGCGTCGTGGCGGGCCTGGACCCCAGCTGCGCCTGCTGCTGCCCGTGCTGCTGCACCTGACACCGATGTCTGCCGCCTGCGGCCCGGCGCGGCAGATTCTGATGGCAGTCAGATGCAAATCCTTGATTGCCGAAGCTCGATCTTTCTAGCGTTCTCACCACGGCAATTAACCGACCGTCCCACAGCGATCCCCCGAGGAAGGACCGAACGATGAGCAACGACGACCAGGAATATGGCGCGAGGTTCGTGACCAAGTACTCGGAACTCGTCACCGCGGTGTGGCGCAGCGACGAGGAACTGCAACGCCTCCTCGCCGACCCGACCGGCTACGCGACCGCCGCAGGCCTGCCGGTGGCCGCCGGCGCCACTGTCGAGGTCGACCGCGCCCAGCCCGCCACGCTCTACACCAAGGAGCAGATCGTCGAGGACTGGGCCGGCACGCCCGGCCGGCACGTGCTGCACGTACCCGAGGTGCCGCTTGTCGACCTCAACGAGCTGACCGAGGCCGAGCTGGAGTCGGTCGCCGGTGGCGTCGCCCCGGTCGCCGACAACAACGTCAATATCATCGCCGTCCTCATCCTCTGACGTTCCCACCCCCCACCGGGAGCCTCGATGACTGACATGACCGAGACCATCGCGTTCCGATCCGGCACCTACCGGACGGCCACCGTGGAGCAGACCTGGGAACGGGTCGGTGGCATGCTCGACCGGTTCCGGATCACCCGGGTCGCCGACATCACCCGGCTCGACGAGATCGGCCTACCGGTGCACGTCGCCTACCGGCCGGTCGGAGCCACAATGGCGGTGAGCGTCGGCACCGGTGCCACGGCGACGCAGTCCCGGGTCAGCGCGGTGATGGAGAGCATCGAGTCCTGGCATGCCGAGAACCTCCGGCCGGGGACCGTCGTCCGGTCCCCGGCCGAGGCGCTCGACCTGCCGTACGACATCCGGTGGCTGCACCTGGCGGAACGGTCGCCCCTGACCTCCGCCGTCGAACTCGACTGGGTGGCCGGCCGTGGCCTGCTGACCGGCGCGCGGTGCCTGGTGCCCCGCGCCACAATCGAACTCGACTTCACCATCCGGCGTGGCTGGGACCGCGCCCTGTTCACCCCCAGCAGCAACGGACTTGCCACCGGCAACACCTTCGCCGAGGCCAGCCTGCACGCCCTGCTGGAGGTCGTCGAACGGGACTGCATCGCCCCGTACTGCACCTCGCCGCTGGACGAGCGCACCTACGCCGACCCGGGCACCGCCACGAACGCGATGACCCGCACCGTGCACGACGCGCTGGTGCGGGCCGGCTGCTGGGTGGAGGTCTGCGACATCACGAACGCCGTCGGCGTGCCCTGCTACGCCGCCTCGATCTGGTCGCCGGACCTGCCTGTCACATTCGGTGGCTTCGGCTGCCACCTGGACCCGGAGATCGCCGTCGGCCGGGCCATGTCGGAGGCTGCCCAGTCGCGGCTGGTAATGGTCTCCGGCGCCCGGGACGACATCGACGCCACCGCGTACCACGACGTCGGCGCACCCCCGGTGCCGCCGCCCACCGTCGACCGGCCCGTCCGGCCGGTCCGCCGGGACCCCCCGCCGGCCGGCGACGTGACCCAGGTGCTGCGCGAGCTGGCGGCGCGGGTGCAGCGGATCACCGGCGTCGAACCGTTCAGCGTCGACCTGACGCACGACGAGATCGGCATTCCGGTGAGCAAGGTGTTCGCCCCCGGCCTGCGGATGTTCGACGAGCGGGCCCTGAGTACCCGACCAGGAGTGCCCCGTGACTGACGTCGTCTTCATCGGCCCGAGCCTGCCGGCGGACGAGGTCGCCCGGCTGTTGCCCGACGCCGTGGTGCTGCCACCTGTCGCGCACGGCGACCTGCTCCGCCTGGACGTCGGCCCGGGCGACCGTGTCCTCGTCGTCGACGGGTTCTTCCTGCAACACCCGCCGGTACGCCACCGGGAGATCCTCGACCTGCTCGACAGTGGGGTGACAGTGGCCGGCGCGGCCAGCATGGGCGCGCTGCGCGCCGCCGAGCTGTGGCCGTTCGGGATGCGCGGCGTGGGCGAGGTGTTCCAGCTCTACCGCGACGGCGTTGTCACCGGCGACGACGAGGTGGCAGTGGTGCACGGCCCCGCCGAGGAGGGCCACCGCACGTTGAGCGAGCCGCTTGTCAACATCCGGGTGGCGCTGCGCCGCGCTGTCGCCGACGGGGTGCTCAGCGACGCCGAAGCCGCGCTGCTGCTGGACCTCGGCCGGGAATTGCCCTTCCGGCGGCGGTCGTACCGCGCGCTGGAGCGCACCGCGCCACCCGAGGCGGCGCCAGTGGTGGACCGTTTCCTGACCTGGCACCGGCGCGACCCCTCCGACGCCAAGGGCGCCGACGCGCGACTGCTGCTGTCGATGGCGGCGGACAACGCGCCCGAGCTGTGCCCGGCGCACGACGGCGACCAGCCGATCGACAACCTGCACACCCGCTTCATGGACAGCTGGCGATCACGGTTCGCCGGGGCGTCGGTCGGCGGGCAGTGGGTAAGCGACCGGGAAGCCGCGGCGGCGCTGATGCTGCTGCACCCCGAGACGCCGACCTGGCATCGACGCAGCGTGCTGGCCGGCCTGGCCGACGTCGACATCGCCGAGCCGACAGCCGAGGAGCGCGCCCACGAGGTGGCCCGCCAGCGAGGGCTGACCGCAGCGGCCTCCCACGGCTGGGACTGGCTCACCGACCGGGAGCGGGGTCTCGACGATCGCGAGGCGGTGCTGCGGATGCTGGTGCGGGCGTTCGGCACCACGCCGTACCGCAGCCTGGCACTGTGGATGGTCGCGGCGCCGCTGCGTACCCCGGCGCTGCTCGCGGCGGCACGGCACGTCGCCGCGACCGCCGCGTCGCTGAACGAGACAGTCGTTCCGCGTACGACGGGACACCGCCGTCCGGGTGCCCGGCTGCACTTCCGCACCGAGGTCATCGACGCGTGTTTCGCCAGCCTGTGGGGCTGCGACACGGACGGGCTGGAAGCGGCGGCGTGGGACCGGGGCTTCGTCGACCTGTCGGCGTTCCGGTACGCCGCCGAACCGTTCGTGGCGTACGTCAAGGCCTTCGGCGCCCCGCGGCTGCCGGCGGTGGCGCAGCGCGCGCAGGAGGAAAACCTTGCCGGTTCCGCGGCCAGGGTCAGCTGAGGAGGCGTCGATGAGCGGCACGGTGAAGGCGGCACTGATCTACCCCCCGCTTACCGATCCCACCTCGGGATACCACTCCCTGAACTATCTCGACTCGTACGCCCGGGCACAGGGACACCGACCCGCGGAGATCATCGACGCCAACATCGAGGCGTTCCACCACTCCTACACCCCTTCGGCGTACGAGTGGCTGCGGCGGGAACTGTCCCGCCTGTCGACCGACGACCTCAGCGGCCCGGACGCGCTGATGGCCCGGGCGAACCAGCTCGGCCTGCCCGACCCCGACCCGGAGCGGCTGCGCCGGTCGATCGGGGTGCTCCAGGATCCGACCCTGTTCTACGACTACGGGCACTACCAGGACGCCGTCGAGGGCGTGATCTCCTGGATGGACGCGCTCGGCGCCGTCGGGTTCCCGGGGCAGTTCCGCGCCGGCTTCAGGCTGCAACCACCGCCGATGATGTCCATCGGCTCGGTGGCCGCGCTTACCGACGAGGCGCTGCTCGCCCGCCTCAACAGGCCCTTCCAGCCGTACTACGAGGACGTGCTGATCCCCAGGCTCGCCGCCGGGGGAAACCAGGTGATCGGCATCAGCGCCACCTATCAGTGGCAGCTTCCGTTCGCGCTGTGGATCGCCCGACTCGTGCGGGCGGCCTGCCCGGACGTCTTCCTCGTCGCGGGCGGCACGGAGATCTCCGACGTCTGGAAATGCGCAAGCAAACCCGAGTACGTCTTCCAGGTGCTTGCCGACTTCGACGCGATAGTGGTCGGGGAGGGGGAGAGCGCGTACACGGAGGTGCTGGACGCCGTGGCGGCCGGAACCCTGCCGGCCGGGCACCCCAACGTCCGCCTGCACCCGAAGTACGGCCGACAGCGCCAGCTGCCCCTGCGCTACGAGCGCCTGGCGCAGGTGCCGGTCCCGGACTTCTCCGGCCTGCCCTGGGACCTCTACCTCAGCCCGGAGCGGTTCGTCTACTACTCGCCGACCCGGGGCTGCTACTGGAACAAGTGCACGTTCTGCGACTACGGCCTGAACACCGACGGCCCCACCAGCCCGTGGCGGCAGGACACCGTCGAGACGATGATCGCCGACGTCACCGAGCTGTCGAAGTTCGCCAAGTTCATCTACTTCTCGGTGGACGTGCTCGCTCCCGCGACCATCCTGCGCTTCGCCGAGCAGGCCGTCGAGCGGGGGCTGGACTTCCGCTGGGGCGCGGAGATCCGGCTGGAGAAGTACTGGTCGGAGGAGCGCTGCGAGCTGCTGCGGCGCAGCGGTTGCGTGGCCATCTCGGTCGGTTTCGAGTCCGGCAACCAGCGCATCCTCGACCTGATCGACAAGGGCACCAAGCCGGAGCAGGTACGGCGCACCATGACCGCGATGACAAAGGCCAACATCGGTGTGCAGATGATGGGCTTCACCGGCTTTCCCACCGAGACCCGCGAAGAGGCGCTGGACAGCATCACGTTCCTGCGCGACAACCCGGACCTGTGGACCCTCGGCGGCCTCGGTGACTTCATGCTGACCCCCGGTGCCATCGTCGCGAAGGAACCGGAGCGGTTCGGCATCACGAACGTGCGGCCGGTGGAGGGCTCGGACATCGTCCGGATCCTCCAGTACGACGAGCCGGTGACCGAGGCGGCGCAGGACGACGTCGCCAAGGCCAAGGCGGGCCTCAACCCCGGGCACTACCACCGGCCGTGGCTGGGCAGCACCGACACCCCGCACACGTTCTTCTACCACGACCGCTACGGCACAGCGGTGCGCGGCGTGCTCGCCAACGACCGGGTCCGGCACGACGGTGACGACGAGACCGAGTTCCTCGCCAACGGCACCTTCGTCGACCACGACGACGACCAGGTCCGCGAGGCGTACCGGCGGATCCGGTCCGACGAGCAGGACGGCGTCCCCGGCGACCTGCCGGCGGACCGGCACCTGTTCCGCCGGGCCGACGGCCAGGTGTACGCCCTTAACCGCAGCAGCCGGCTGTTCCTGGACCTGTTCACCGCACCGCTCACGCTCGCCGAGGCGCAGCGTCGGCTGTGGATCGTCGAACCGGCGGTCGCCGACCGGGTCTGGCGGACCTTCATCGAGCAGCGGCTGATCCGCAGGCATCTCCTCGTGTAGGGCTCGCGCGGGTCGCCGTCCGTGCGGGGCTCACGCGCCGGCCGGACACCGGGGAACCGGTGGCCGGCCGACGGGATGCCGTGGACGATCAGGCAGCGACCGGGTACCGCTGCGGCACCTGGCCGATCCGGGTCAGGGCTGCCCTGCGTACGTCGAGCAGGGCGAGCAGCACGGGTGGGTCGAGGGAGCGCATCGGCCGCAATGTGAGGTCGGCGTTCTCGATGACCGCCGAGTGCCCGACGTGGAGGGGGCCGACAGTGGCAGTGGCCAGGCCCACGCCGCGCAGCGACACCAACTCACCGGCCTGCTCTGGGCTCTCCCCGACGGAGTGGGCGAGCAGGTACCACGATCCCGGCGGGACCCTGTCGAGCAGGAACTGACCCGGCTCCGCTAGCACGGTGCAGCTCACCGGTCGGGCCTCCGGGATGCGTTCGGGGAACAGGCCGATGAAGGTGAGGCCGGGCCGGTTCGGATCGGCCGGGGTCACTGTGCCGCGGACGACGCCGGTGGCCCGCGTCGGGTCGAGGCCGGTCTCGGGCCGGATCTGCGGTGCGACGCCACGGAGCCTGCGGTAGGTGGTGGGGGAGAGCCCCACGCTTCGGGTGAACCGGGAACTGAAGGTGCCGACGCTTGTGTATCCCACCCGTAGGCTGATATCCGACACGTTGAACGACGTGGAGGTCAGCAGTTCCTTTGCCCGTTCCAGCCGTAGGGCCGACAGGAACCTGCCGGGGGACACGCCTGTCACGCGCTGGAAGATTCGCGAGAAGTGGAACTTGCTGAACATCGCGACGCGAGCCATGTCGTCGATGGTGATTTGTTCACCGAGATTGTCGTGCATGGTGGCGATGACGCGCTCGACGGCTTTTTCCGCAGAGTTACCCATGACCTCTTTACCTCCCCAGCTAAAGGTCGATGTCAGCGGCGTGAGAAAAGGCGAGCCAGTGGCGATTGCAGCCTGTCAATTCCACCGAAGGTCCGGTGGGACTGTCGGATTGCTGGCCCTGTTCCTCTGGGTGGAAAAGCGGCGCACTGCTGGTCCTTGAAGGGCCAAGTGCACAATCTTCCTCCCGTGGTAGCGCCGGGTGACGGAAAATGATGTTAGTTGCGGAGACCCCCGGCGGCAATAGCCTCTCCGGGAGGCCCGTGGACGGGACTCGCCGGGCGGGCGCTCCCGGCCGTCGTCACCCACGTTGAGCTGGGATTATGCCTCCGGGCATGCGAGGTGCGGTAGTTCAAACAGGGCAATTATTCGGAAAGAAGGAATTGGCGATTACCACTATCCGCAGATCTCTACGGAGCGTAACTGATGGCAGTTGTGGCGGCCGGCGGGAGCTTCCGCCGCAGAGGCGTCACCAGGCGACTGACCAGGGGTTTTGCCTAGTTACTGTGCGTGTTGGGAGCGCTCACCGTACGTTAAATCCGAATAGTTCCGCTACCAGCTAACTGCCCGGAATCCTCTGGCCGCATTCGGCGGCCACCTTTTTGGTGGCAGCGTTGTTGCTTCCCAGACAGGTGTGGCAGAATGGGCAAGCCGTCGCTGGGCGAGTTCGACGGAGTGTGAATGTGCGGCGCCTCCGGTATTTGGCGAGGCGCGGCGGCGACCCGCGCCGGTGGCCTGTCTTCGCAGGGCCTGATCCGGACCCTCAGGCGGCCGGTTGATCCTGCGGGGCCGAGGCGGCCGTGGCGTACGCCGAGCGCTTCACCTGCGACGAGGGCGTGCCCCGAAAGCCGACGCAACCCCCTGACAGCCAACTCGTTGGTGCGGCAGGGGGCGGACGGAGGCGGGCGATGGAGGCGGGGCGTTCCGAACTGCTGCGCCCACCTGCGAGCGCGGGCCGTGCGACGTTCCTGGAGCTCTTCTTCGATCTTGCCTTTGTTCTGGCCCTCAGCAGGGTCTCGCAACGATTCGCCGGCCTGAACGACGACACCGGCTGGGCGCTCGCCGCAGGGTTCGGTCGTACCCTGCTGCTGTTCCTGGCGCTCTGGTTGATCTGGTCGCACACCGCCTGGATCACCAGCCGCTATGAGCCAGAGCAGCCGGTCATCCAGGCGGTGGTGGTCGGCACCATGTTCGCCGGCCTGGTCATGGCTGTGGCGCTGCCACGCGCCATGGAGGAGCGGGCGCTGCCGTTCACTGTCGCGTACCTGATGGTGATGGTGGTGCGGCCGCTGGTGGTCGCCGCCGCGCTGCGTGGCCATCCGCGACGGATGGTGCCGCTCCGGCTGGCGGCGTGGTCGACGGCGAGCGCGCCGCTGTGGCTGGCCGGCGCGTTGGGCCCGGAACACCTTCGCACGCCGCTCTGGGCTGCCGCCCTCGCCGTCGACTACCTCGCGTGGGCCCTCGGCTGGCCCGTGCCGCGGCTCGGGGCCTCAGTGGTGGGACGTTGGCGGATCGCCGGTACGCATCTCGCCGACCGCTATCAGCAGATGTTTCTCATCGCGCTCGGTGAATCGATCCTGATCATTGGCGTGGTCTTCAGTGGCACGGACTACTCCGGGGAAAGAGCCGCCGCCTTCACTGTCGCCTTCGCCACCAGCGCGCTGCTCTGGCGGATCTACTTCCACCGCGCCGGTCTGCTGCTGACCGAGGCATTGGACCAGGCGGCCAGGCCCGGTCAACTGGGCGCGGCGTCGGAACGGACGCATTTGGTGATCGTTCTCAGCGTGCTCGTCAGCTCGGTCGGTTACGAGCTGGTCATCGACCATCCGTACGGGCCGCCGCAGGTCAGTTGGCTCCTCTTCGTGGTGGGCGGTCCGATGCTTTTCCTCGTCGCTCGTATGCGGCTGGATTACGAGATCTTCGGCCAGATTTTCCACCCCAAGGTGATCGGCTTCGTGGCTCTGTTGCTGGTGACGCCGGCGTTGGCCCGCTCGGAGCGGATGGTGGGGCTGAGCGTGGTGGCCGGAGTGCTGGCCCTTGTCGCGCTGCTCGACGCCCTGCGGAGCCGGGGACGGCCGGTGGAGCGCCCCGCCTCGCCGATCGGGCGGGAGGCGTCCGAGGGTCCCGTCAGCGAGGCGTGACGGCCCGGCCCCGCGCCGCGACCACCGTGTCCACGCGCTGTCGATGGAAGGCGGCCCGAACGGGCGACTGCCACGGTAGGTAGAACGATCGGTCTTGACGGTGGGGCGCCGCGCCAGTAGCGTACGGCGAGACAGAACGTTCGTTCCGCCGCTGGCGACAGTGCATAGAAAGCATCGAAGGAGAGGGCCATGCCCACCAAGATCACGCTGATCGTTGGCAATCCCGCGAACCCCGCCGAGTTCGAGAAGGTCTACGCCGATGTGCGTCGGGCCGCGGACGCGTTCCCGAAGCTCCAGCGGGTCGAATCGGCAAAGGTGTGGCCGAAGGAGGACGGCACGCCGACCCCTGCGTACCGGACGCTCGACCTCTACTTCGCCTCCTACGACGACGCGTCCGCCGCGGTCGCGACGCCCGCCGCCGGCGCCGTCTTCGGCGGGCTCCAGGGCGCTCAGGTGGAGATCACGGGGCTGTTCTCGGAGATCGAGTAGCCCCGTGCCACGCCACTCCCGTCGACGGCCGTTCGTTAAGTGATCTCGAGAGGATGACATGACCACCCTTGCCCCTTCCGGCGTCTCGACGACGGCGGACGCCCTGCGTCGCCTGTACTTCGGCCGCTTCGCGTTCGCCATCGTCTGGGCCGCCGTGACGTTCCCGCTCGCCAGGGACCTCACCCCGCTCACAGTGGCGCTGCTCGTGATCTACCCGCTGTTCGACGTGGCCGCCGCCGTCGTCGACGCCCGGTCCTCCCGGGCCACCGGAACACCCACCCTGTTGTACGTGAACGTCGCGATCAGCCTGCTCGCCGCCGTCGGCCTGGCCGTCGCGGGCACGTCCGGCATCCCGGCGGCCCTGCGTGTCTGGGGCGCCTGGGCGGTTGTGGCCGGCCTTGTGCAGTTGCTCGTGGCCGTCAGCCGACGCAAGATGGGTGGGCAGTGGCCGATGATCATCAGTGGTGGGATCTCCGTTCTCGCCGGCGGGTCGTTCATCGCCGCCGCCTCCGCGGACAACCCGGTGCTGACCAACGCGGTCGGCTACGCGATCCCCGGCGCCATCTTCTTTCTGATCTCCGCCATCCGCCTCAGCCGCGGTGCGAAGGGAAACTGACATGGACAACGCCACGTACGACGTCATCGTCATCGGCGCGGGGCCGGTCGGCGAGAACGTCGCCGACCGCGTCGTGCAGGGCGGCCTGACTGCCGCCATCGTCGAGCGGGAACTGGTCGGTGGTGAGTGTTCCTACTGGGCGTGCATGCCGACAAAGGCGTTGCTGCGCAGTCAGACCGCGCTCCAGGCGGCACGTCGGCTGCCTGGAGCCCGCGAGGCGGTGACGGGCGACCTGGACGTGGCCGCCGTGCTGCGCCGCCGCGACTCCTTCGCGTCGAACTGGAAGGACGACGGGCAGGTGTCCTGGCTCGACTCCGCGGGGATCGCGCTGTATCGCGGCCACGGACGGATCAGCTCCGACCGGGTCGTCGAGGTGAGCGGCAAGGAAGGTGTCACGATCTCGCTCACCGCTCGACACGCGGTCGTCGTCGCGACCGGAAGCGGCGCCCGGGTGCCGGACGTCCCCGGTCTGACCGAGGCGACGCCGTGGACCAGCCGTGAGGCGGCATCCGCGAGCGAGGTCCCCGGCCGGCTCGCCATCATCGGCGGGGGAGTGGTGGCCACGGAGATGGCTACCGCGTACGCCAGTTTCGGATCCACTGTGACGGTGCTGGTCCGCGACGGTGTGCTGCAACAGGCGGAGCCGTTCGTCGGCGAGCGGGTCACGCAGTCCCTGCGGGAAGCCGGCGTGACGGTACGTCTCGGTGTCGAGGCCACGTCGGTGAGCCGGGACGACGCCGGCACAGTGCACATCACGCTCACCGACGGCGAGCAGGTCGACGCCGACGAGGTCCTTGTTGCTGCCGGCCGTACGCCGAACACCCAGGACATCGGCCTGGACACGATCGGGCTGAAGCCCGGTGCCTGGCTCACCGTCGACGACACGCTGCGGGTCGTCGACGACGCCGGGGCGTTGGTCGGCGACGGCTGGCTGTACGCGGCCGGTGACGTCAACCGGCGCGTGCTGCTGACCCACCAGGGCAAGTACCAGGCCCGCGCGGTGGGCGACGTCATCGTGGCACGCGCCAAGGGCGAAGCGGTCGAGGACGGCCCGTGGGGCCGGCACGTCGCCACCGCCGACCAGCGCGCCGTGCCGCAGGTCGTCTTCACCGATCCGGAGGTCGCTTCCGTGGGGCTGACCGCAGCCGCCGCCGAGGCCGCCAGGCTGCGGGTTCGGGTCGTCGACTACGACCTGGCGGCCGTGGCGGGATCCGCGCTGCACGCCGACGGCTATCAGGGGCACGCCCGGATGGTCGTCGACGAGGACCGCAGCGTCATAGTGGGCTTCACCCTCGTCGGCCCGGACGTCGCGGAGCTGCTGCACGCGGCGACGATCGCCATCGTCGGCGAGGTTCCGCTGGACCGGCTGTGGCACGCCGTGCCCTCGTACCCGACGGTCAGCGAGGTCTGGCTGCGCCTGCTGGAGGCGTACGGCCGCTGACCTGAACCGTACCGATGGCCGGCCGTCCCGAACGGCCGGCCATCGCCGCTCTCGCCCCCGCTGTGGCCTGGAGGCTAGCGGTGTGACTGCGCCGATTGACGCTCGGAGTTGATGTCCAGAAGTCCCTCGACCCCGCGCAGGAACGTCTCCGACACCAACGCGGGGTCGAAGAGGCACCCGGCCGCCATTGCCCCGTCGCGGAGCATGACGAAGTGGCGCGCGGCAGGACCGGCCGTTTCCTCATGGACCTGCGCCATGAGCGCGGTGAGCGTGTCCAGGAACCACTGCCGGTGGCCGATGACCTCCTGGTGCACGGGATGGTTCGGGTCGGGATACTCCGCTGCGGCATTCAGGAACGCGCATCCGCGGAAGCCGGAGGACTGGATGCTCTCAGCGATCGAGCCGGCGATGGCCAGGAGAGCGCCGGCCGGCGACGGGTCGGCCGCGAGAGCCGCCTCGACCCTGCCGCGTTCCATCCCGTGGATCTCGCGCAGGTAGGCGAGGATGAGGTCGTCCTTGCTGGGGAAGTGCCGGTAGAAGGTGGCCCGGGTCACCTTCGCCTCCGCGATGATCCGGTCGACACCGACGGAGTGGATGCCCTCGGCGTAGAAGATCCTGGTCGCGGTGGCCAGGAGCCGGAGCCGCGCCTCGGAGGGCCGGGGTTCGGGTGCGCCGCGAGTCATGCACCCATCTTAGCGATAGAACGTTCGGTCTGAGCCGCTACACGATTGATGATCCACTCCGTTTCTGCGTCCCGCTGACAGCAGCCTTATCCGTGCTGAATATTGGAGGCTACGCCGCACCGGGGCCGGAAATGCGGGCCGGTGCGTGCTGCGGTGAATCGCCCGTCGACCGTCCTCGCCGACCCGTGTTCCCGGGCAGTGGGGCCTCTCGAAAGGACCGCCACATGAGCGTCGCTTCTGATATGTCCGGGCAGGGCAAGCCGACAATTGTTCTGGTCCATGGCGCATTCGCCGAATCGTCGAGTTGGAACGGCGTCATTGCCGACCTCAAGCGCCGGGGTTATCCGGTCCTGGCTGTCGCCAACCCGCTGCGCGGTGTGCAGAACGACGCGGCATACGTGCGCTCTGTGCTGGACACCGTGTCGGGGCCGGTCGTCATGGCCGCCCACTCGTACGGCGGAGTGGTGATGACCGAGGCCGCGGACGGCGTCTCCAAGGTCAAGGCACTGGTGTACGTCGCCAGTGTCAGCCCGGATACCGGCGAGAGCGTCGCCACGCTGGGGGCCAAGTTCGCCGTCAGTAAGCTCTTCGAGGCCATCAAGGGCGTGCCGTTCACCCTTCCCGACGGCAGCACGGGCATGGACCAGTACGTCGATCCGGCCAAGTTCCCCGAGGTCTTCGCCGCCGACGTGGACACCGGGACCGCCGAGGTGATGGCTGTCACGCAGCGACCGGCCTCGGCGGACGCCCAACAGGACGGCGTGACAAAGGCCGCGTGGAAGACCATCCCGTCCTGGACCCTCATCACCAAGCAGGACCAGGCCATCGCGCCGGACCTTCAGCGCTTCGTCGCCGAACGCGCCGGGTCCACTGTGGTCGAGGTCGAGGCGTCGCACGCGGTGGCGGTCTCCCAGCCCGGCGTCGTCGCAGACCTCATCGACACCGCCGCCAGCGCCACGGCGAGCTAGTCGACCGGTCCGGCCATTACGGGAATAGCGCCGGGCCCGTGATCGCCATTTCGCCGACGAATCGGCGGGAGTGCGCCGCTGACGGTGGTCTCCAAGGTCGCCACCGTTGGATTTCGTGTCGGCAATTAACAGCGGCGGACAATGCTGCCCGCCTCCGCGTCAGTTGTCACCCGGGCGGACAAGCCCGCTCTCGTACGCGATGACGACGAGTTGGGCGCGGTCGCGGGCGTTCAGCTTGTGCAGGAGGCGACTCACGTAGGTGCGGGCGGTGTCCGGGCTGAGATGCAGCGCCGCCCCGATCTCGACGTTCGACCGTCCGGTGCCGACCTGGGCGAGGACGTCGCGTTCCCGTCCGGTGAGGCCGGCGAGCCGCGTCGGATCCGCAACGGGGGAGCGGGCCGCCGCGGCGATCACCCGCCGGGTCACCGCCGGCGACAGCAGCGCGTCCCCGCCGGCCACCACGCGGACGGCGTCGCGCAGCGCGTCGGGCGGGGTGTCCTTGAGCAGGAAGCCGGAGGCGCCGGCGCGGATGGCCTCGAAGAGGTACTCGTCGTCGTCGAAGGTGGTGAGCATGACCACCCGGACGTCGGCAAGCGTCGGATCGGTGCGGATGCGCCGGGTGGCCTCGATACCGTCGCCGCCGGGCATCCGAACGTCCATCAGGACTACGTCGGGCCGCTGGTCGCGGGTGACCGCAACGGCGGCCCCGCCGTCCTGCGCCTCACCGACCACTGTGATGTCGGCGGCGCGCTCCAGCAGTGCACGAAGGCCCGTGCGCACCAGGTGCTGGTCGTCGACGAGGACGACACGTACGTCGCTCATGCGGCTGCCCCGGCCAGTGGCAGGCGGACCGAGACCCGGAAGCCGCCCCCGGCGACGTCGGCGGCGTCGAGGATTCCGCCGAGCAGGGCGACCCGCTCCGACATGCCCCGCAGCCCTTCACCGGGCTCGCCTGCCGCGCCGGTGGCGGATCCGCGGCCGTCGTCGACGATCTCCACGGACAGTCGGGCGGGCGTCGCCCGGATCGTCACAGTGACGCGGGTGGCCTGCGCGTGTCGCACCACGTTTGTCAGCGCCTCCTGCACGATCCGGTAGACAGTGCTGCCCACCACCGTGGGCAACGCGTCGACCGGGCCGTCGACGCGCAACTCGACCGGGAGCCCGCCGCGGCGGACGCCGTCGACGAGCGTGCCCAGCTGGGCGAAGCCGGGGGCCGGTGCGCGTGGTCCAGGCTCGCGACGCAGCGTACCCAGCGTCGCACGTAGTTCGGCCATGGCGCTGCCGCTCACCGACTGGATCGCGGCCAGGGCCGTGTCGACCTGCTCGGGCTCGGCGTCGGTGAGCGCCTCCCGCGCCACTGCGGACTGGAGGGTGATCACCGACATCGTGTGTCCGAGGGTGTCGTGCACCTCCCGGGCGATCCGGATCCGCTCCGCCTCGACCTCCCGGGCGGCCTCCCGTCGGCGCTCCTCGGCCGCCGCTGCCGCCTGCCGGGCCAGCGCCGCGCGCAGCGAACGCCGGTTGCGAACGGCGTCGCCGAGCGCGATGACGGCGAGCATCAGCGCCGCCTCGGAGCCCAGGCCGGCACCGATCACGACGGAGGTGTCGTCGCCCTCGACCAGCCGGGCGGCCACCGAAACGGCAAGCAGGCTTCCGCCGACGACGGCCGCCGGGACCACCCGGCCGCGTTCCGCGACCACGTAGAGGATGGCGGCGGCCGGGGCGGCCACGCCTACCGGCGGCAGATCCAGCGCGTAGTAGCCGAGGATGCCGGCGGCCGTCGCCAGCAGCGCGGGAACCGGCCAGCGCCGAGCCACAAGCAGCAGTACGGCCAACCCGACCCCGAAACCGCAGGCGATCACCGCGTGGGCGGCCGACGCGTCATCTGTCACGACCGCCGCCGTGATCAGGCCGAGGATGGCCACGGCCAGCAGCCATTCGGTACGGGTGGGTGGTGTGGCAGGCACGTCTGTGAGCCTAGGTCGGCGCTGGCCCGGGCCGCTGCCGTCCGCAGGCATCATCCCGCGCCCCGGCACGTACGTCGAGAAGCGACGCCAGTTCGCGCGTCTGCGCGGCAGACGACCCAGATGTGGCGACCTAGCGTCGACGGTGACATCACAGACCGTGCCCGCAGAGGGCGGAAACCAGGGAGAAGTGCTGCTGTGTCCCGTATCAAGCTGACGTGGATCGTCCTGATCGTGCTCGTCTGGACGGCGATGATGTCCTTTGGTGGGGTCGCCGCCGAGACCGTGATGCTCTACCCGAACGTCTTCGGCGACGCACCCGCCTCGCTGGACCGGGCCCGTGAGTTCCTGGTCGCGGGCGGCCCGAGTGACTACTTCCCGCCGCTGGGCGCCTCGGTGGTGCTGACCAGCCTCGCCGCGACCGTCCTCACCTGGCGCAACCGCCGGCTGCGCTGGTACGTCGCCGCTGCGGCAGCGGTCTTCATCGTCTGCGAGTTCCTGTTCTCGGTGGTGTTCTTCTGGCCGCGCAACGAGATCATGTTCGTCGACCCGGTCGGCACGCACTCGCCGGAGTACCTGCGCCAGGTCGCCGAGGAGTTCGTCGCCGGGCACTGGGTGCGCGTCGCTGGGGGAGCGGTGACTGCCGCGCTGGCGTTCACCGCGCTGCTGCGCTTCACCAGGGACACCGCACCGGCGCGGGTCGAGCGATGAGCCTCGGACGTCGTACCCTCGGCTTTTCCTGGCCTGCTCTGGTGGCGCTCGCCGCGCTGGCCGCGCCGCGGGTGGTCCTGCACGACCTGCACGTCGTGGAGGAAGGAAGCGTCGCCACAGTGCTGCTGGCGGTCGTACCGTCGATCTGTTGGGTGGCCGCCGTGTTGTGGCGGCGTCCGCCGCGTCCGTTCCTGACCGTTGTGGTCATCGGGGCGATCTATGGTGTCCTTCTCGCCGTCGGCCACCAGGTGCTGTGGAACCAGGCGTTCGACGGAGTCGCGCCGAGCCTCGGGGAGGTCGATCCCCGGGCGCAGGAAGGGATCCTGCGCGTGGCGGCGGTGTTCTCCAGCCTGGTCACCGGCGTGCTCGTCGGAGTGGTGACCGGGGCGGTGGCGGCGGCGCTGAGCCGGCTGCTGCCGCCGCGCTCGCACTCTGTGTGTGAGCGGTAACAGTGACGGTTCGGTGCCGTGGCGTTGATGGTGGGGCTTCGGATGGAGCGCAGCTTCAAGGCATAGGCAAGGGGCGATTCGTTACGTCTTGACGAACAACATGTTATCGCTCACTCTCGATGTCGAGGATGGCGCAGCTGTGGCTCACCGGGCGAGCCCGCTGGCACCTTCGAGCACGGCGTCCCCCAGGGCATGCGGACGTCACGTCACGATCCGGGCTCCGTCTCGGCGCGGGTTCCGCCGCGCCCGGCTCTGGCACACCACCACCGGTTCCGAGAGTGAGAAGGAACGACATGAAACCCCTGAGAACTCTGCTGTCGACGGCGACACTCGCCGTCGCCCTGACCGCGGGCATGGCGGTGGCCATGGCCCCCACCGCCAGCGCCGGGACAACCCTCAAACAGGCCGCCGCCGAGAAGGGCCGCTACTTCGGTGCGGCCGTCGCGACGGGCAAGCTCTCCGACAGCCAGTACGTCGGGATCCTGAACCGCGAGTTCAACAGTGTGGTGGCTGAGAATGAGATGAAGTGGGATGCCACCGAGCCGCAGCAGGGTCGGTTCAGCTATTCCGGTGGTGATCGTCTGGTCAGTCACGCGCAGGCCAATGGCATGAGTGTGCGGGGTCATGCGTTGTTGTGGCACCAGCAGCAGCCGGGTTGGGCGCAGGGCTTGTCGGGCAGCGCGTTGCGTAACGCGGCGATCAACCATGTGACGCAGGTGGCCACCTACTACCGGGGCAAGATCTATGCCTGGGATGTGGTGAATGAGGCGTTCGCCGATGGTGGCAGTGGTGGGCGGCGGGATTCGAATCTGCAGCGCACCGGTAACGACTGGATCGAGGCGGCGTTCCGGGCTGCGCGGGCCGCGGATCCGGGTGCGAAGTTGTGTTACAACGACTACAACACCGATGGGATCAACGCGAAGTCGACGGGTATCTACAACATGGTGCGGGACTTCAAGTCCCGTGGTGTGCCGATCGACTGCGTCGGTTTCCAGTCGCATCTGGGTACGACGTTGGCCGGTGACTACCAGGCCAACCTGCAACGCTTCGCTGACCTGGGCGTTGATGTGCAGATCACCGAGTTGGACGTGATGACCGGCTCCAACCAGGCCAACATCTTCGGCGCGGTCACCCGCGCCTGCCTGGCCGTCACCCGCTGCACCGGCATCACAGTCTGGGGCGTACGGGACAGCGACTCGTGGCGTGGCACTGACAACGCCCTGCTGTTCGACAGGTCGGGCAACAAGAAGGCGGCGTACGACTCCGTCCTCAACGCCCTCAACGCGGGCACCAACCCCACCACACCTCCGCCGGGCTCCCCTGTGGACACCAGCGCCTGGTACGTGCTGGTGAACCGCAACAGTGGCAGGGCGCTGGACGTGTACAACCGTGCCACGAACGACGGCGCGCGGATCACGCAGTGGTCCCGTAACGACGGCGCGTGGCAGCAGTGGCAGTTCGTCGACTCCGGCGGCGGCTACTACCGGCTGAAGTCCCGGCACTCCGGCAAGGTGCTCGACGTCTACAACTTCTCCACCGCCGACGGTGCGGCGATCGTGCAGTGGGGCGACGGCAACGGCACCAACCAGCAGTTCCGGATCGCCGAGTCCAGCGGCGGCTACGTGCGCCTGCTCAACCGCAACAGCGGCAAGGCGATCGAGGTGCAGGGCGCGTCCACCGCCGACGGCGGCAACATCGTGCAGTACGCCGACTGGGGTGGCAACAACCAGCAGTGGCAACTGGTCCGCATCGGGTAGCTCAGGCGCCCGGCCGACCACGCGCGAGGGCTGGGTGGCGATGGTTTACCGTCGCCGCCCAGCCCTCGTGGCGAAGGTGGACAGCAACTCGGCGCCCACCATGCGAGGTCTTGACAGCTATCTATGTGAGCGATAACACTGCGAGCCTGCGGGTGAAACACCTGCGAAATGCCGCCGTAACGGCCGTTGGACGGTGGCTACCTGTGCTCGCGGCCCCGGCCGGCGGCCCTCCGGAGGAAGGGGACCCCATGCCCTCGTTCCGTAACGGCCGGAGGCAGGTGGCCCGACTGACGGCGCTCGTCGTCGGCGCAACCCTGATCATCGTCGGCGTGACACAACAGGCTTTCGCGGCAGATCTCCCCACCGGCGCCCGGTCCCTGCAGTCGGTGAACGTGCCCGGCCAGTATCTGCGGCACGCCGACTACCTCGGCAGCATCGCCGCAGTGACATCAGGCAGTTCCACCCAGGCCCGCAGCGACGCGACAGTCACCGTGACCCCGGGTCTGGCAGGTGGCACCGGATGCGTCTCGTTCCAGGCGGCGAACGGCATGTGGCTGCGCCACCGCGACTACCGCATCCGGTTGGAGACCAACTCCGGCACGGCGACGTTCCTGGCTGATGCCACCTTCTGCGTACGGGAGGGCTCCGCCAGTGGTTCCGTGCGCCTCGAAGCGTTCAACTACCCGGGTCGGTTCATCCGCCACCGCGACTACCAGCTGTGGCTCGACCCGTCGACGACAAACCCGACCACGTTCGCCGAGGACAGCTCCTTCCGGGTCGTCACCCCGTGGATCGCCGGCCGCCGTAGCCCCGTCATCAAGGGCCTCTACGCCGACCCGAACATCGCCTTTCTCAACGGCCGCTACTACATCTACCCGACCACCGACGGGTACGAGGGCTGGAGCGGCAGCCGGTTCAAGGCGTTCTCGTCCACCGACCTGGTGAACTGGACCGACCACGGAACCATCCTCGACCTCGGGCCGCACGTCAGCTGGGCGGACGACCGCGCCTGGGCGCCGACGATCGCCTACCGCAACGATCGCTACTACTTCTACTTCAGCGCCGCCGCCAACATCGGCGTGGCAACCTCGACCAGCCCGACGGGCCCGTTCACCGACCCGCTCGGCCGACCGCTGGTCCCCGCCGGTCTCCGCAGCGGCCAGATGATCGACCCGCACGCCTTCACCGACACCGACGGTCAGTCCTACCTCTACTGGGGCAACGGCTCGGCCTACGCGGTCCGCCTGAACCCGGACATGACGTCCTTCGACCCGGCGCAGATCCGCACCTTCGGCCTGCCCAACTTCCGCGAGGCGCCGTTCGTCTTCAAGCGCGGCAGCACGTACTACCTGACGTACTCCGTCGACGACACCCGCTCGGAGAACTACCACGTCGAGTACGCCACAGGCACCACACCGTTCGGCCCCTGGACCCATCGCGGCACGATTCTCGCCAAGAACCTGAGCCTCGGCATCAGAGGCCCCGCGCACCAGTCGATCGTCAAGGCGCCGGACAGCGACACCTGGTACATCGCGTACCACCGCTTCGCCATTCCGGCGGGTAACGGCACCAACCGCGAGGTCACCATCGACCAGATGTGGTTCAACGCCGACGGCACCATCCGACCTGTCGCGCCCACCCTCTAGGAGACGACGCCCTCATGAGACTGACAGCCCGCTGGCGCGTCATCGCGTCCCTGATCGTGTCCTCCGCCGTGGTGGCCACGGCCCTGGTCGCCATGCCCGCACAGGCGGCGAACCCGATCGTGACCCGGTTCGCCGGCGACCCGTCGATGCTCGTCGCCAACAACCGCGTGTACATCTACGCCACCGACGACCAGGGCAACAGCGGCACCTACTGGGACTCCAACGCCTGGCGGGTCTACTCGTCGAGCAACCTCGTCGATTGGACCGACCACGGCGCGCCCTTCTCGGTGAGCGGATTCTCCTGGGCGACGCAGTACGCCTGGGCGCCGTCGGCCGTGCAGCGCAACGGTTACTACTACCTCTACCTGCCAGTCGACCGGACGAAGATCGGCGTGGCCCGCAGCACGTCGCCCACTGGCGGCTTCAGCGACCCCCGCGGCAGCTCGCTGGTGGAGCGTGGACGCGACGCCAACACCGGCGAGGAACCGATCGACCCGGCCGCCTTCGTCGACGACAACGGGCAGGCGTACCTGTATTTCGGTGGCGCCCGCGCGCCGAAGGTGGTCCGGCTCAACGCCGACATGATCTCGACCTCCGGCGGCGTCCAGAACCTCACGATCACCGGCACGGGCAGCAGCACCGCCTTCGGTGAGGCCGGATTCGTGCACAAGCGCAACGGTGTCTACTACTTCTCGTACTCGACCGGCTGGCCCGGCCAGATCGCGTACGCCACCGCGAGCAACCCCCTCGGCCCGTTCACCTACCGCGGGATCCTGCTGGACTACACGAACAACAGCACCAACCACCACTCGATAGCTGAGTACAACGGCCGCTGGTACATCGCGTATCACCGCAACGGGCTGCCGGGCAGCAACGACTTCCGGCGGTCCCTGGCGATGGACTACCTGAACTACAACAGCGACGGCACCATCGCGCGCGTCACCCAGACCAGCGTCGGCGTCGGTACGCCCACACTGCCGGTGAACCGCCTCCAGTCGTACAACTTCGCCGACCGTTACGTACGGCACGCCAGCTACGACGCCCGGATCGACGCGAACGTGAGCCCGGCGGCCGACGGCCAGTGGCGGATCGTGCCGGGCCTTGCCAACGCTTCAAGCGGCTATGTCTCGTTCGAGTCGGTGAACTTCCCGGGCTACTACCTCCGGCACTTCGACTACGACTTCTCACTGGCCCGCAACGAGGGCACCGCGCAGTTCGCCGCCGATGCCACATTCCGTCGGGTGGCCGGGCTGACCGACTCCGGGGCGGTGTCGTTCCAGTCGTACAACTTCCCGGACCGCTACATCCGGCACTGGGAGTACCTGTTGCGGTTAGACCAGATCACCAACGCGACCGGCCGCGCGGACGCCACCTTCCGCGTCACCAGCTGACGTCGGAGACCCCCGGGCGTCAGCCGACCTGGCGCCCGGGCCTTTCCGGCGCGGGCGGGGGTTCCTGTTGCCAGGGATCTCCGGTCGCGCCGGCCGCGAGGTGCCGCTCGTAGCTGGCCACCTTGGTGTCGACGAGGTCGAGGCAGTCGTGCAGCCGTGCGAGTTGCTCGGTGACGTGGCGCCTGTGGTCGCGCAGCAGTTCGAGCCGTTCGGCCTCGTTGCCGCTGCCCTCACGGACGAGCTGGGCCAGGCGGCTGATCGTGGTGAGGGGCATCCCGGTGGCCCGGAACTTCACGCAGTTCATAAGCCACTCGACGTCCCAGGCACTGTAGACACGCCGGCCGGCCCGGTCGCGTCGCACCTCGCCGGCCAGCAGACCCGCCCGCTCGTAGAGCCGCAGCGTGTGCACACTCAACCCGGTGCGCCGCGCCACCTGCCCGATGCTCAGGTCGTCCGTCACGCCGTCGACGGTAGTGGGTTGACCTAGACCTCGGTCTAGCACCTAGCGTCCCGGTCCATGACCAGCGACACGACCCACACCACGTTCGGTGCCCACAGCACGGCCGCGGACGTCCTCGCCGGGATCGACCTCACCGGCAGGACGGCTCTCGTCACGGGCGGCTACTCCGGCCTCGGCCTCGCCACGACCCGCGCGCTCGGTGCGGCAGGGGCCCGGGTGGTCGTCCCCGCCCGCCGGCCCGACGACGCGCGGCGCACGCTCACCGGTGTGGCCGGGGTCGAGGTCGACCACCTCGACCTGGGTGACCTCGCCTCCGTCCGGGCGTTCGCCGAGCGGTTCCTGCGAGACCATCAGGTGCTCGACATCCTGATCGCGGGCGCCGGGGTCATGGCCTGCCCGGAGACACGGGTCGGGCCGGGATGGGAAGCGCAGTTCGCGATCAACCACCTCGGCCACTATGCCCTCACGAACCTGCTGTGGCCCGCGCTCACGGCCGCCGGCACGGCCCGCGTCGTATCGGTCGCCTCCGGACGCAACCCGGCGTGGCACATCCGCTGGGACGACGTGCACTTCGAGCGCGGCTACGACAAGTGGGAGGCGTACACCCAGTCGAAGCTCGCGAACATCCTGTTCGCCCGCCACCTCGACCTGCTCGGCGAGCCGCACGGCGTCCGCGCCTTCTCGGTCAACCCCGGCTGGATCCTCACGCCCCTGCAACGGCACCTTGCCGTCGAGGAGATGGTCGCCGCCGGCTGGATCGACGCCGACGGCACTCCGGCGCCGGGCCTGTTCAAGACCGCCGAGCAGGGCGCGGCCACACAGGTCTGGGCCGCCACGTCACCCGATCTCGACGCGAACGGCGGCGACTACTGCGCGGACTGTCGCACCGTCGACGGCGAGTCCACCGACAGCAGCGCGGCGGCCCGCCTCTGGACGCTCTCGGCCCACCTGACCGGCCTGGACCTCGTCCACCGAGCCTGACCCGGCCGCCCGCTCGCATCCGCGCCACCGCGCGTCCATGCCTCGAGGGCGGCGCTGACAGTCCTGCGCTCAGGTTTGCGTACGGAACGGTGCGAGGGTCGCGCGGATCTGGTCGGCCGCGCCCCAGTCATCGTCGAACTGGGCCAGCACGGCGAGATGCTGCCGCAGTTGGACGATCGGCATACGGGCCCGCCAGTCGCTGTCGAGCGAGGTCAGTTCCGCGTACACGTCGAAGAAACGTTGCGCCTCGGGCGGGGGAGCGGTGGACCACACGTGGGCGAGGTCGACCTCGGCCCACATGTAGGACACGGCGGGGTCGATCAGCGCGGGCTGCCCGTCCGGCGTGGCCAGGATGTTCTGTGCCCACAGGTCACCGTGGGTCAGGCAGGCCGGCCGGTCGGGAAGCAGGTCGGGCAGCCGGTCGCAGAGCCGTTCCAGCGCCGCCCGGTAGCCGGGGTCGAGTGCCGCGTCGACGCGCGGCTGCCCGAGCCAGCGCAGCAACCGGTGCTGCGCGAAGAAGGCGAAGCCGTTGTCGTCCCAGGTGTTGATCTGGCGGCGGCGGCCCAGCCAGTTGTCGTGGTCCCAGCCGAAGCGCGGATGGATCGTGCTCAGGTGCATTCGGGCGAGCACGTGCGCGAGCTGCTCCCAGAAGTGCTCGCTGGGCGGCCTCGGCCGCAGCACGGACAGCACCAGCAGGTCCCGGTCGGCCAGGATCACCTCGGGTGTCGCCACGCCGCCGCGCTCGCGCAGGGCGGCCAACCCGTGCGCCTCCGTGACGAAGACGCCCTCGGCTGGTGCGTCGGCGAACGCCTTGACGAACACCGCAGGCGCGTCCCGGCGGGTGGCGATGCCGGCGAGCGCCGCGAGCCCACCCGTCACCGGCTCGACCGCCACGACGTCGCGCATCCCGGCCCGGTGCAGGCGTTCCAGCAGGATCTTCGAATCCATCGGGCCGCACTCTCCTTGGGGCCGGGGCGTTTGCCGGCCGATCCTAGGGGACGGTTGCGATCGCAGCGGCCTGGATCGATTTGTGTAGCGCGGGGCCGATCGGTCCGCTGAGCTTGGTGAGTTACTGGATGCGCTGCCAATCCGGACACTGAGCGCCGGCACCGTCCTGCGTGGGCTACTTGGGCAAGGTGCGCTGCGTTCGCCGTAGCATCGTCAGGCATCAGGGCTCGCGGCCAGAACCGGCTGACGTTTGTCGGCTCGCGAGCCCTCTCAGCTCAGTCGTCGTCCTCGTCGCTGTCGGTGGGGGACAGCAGCATGTCCGCGACAAAGCAGGTCACGCTCTCGGCAGCGTCATAGCCGATCCAGGTGGGGTAGGCACCGTCGCCCCAGCCGCTGGACCACACGACCATCGCTCCGGAGTCAATCGTGCGATGCCGGGGATCGATCAGGCCGTCGAGGGTCAGCCAGACGTCCTTCATACGCTCGCGGGCGTCCGCATCGACGAAGCAGGCCATTCCAGCGTCCACGCCGAACCCGAAGAACTCCCGATAGCCCAGATCGATCGGCTCCTGGCCATCGCGTAAGGCCAGTTCCCACCGCACGGTGGGCCGGTCGTTGACGTCAAGGCGGGCAGCGCACACCCGGCTGTGGCGCGGGTCGTCGAGGAAGGTGGCAAGGCTGATCGAGACCGGGTACGCGCCCGCTGGCACGCTGACGGTGAACGGCTCGGCGTCGAACTCCAGCGACGAGGGGTCGGCCGCCACCAGGCGGCCGGAGGTCAGGCGAAGCTCCCCGGCCTGATGAACCGACAGGTGAAGCCGCTTGTCGTGGATGTCGACGATGGCGCCGGAGACGAACAGCTCCGCAATGCCGTCGGGCCGCAGGGGACGGGGCGGTCGCCACGGCGCGCGGGTCTCCACGCGCACCGGCAGCTCGTGCTGGACGGCGTCGACAATCTCGGCGGATGCCTCCCCGGCGAGGCGCAACAGCTCGTTCCATTGGCCAAAAGCCGGGATGGGTAGCCGTGGTGGTCGCTGCTCCGACGTGGACTCCTGCCGGGCACCCCGGTCTCCGCGCGGCTCCACGATGTCGGTACGCATTCCGGAGTTGCTGTACGTCGTGGTCGTCCTGGCCGCAACGTGCGGATACTCGTACTTGCCCGCGTCGGCTGGGCCATCCCAGGTCCGGGCTTCGCGCAGGAACAGGTCGCCCTCGTCGGTGCCGCGCAGCAGGTGCCGAGACAGTTGCCTGTCAGCGGGGTCGAATCGAGTGATTCGGCAATACCCATCGCTCCAGGACAGGTCCATCACCGCACACAGCTGACCGTTGAGCAACAGCAGGACGGTGTACGGTTCGCCCACCGCGTCGCGTGCTTTCGCAGTGACCGACGTCAACGGGTTGACCACGCCGGCGTCCCACCCGTCGCAGTAGACAGCCTCAAGCCTCGCTGGCACGGCGGTGACCCTACCTGTCGCCTCGACCCGCGTCGTGGGGGCCAGGCCGATCGCCTGACCCCCACTGATGGGCGTCAGCCCAGGTACTTCTCCCACGGGCCGGTGATGGCGAGGGTGAGGCCGGGGTCCTGCATGTTGACGAAGAGCACCTTGCCGTCGGCGGTGAACGTCGGCCCGCAGAACTCGGAGTCGTTGAGCTGGTTGCGGGCGATCGCGTACGTCGGGCCGCCCGGAGTCGCGCTGAGCACGTGGGAGGCACCCGAGCCGTCCTCGGCGAGCACGAGGCTTCCCCACGGGGTGACTGTCACGTTGTCGGGGCCGTCGAAGGTGAGGTCGGTGTACTTGGCAGGCGTCCCCTCCTCCGAGGAGGTCTGGTGCGGGAAGTACGTCACCAGCTGGATGGTCTGGTCCCGGTAGTTGTAGAACCAGACCATGCCGTCGTGGGGAGCCGCGTCCGCAGGCAGGTCGCCCTCGTCCCAGGCGTAGGAGTTGACCACGTACACGCCCTCGTCGGTGCCCCACACGCCCTCGAACTTGCGGCCGCGGGTGACCTGGGCATCGGTGAACTGCTCGCGCACGGGCTTGTTCCGCGCGTCGCGGTCGGGCACCTCGATCCACCGTACGGGGAAGGGGCGGCCCAGCTGTGCGGAGGTCAGGTAGGCGACGTCCGGGAGCACCGAGCCGTCCTCCATGATGATCTGCATCGCGGCGAGGACACCGGCGTCCGGTGCGAGGCGGGTGAGCACGCCGGGCCCCAGCTTCACGCCGCGCGGCGCCGTCCAGCGGTAGAAGAGGCCGTTGGGCTCGTCGGCGTCCTCGGAGAGGTAGACCCTGGTGCGGTCCCTGTCGACCGCCAGGGCCTCGTGGGAGTAGCGGCCCAGGCATTTGATCGGCCTCGGGTCGGCGCTGCCGTCGGCCCACACTTCGAAGACGTAGCCGTGGTCCTTCTGGAAGACGCCGGACCGGCCGTCCTCACTCCACTTGTCCCCGGCCCGGTCTTCGGTCTCTTCGCAGGTGAGCCAGGTCCCCCAGGGGGTGGGGCCGCCAGCACAGTTGGCGACGGTGCCGGAGAGGGCGACGAACTCGCCCAGGTTGCGGCCGGCACGGTCCGTCTTGATCACGGTGCAACCACCGGCGTCGACGGCGCCCGGGTCGTACACAGTGCCCTTGACGTGCGGTACGCCGAACTCGGCGCCGGGGTCCATCTCGTGGTTCTGGATCAGGTGGTACCGGCCGTGACCGGCGTCGTAGACGGCCATGCCGTCGTGGTCGGCCGGGGTCAGGCCCTGGCCGTGGTCGAGCCGGGTGACCCCGGTGCGGGTGACCACCGTGTAGCTGAAGCCCTTGGGCAGGGCCAGGACGCCCTTGGGGTCGTCCACGAGCGGCGGGAACGGCACGCGGCCGGCCTTGACCGGCGGGTGAACCCGGGTCGGGCTGGCCTGCGCCAGCGACGGCAGTCCGCCGGCGACGGCGAGGCCCACGCCTGCGGCGGCACCGCCCGCGAGGAAGGTACGACGAGAGGAAGGCACGTGCATCAGCTCCTGGTCCGGTCATGTGCGACGGCTGACAGCCAACTCGCGCGGACCGACGACGACACGTCGCCGATGCGATCAACCGGTGACATCGGAGTGACGATCAGGAAGACGGAGGTGTGTAGCCGAGTTCACGCGAGATCTGGTTCGCGGTCTCCAACAGGAGGGGCAGGGCGCTCTTGAGCTGGTCGAGGCTCGCGATGACCTCGATGGCCGTCATCGAGGCGGCGGCGGTGACCTGCCCGCGCGAATCCCGGACCGGTGCGGCCACGCACATCACGTAGGCGTCGTGTTCGCCGTTGTCAGTGGCCCAGCCGCGTTCGCGGATGCCTGTGAGTTCGGCTTCGAGGGAGTCGTGGTCGGTGAGGGTGGTGTCGGTGAACCGCTCGAAGACGACGTGGGAGAGGAGGCGGTCGCGTTCCTCCGGTGGCAGGTAGGCCAGGATCGTCTTGCCGACGGCGCTCGCGTAGATCGACACGGCGCGCCCCACCCGGGACGGCAGCTTCACGGCGTCGAACGCCTGGCTGTCGACCTTGTCGATGTAGATGATCTCGTCGCCGGTCAGCTGTCCCAGGTGCACGGTGTGGCCGGTCTCGCGTTGCAACGCACGGAGGTGGGCCGCGGCGAACTGTCGTAGGTCCATCGAGCCGAGCGCGATCTCGGACAGCTCGATCACCCCGCTGCCGAGCACGTAGGTGCCCGCGCCGGTCCGGCGTACGAAGCGGGCCGCCTCCAGTGTCTGGAGGATCCGCAGAGCCGTGGACTTGTGGACGCCGAGCACGTCCGCTGCCTCGGTGAGCGACAGCGGTTGCTCCGCCGACCGGCGGATGAGGTCGATGGCGCGGCGAATTGATTGCGACAAGTTCCGGCTCCTCCCGCGACGGCCACACTCGCCGTCCTCGTTGCGTCATGTGCAATGTAATCCACGCGCTGCGCAATCACGGGTTGACACCGTTGCACATGGCGCTACGATCGTTGCAGATTGATCCCGGTGACTCCGACGCGCAACAGTGGAGAAACGGCGACACTGCCGCTCGGCACGACACCGTCCACCTTCCGATACCTGGAGATCATGGCGACGGATGTGCCCTGGCAACCCGAGATCACCAATGAACGGCTGGTCCTGACCGGCGCTGGCGACGTGCTCGTCCGCCCTCGGGTCGAGCGGCCCACCTGCGACCTGGAGACCGGCTCATGACGGTCCCGAAACCCCGAGGGCTGCCCGCTGAGGCGGACTGGTTCGGTTCCCCCACCGAGGCGCTGCCGGACGATGCCGACAACAGTGTCCTCGTCGGCCGGATCTGGGACCCGTCCGTCGACGGTCCGTCGACGGTGACAGTGCGCGGCGGCGAGGTCATCGACATCAGTCACCTGTTCCCGACCATCAGGGACGTCTGTGAGCTGCCGGACCCTGCCGCAACGGTGGCCGGGCTCGACGGGCCACGGGTTGGCGACTTCGGGGAGATCCTCGCCAATACCGGTGCCGCGTCCCCGGACCGTACCCGGCCCTGGTTGCTCGCCCCTGTCGACCTCCAGGCGCTCAAGGCCGCGGGTGTGACCTTCCCGGTCTCGCTCATCGAACGCGTCATCGAGGAGCGGGCACGGGGAGACGTGGCGGTGGCGGCGGACATCCGGCACCGCATGTCCGCCGACATCGGCACCGACCTGTCCAGCCTGGCACCGGGCTCGCCCGAGGCGGACCGGCTCAAGACCCTGCTTGTCGGCGAGGGCATCTGGAGCCAGTACCTGGAGGTGGGCATCGGGCCCGATGCCGAGATCTTCACCAAGGGGCAGATCCTCTCCGCCGTCGGCACCGCCGTCGCGGTCGGTGTGCTCGCCGCGTCGACCTGGAACAACCCGGAGCCCGAGGTCACGCTGATCGTCCAGTCCAGCGGCCGGGTCGTCGGCGCCACCCTCGGCAACGACGTGAACCTGCGCGACGTCGAGGGCCGCTCGGCGCTCCTGCTGCCCCTGGCGAAGGACAACAACGCGTCGTGCGCCCTCGGCCCCCTGATCCGCCTCTTCGACGAGCGGTTCGGCATGGACCACGTGCGTGAACTCGAGGTGGGTCTTGAGGTCTGCGGGGTCGACGGCTTCCGACTGGAGGCGGTCTCGGAGATGACGCGGATGTCGCGCGACCCGGAGGCGTTGGTACGCCAGCTGATCGGCCCGCACCACCGCTATCCCGACGGCGCCGCCCTGATGCTCGGCACCATGTTCGCGCCCATCCAGGACCGGGATCGCCCCGGCGAGGGCTTCACCCACAAGGTCGACGACATCGTACGGATCAGCTGCCCGTCGCTCGGCACCCTTGTCAATCGCGTGCGGCACGCGGAGGAGTGCGAGCCCTGGGAGTTCGGCGTCCGGGATCTCATGACCAACCTGGGAAAGAGAGGACTGCTGTGAACGTGGTCAGCACCGTCGATCCGCGCGACGGCCGACAGCGCGACACGGATCTCACCGAGACCGACGAGTCCCGGCTGGAGGCGATCGCCGACCAGGCGTACCGGGCGACGCAGTGGCTGTCCGACCTGGGACGGCTCGGCAGAGCGGGAATGCTTGACGCGATCGCCGCATCCCTGGAGTCCCACCGGGCGGCACTGATCGCCGCCGCCGAGGCGGAGACCGGGCTGAGCCACGCCCGACTCGACCAGGAACTCACCAGGGCGGCGTTGCAGTTCCGCCTGTTCGGCGACGTGCTGCGCGACGGAGCGTACGTCGAGGCGGCCATCGACCACGCTGCCGAGACGCCACTCGGGCCCGGCCCGGACCTGCGGCGCATGCTCGTACCGCTGGGGCCGGTCGCCGTCTTCGGGGCCAGCAACTTCCCGTTCGCGTTCTCGGTCGCCGGGGGCGACACCGCCGCCGCGCTCGCCGCGGGGTGTCCCACAGTCCTGAAGGCACACCCGTCGCACCCGCTCACATCGCACGCCTCCGCCGAGGCGATCGCGTCGGCGATCCGCGAGCTGGGCGGCCCCGACGGGGTGACCGGCACCGTCTACGGGGAGCAGGCAGGCCGTTTGCTGGTGCGCCATCCCGCGATGCGCGCTGTGGCACTGACCGGCTCTGTCGGTGCCGCCCGCGCCATCCAGGCGGCCATCGACGAACGCCCCGATCCCATTCCCTTGTACGCCGAGCTGAGCAGTGTGAACCCGATCGTCGTCCTGCCCGGCGCATCCGCGGACCGGGGGGACCAGATCGCCGAGGGCCTGTACGCCTCGTTCACCGGCTCGGGCGGTCAGCTGTGCACGAAACCCGGTCTGGCGTTCGTCCCGTCGGACCCGGGTGGCGCGCACCTTGTGGACGCGCTGCGGGACAGGGTCGCGGCCTCCGGCGGTGCGGTAGTGCTCAACGAGCGCATCCGGGACGCGTACGAGAACGGGGCGCGGGCGTTCGAGCGGGCCGGCGCGCACGTCTCGGCGCGGCCGACCGTCGATCCCGGTGCGGGCTTCACTGTCGCGCCGACGCTCCTGGAGGTCGACCTGCCCGGCCTGACGGCCGAGATCGCCGACGAATGTTTCGGTCCGCTCCTGGTCGTGGTCCGGTACGACGACGTCGCCGACCTAGACGCCGTGCTGGCGACCGTCGCGCCGTCGTTGACCGGCTCCATCCACCACGGGCCGGGCGACGACGCCGCTGTCGTACGCCGGATGGTCGACGTGCTCGCGGCCCGCTCCGGCCGCATCGTCTTCGACGGCTATCCCACAGGCGTGCGGGTGTCGTGGGCCCAGCACCACGGTGGGCTGTGGCCCTCGACGAATTCCGTGCACACCTCGGTGGGCGCCACCTCGATTCGGCGGTTCCTTCGTCCCCTCGCCTGGCAGAACGCCCCGGAATGGATCCTCCCCGAGGAGTTGCGGGACGGGTACACCGCGATCGCCCGGCGCGTCGACGGGAGGTTGGAGCCAGCGGCGACGTAGCCGCCGTACGGCTCCCACAGTCTGAGCCCGCTTCTGTTTCTCTCAACCCGGAGGGGTGCACCGATGTCGACCACAGATCGGCCGCTGCGCAGCGCGCAATGGTTCGGCGCCGAAGGCCGTAACGGGTTCGTCCACCGATCGTGGATGCGCAATCAGGGGTTCGCCGACGACGTCTTCGACGGTCGCCCGGTGATCGGCATCGCCACCACCTGGTCGGAGCTGACACCGTGCAACGCCCACCTGCGCGACCTGGCCGAATCGGTGAAGCGGGGCATCTGGGAGAGCGGCGGCCTGCCGCTGGAGTTTCCCGCGATGAGCCTGGGCGAGCCCCTCATGCGACCCACGACGATGCTCTACCGCAATCTGCTGGCCATGGAGTTGGAGGAGTTGGTCCGCGCCAACCCGCTCGACGGGGTGGTCCTGCTCTCCGGCTGCGACAAGACCACCCCCGGCCTGCTGATGGGTGCGGCGAGCGTCGACCTGCCGACCCTCATGCTGACCGGCGGGCCGATGCTCAACGGCAAGTTCCGCGGTCAGGACATCGGCTCGGGCACCGTCGTCTGGCAGTTCACCGAGGAGGTGCGGGCCGGCCGGATGACTGTTGCCGACTGCGCGGAGGCCGAGGTCGGCATGTCCCGCAGCCGGGGCCACTGCATGACGATGGGTACGGCCTCGACGATGGCCTGTGTGACCGAGGCGCTGGGCGTGCAGATGCCGGGGGCCGCCGCCGTACCGGCTGTCGATTCCCGCAGGTACGCGCTCGCGCACGCTGCCGGCCGCCGGATCGTCGCCATGGTCTCCGAGGACCAGCGGCTGTCCAGTGTGCTCACTCGGCAGGCGTTCGAGAACGCCATCCGGGTCAACGCGGCGATCGGCGGCTCCACGAACGCCGTCGTGCACCTGCTGGCGATCGCCGGGCGTCTCGGCGTCGCGCTGTCGCTGGAGGACTTCGACACACTCACGGCCGACGTGCCCATGATCGTCAACCTCATGCCGTCCGGGACGTACCTCATGGAGGATTTCGCCTATGCCGGCGGCGTGCCGGCGGTGATGGCGGAGATCGCCCCGCTGCTGCATCTCGACCACGTCACCGTCAGCGGACGGAGCGTGGCCGACAACATCGGCGGCGCCCGGTGCTGGAACCGGAACGTCATCGGCACCCTCGCGGAGCCGTTCCAGCCCGCCGGCTCGGGCACCGTGGTGCTGCGCGGGTCGCTCGCGCCGTCCGGGGCGGTGCTGAAGGTCTCCGCCGCCTCCGCGCACCTGCTCACGCACACCGGGCCGGCGCTCGTCTTCGACCGGATCGAGGAGTACGTCGTCGCCGCCGACGATCTGGACCTCGACGTCACGCCGGACACCGTGATCGTGGTCCGTAACGCCGGCCCACGCGGCTATCCCGGCTTTCCGGAGGTGGGAAACGTGCCGATGCCGCGACGGCTGCTCGCCGACGGCATCACGGACATGGTGCGGATCTCCGATGCCCGCATGAGCGGCACCGGGTACGGCACCTGCATCCTGCACGTGGCCCCGGAGGCGTCGGTGGGTGGCCCGCTGGCGCTGGTGCGTACCGGGGACCTGGTTCACGTCGACGCCTCCGCGCGGCGTCTGGATCTGCTTGTCGACGACGTGGAACTCGCCCGACGCCGGGCCGCGTGGCAGCCGCCACCGCTGACTGCCGACCGGGGCTGGACGCGGCTCTACAGCGAGCACGTCCTGCAAGCCGACAGGGGAGCTGACCTTGACTTCCTCGTCGGCGGCAGCGGCAGCGCCGTGCCCCGGCACTCGCACTGAGCCAGCCCGTCGACCCGCTGTGCGTGCGGGCCGGCGGCGAAAACACCTTCGGCGGGCCGGTGATCGGGCACCGGCCCGCCGAAGGGCTCACACATCTGTGGAATTCAGCTTCCGGTGCAGGTGGCGGTTGCGCCGCTGCCGTTTCCGGTGCCCTGGAACCCGAACGTGGCAGTCTGACCGGCGGCCAGCCGTCCGTTGTAGCTCTGGTTCGTGACGGTGACGGTGCCGCTGGTTCCGCTGGCGACGCCGTTCCACAGCGAGCTCACCGACGCGCCGCTCGGCAGGTTGAGGGTGACGCGCCAACCGCTGAGTGCGGCGGTTCCGGCGGTGACGGTGACGTTGGCGACGAATCCGCCGTTCCACTGGTCAGCGACGGCGTAGACAGCGGTGCAGGCGGGGCTGCCGGTCGGAGGCGGCGTGGTCGGAGGCGGTGTGGTGGGCGGGGGTGTGGTCGGTGGAGGCGTGGTGGGCGGGGGTGTGGTCGGCGGCGGTGTGGTGGGCGGCGGGTTGTCGCCGAGCGTCAGGTTCTTCTGCTGGACGGTCCACTGGGTACCGCACAGACCGCAGTTGGCGCCGACGAAGTTGGTGCCGGCGGTGGTGTCGCCCTTGAGGCGCCACTTGAGGTAGAGCACCGCCACGCGGCCGAACTCGCCGCCGTTGGTCTGGTCGTAGGTGCCGCCGTGCCCGACGTTCAGGTTGCCCATGAAGGCGGGCAGCCCGGCCGGGAGCTTGCCCCAGTCGTCAATGGCGTTGGGGTAGGCGATGTCGCTGGGGCCGCCGACGAAGTAGGCGATCGGCTTGGTCAGTCTCCGGAGCTGGTAGTCGTCGGCGTCGTTCAACAGGCCGCTGCTGAAGATGCCGGTCGTGGTGACCCGAGGGTCGCCGGAGACGGCGTACGCCTCCAGACCTCCGCAGGAGAAGCCCGCGACGGCGACTTTGGACGTGTCCAACCTGTTGAAGTACTTGCTGCCCTGCCGGGAGTTCTCCGCGACGGCCCAGTCGATGGACTGGGTGAGCATCTGGGAGTTGGTCGAGCCGGATCCGTTCGGAGCGCCGTTGGCGATGGCGAGGAAGCCGTGGGAGGCGATCTCCCGGAGGAAGTTGCCCTGGGAGAGGCCATTGGCCGAGCAGGCGCCGTTGCCCCACACGAGGATGGGGAGACGCTCGGACGGGAGTGTCTGCGGGCGGAAGATGGTGTGGTTGGCCAGGGTGGTCGACGTCTCGTAGTCGGCGGGGTAGGGCCCCGAGCCGCCGACGGCGGCATTGGCCGGTGTCGCGCCGAACGCCATGAACATCGAGGCGACCGGGACGATGAGTGCCGCCAGCCCCGCGCCGATCTTCGATCTCTTTCTCAATGGAACTCCTCCAGGGACGTGCTCCCTGCGCTGGCGGCGGCGATCGTGCGGGCACGCCTCGACCAGGGCGGTCGGCGCGGGCGCGGGCCGGGTGGATGTGGGCGGCGTCCACCATCCGGCTGCGATCCCCGCGGCGATCCGGCGGGAGCTGTGGGCAGTTGTTAACCCCAGTGTAACGAAAAGTGTCAATGTCTTCCCGGCTGGCCGCCTCGTCAGACGGCGACGGCAGCGATGGCGCCGTGCGGCCGGTGGCGGTCGTCGCCGGGCCGCCGCAGACGCTCGACCTCCGTGAAGCCGGCTCGCGCCAGTCGCGTGGAGACCTCGTCGAAAGGCCAGCGGTACGCCGTGACGACCTTGTGGTCGAAGGCGGCGACCTCCTCGGTGCCGCCGTCGAAGAGGCCGAGCACAAGCGTTCCGGAGGGCGAGATTGCTCGCCGGAACTCGGCGAGCACTCCGTCGAGGTCCGGCGGCGGCAGGTGGATCAACGAGTACCAGGCCAGGATGCCGGCCAGGCTGTGGTCGGCGGCGTCGAGGCTGTGCAGTGACCCCACGTGGTACCGACCGTCCGGATGGGTGGACCGCGCGTGGGCGATGAACTCGGGGACCAGGTCGACACCCGTCGCGTCGACGCCCAGCGAGCGGAGATGGTCGGTGAGGTGGCCGGGACCGCAGCCCAGGTCGAGCACCGGGCCGGGTCGGCCGGCCAGATGCCGCCCGATGAAGGCGAGGTCGTCGGGATCGACCTGCTCGCGGGTGCCGAACAGCCCGATGTACGCCTCGGCGGCTGACGCGTACGCCTGCCGGACCCGATCCAGGTTCACCGGACGACTATAGGAGACCGGCCCGACGTCGACCGGCTCCTAGCGGAGCACCTCGGCGGCCGGCAGCCAGGGCGACTGGCCGACGGGCATGTCGGCAAGCCAGGTGTCGGCCAGGTCGGCCAGCGGGACGTCGAGGGCCCGGCTGAGGCACACGACGGTGCCGAACGCCGGTGCGGGAAGCCGGCCCGCCTCGATCTTGCGCAGGGTCTCCGGGGAGATGCCGGCTGCCAGGGCCACCTCGACGAGGCTGCGGCTGCCCCGCGCGGCGCGGAGGGCGACTCCGAGGCGCTGACCCGCTGCGATCTGCTCGGCGGTGAGGGGTTGGCGAACCATGCCAGAAGGATAGCCCTCGGGGGAGTAGGCCGTCCGGCGTGGTATAAAAATACCGCAACCGGGAGAGGGAGATATGGCGTGATCGAACTCAAGTCCGCCGAGGAAATCCGCCAGATGGCGGTAGCCGGCCAGTTCGTCGGCGAGCTGCTCGCCGAGCTGAGCGGTGTCGCCGCCGTCGGCGTCAACCTGATGGACCTCGAACACCACGCCCGCCGCCGGATCGCCGAGCGCGGCGCCGAATCCTGCTACTGGGACTACGCACCCTCCTTCGGCCGCGGCCCGTTCCGCAACGTCTTGTGCCTGTCGGTGAACGACGCTGTGCTGCACGGCCTGCCGCACGACTACGTCCTGCGCGACGGCGACCTGCTCAGCATCGACATGGCGGTCGGCATCGACGGCTGGGTCGCCGACTCCGCGCTGTCGGTCATCGTGGGCACCCCCGACCCGGCCGACGAGAAGCTGATCGAGGCCACCGAGGTCGCACTGGAGGCCGGCATCGCCGCCGCCCAGCCCGGCGGTCGGCTCGGCGACATCTCCGCCGCGATCGGCGACGTCGCCCGCTCCTACGGCTACGGCGTCAACGCCGAGTTCGGCGGCCACGGCATCGGCCGGACCATGCACGAGGCCCCGCACGTGTCCAACGACGGCCGCGCCCGCCGTGGCCTGAAGCTCGCCCCAGGCCTCACCGTCGCCATCGAGCCCTGGTTCTGCCGCTCGACCGACAAGATCAAATTTGATGAGGACGGCTGGACGATCCGCTCCGCCGACGGCTCCCGTACCGCCCACTCGGAGCACACGGTGGCCATCACGACCACCGGCCCTCAGGTTTTGACTCGCCGCCCCACGCCCGACGCCACCTCGGGTGGCCCCACCGAACGGTCCGCCAGCGCGTCCTGACCCGCCGCCCGGACCCGGGCTCGACGCTCAGCTGACCGGGGCGGGCGGCGCCGCGGGAAGCGCCGACCCGTAGCCGACCTCGATGATCCGACGGGTGGTCTCGGCGTAGGCGTCCTGACCGACGGGTGCGAAGGTGCCGAGCCCGTCGACGTAGCGGTTGAACATGCAGAACGCCGCAGCGATCAGCACGGTGTCGTGGATCTCCAGGTCGGTGGCGCCCTCGGCGCGGGCGTCGGCGACCAGCTCGGAGGTGACGTTACGGCCGCTGATCTGAACCGCGCCGGCGATGCGCAGCAGCGCCCGCAGCTTCGCCGAGATCGGGGCGGTGTCGAGGTCCGCGCGCACCTTGTCGACGAGGTCCATGCCCTCGTCGAGCTGCGCCGCGGCGAACGCCGAGTGCGACGAGCAGCAGAACGTGCACTCGTTGCGCCCGGAGACGTACGCGGCGATCAGCTCCCGCTCGCCAGCGGGGAGCGAGTGCGGAGCGCGCAGCAGCACCTCGGCCAGCTCGTTGAGCGGCTTCGCCGTCTCCGGCCGGTACATCATCGGGCCGGTGATGCCGGGAAACTGCTTCTCGTCGACGCCGAGATCGATGTGCGCCATCGTCGTCATGCCCTTCCGCCGTCGTGACAGCCCCGACCACCTGGGCGGGGCGGCGTGACCGCCGCGCGACAATGCTCCCATCCGGCCGTCCGGGGAGCTTCTTTCATCGTGCTCTCTGTGACGCCACAGCAGCAGACTGTCACACGCCCGAGGCGGTTCGTGACGGCCCGGTAGCGCCAAGTGCGCAACCACGAAGAACAATCACTCTCCGTCAATGTCTAACGTGCTCCTTGAGATGACCAGCCACCTAGATGGAGTGCACATGAGCGTGGCCAAGGAAAGCACCGCACGTCCCGGACTTATCGGCGCGATCAACACAGCGCACCATCGCACGGTCCTCTGGTTGTACATGGCCGTCGTGCTCGCCCACTGGGCCGAGCACCTGGTGCAGGCGTACCAGATCTGGGCGCTGGGATGGGCCCGCCCGCAGGCGCGTGGCGTCCTGGGCATGCCCTACCCATGGCTGGTCAGCTCCGAGTGGCTGCACTACGGCTACGCGATCGTCATGCTGATCGGCTTGTTCCTCCTGCGCCCCGGGTTCGTGGGTCGGGCGAAGACATGGTGGACGGTCGCCCTGGCGATCCAGTTCTGGCATCACATCGAGCACCTGCTGCTGCTGTTGCAGGTCCAGATGGGCTTCCTGCTGCCCGGTGCGGCCGGCCCTAGCAGCCTCGTCCAGCTCGTCGTGCCCCGCGTCGAGCTGCACCTGTTCTACAACTCGGTCGTCTTCATCCCGATGCTCGTCGCGATGTACCTGCACCTGCGGCCGAATGATCATGAGTTGCAGCAGATGCAGTGCACCTGCGTACCCAGGGGCCAACGCCGGCTGACGCTCGCGTCGTCCGTCGGCTGAGCGGGCCGTCTTGTCCGCCGCGCGCCGTACCTTGGCGATCGCTACCGCTCTGGCCTCCGTGGGGATCGCCGCCGTCGTCTGGCTCTCCGTCCGCCAGTCGGACGCCGAACCGGCCCGGGTGCTGGCGGTGACCCCGGCCAGCGGCTCGGCCCTGGCGACCACACCGGACGCGGTCACAATGCGGCTCTCGACAAGTGCCGACCCGGTGCTGTCGCACATCACGGTGCGCGACAGCACCGGGAGCACCGTCAACGACGGACAGATCAGGGCGGCCGGGGAGAGCGGGCTACGTCAACCGGTCCGCGTCACACTGGCCGGCGACTACAGCGTCGCCTACCACATCACCTTCACCAACGGGCATGACGACAGCGGTGTGCTGCGGTTCAGCGTGGGCACCGGCACCGCACCTCTCGACACCGGCGAAATTCCCGAGGCCATTCTGGACAGTGAGGGGCATGCCCATGGCATCGACCCGTTCGGGGCCACCCTGCTGGTCGTCGACGGCATCGTGCTCGTGGTCGTCCTCGCCCTGCTGATGCGGCCCGGGCGTCGCCGTCCCGCCGTCCCGTCCGAGTCGATCGACCACGGTTAGACACCGGGCCCTGCGCGGTGCTCACCACGGGCGGATGAGACACATCCCGCCCGTGGTGGGCCTGTCCATCGTGGACAGCGCGTCCGGCACCTCGTCGAGGCCGATGGTGCGGGTGATCAGGTCAGCCGGGCGCAGCACACCGGCGGTGACGAGCCGCAGGAGCTCCGGGTAGGCGTGCGCGGCCATGCCGTGGCTGCCGAGCACCTCCAACTCGTACGCGATCACGAGTTCCATGGGCAGCGTGGGGCGGCCCTGGGCGGGGGGCAGAAGCCCGACCTGGATGTGACGCCCTCGACGCCGCAGGCTCTCGACCGACGCGGTGCACGTGGCGTGGCTGCCGAGGGCGTCGAGGGACAGGTGTGCTCCACCGCCGGTCACGTCCCGAACGGCGGCGGCCACCGCCGAGGGTCCGTCGAGGGCGCTGCCGTCCAGGCAGACGGTGGCCCCGAAGCGGCGGGCCAGGTCGAGTGCGCCGGGGGAGACGTCGATCGCCACCACCTGAGCACCGCAGGCCACGGCGATCATCACCGCGGACAGCCCCACGCCGCCGCACCCGTGCACCGCCACCCACTCGCCGGCCGCCACCCGCCCCTGGTGCACCACCGCGCGGAACGCCGTGGCGAACCGACAGCCGAGCGCCGCGGCGGCCGGGTAATCCAGCCCGTCGGGAAGGGGGATGAGGTTGACGTCGGCGTCGTGCACCGCCACGTACTCGGCGAATGACCCCCAGTGGGTGAAACCGGGCTGCGTCTGCCGTTCGCAGACCTGCTGCTGCCCGGCGAGGCAGGCCGGGCACCGCCCACACGCGCAGACGAAGGGCGCGGTGACCCGGTCGCCGGACCGCCAGCCGCGTACGCCCGCGCCGACCGCCGTGACCACACCGGCGAACTCGTGACCGGGTACGTGCGGCGGGCGGATGTCGGGATCGTGTCCCTGCCAACCGTGCCAGTCGCTGCGGCACAGCCCGGTCGCCTCGACCCGGATGACAGCGCCTCCGGGCGGCGGCACCGGGTCCGGGACGTCGCGGACCTCGGGGCGGGCACCGAACTCGTCGAAGATCACGGCACGCATGGCCGGTATCCTCACACGCCTGCTCATCGCCCGTCATGTCGATCGCGGACGCTCGGGCCTTAACCTCCGCTGCCGTCGGCGCCCCTTATGGCTGGCCCACTCGATGCAATGAGCGGCGTTCGGATCCGACTCTCTGTCTCGGCCCTACTTGTCAACGTCTTTCCTGCGCTGGTCTGCCAGGAGAGGATAGGGGATAGCATTCCGGCTGAGCTGCGCGGCGTCCTCCTCGCGGATCTTGTCCACTAACGCGTATACGATGGCGTTCAGCGCTATGTGTTCGGCTCTCGTGGTCACCACCGTCATACCGGCAATGTCACTGTCAGGCACCTCGGCACGTCGGACGACCAAGCGGCCGTCGCCCCACTCTTCAACTGCTGGATCGTCGCTCATTCGAACGCCTCCTACTGGGTCGGGCTACCGTTCTCGATCTCAAGGTCCGACTCTTTGCTCACCGCAGCGCGCTCAAGCATGTCGACGTAGTAGCGAGTCGCGTTCTGTCGCTGTCGCGCTAGAAATATCGCAAGGGTGAGCGATATGAGTGACAGGGAGAGCCAAACAGCGTCGGTGTGCACGACGTGGTCGCCGAAGGCAAGTGCCAGAGACACTTCCGAAGGAAGCTCTTTTGCGGAGTCGAGGACGTACATGAGTACGCCGGACAGGGAGAGCACCACGACCGACTGTAGCCCGAAGTAGGCTGTCAGCGAGGTGCGACCGACCCTTTCGTAGTCGAGCCCGCGACCGAGCGCGCCAGCGACGAACGCTGGGAGCGCCAGGACGAGCGCAGGCAGTCCCAGCGCCGACGCTGCACCGTCCATGCCAGCGCGCGTCAGAGTGAAGAACAGGATGATGACGGCCGTCAGGACCGCAAGCATGGCGGCGTTGCCAAGGACCCCCGGGGGCACCTCACGCAGATAGATTATCGATTTGAAGTTCCAGCGATCCAGTTCTTCTGGTGCGCTTGCTCGGAGATCGATTCTGCCGCCTTGCCTCCTGACGTAGAGGTGTGCGACCGAGCGTCCTTTTTCGTGGTGAAGCCTGACGTACTGCTGTCGATCGTTGAGTTTGAAGTTGCTCTGGCGTAGGGCGCGCCGGCTCTTGAGAGCCTCAAGGTGGTGGCTGAACACGTAGCATCCCGCAGGCGCGACCAGTTCGAAGTGATAACTGTCGGCCTGAAGGGCTCTGGTCATCGGAACATCCAAGGTGTACGGCGCCAGCCCCAATCTCGCTCTCAACTTCTCGTAGGAGCTGACGTGTATCCGCTCGGGAGAATACAGCGAGCTGTATCTTACGACGAGGTTCGTGGTCTCAGGTGCGGGAACTTCGACGATCACCACATAGCTTCGCGAAAGCGCTTTGCAGATGCCGACGATCTTGTCGCGCCATGCTGCCGAAATGTCGCCGCTCAAACTGCTGATGCGTGCGATTGAAGCGTCTACCTCGTCGACGCCACTTCTGGCCGTGTCGGCGGAGGTCCGTAACCTCCGTGGGCCCGCCGGCCTGCAAATTGCGACGATGGCCCTAGCCATTATTTCGTGATCGGACGGGCTCAGAATGGGCGGCCTCTTGCCGCCGGAAGTCTCCTGGTGGGCCAGAAGAAACAGGGACTGAATCGCCAGTGAGGTGAGCCCACGTGCCTCCCACTGGGAGAGAGCCGGAATCGTCTCGCCCTTGGAGCTGGCAGCGCTCACCAAGTCGAACAGCAGCCCTTTGCGTGCGGTGATCAACGGAATGAGGACTCGTGGGGCACGGATGCTCGACGGAACGGATTCTTGGTTTGACGTAGTCGATCGGGCATCTGGGTCCCGGGGGTCCACCTCTTGGCTACCAGGCGCGTTCGCGACACTGGCATCCTCAGTAGGGCCGGGGGTTACCGACGCCCCCCGCCCCTGCGGGCGAGGAATGTCGATGCGATACTGCAACGAGGTGTTGACCCGCCACATCCGTCCGGCCGGCTCTACTTCGTCATGCACGCGTGACAGTGATCGTGGTGGGTTAAGCAGTAGGTTTATGAAGCATGCGATGGCGTAGGAATCGTAATTGCGTGCGACGTATTTGGTGGCCTCTTCTATTTCTTCGCGGGTTGCCGGCTCGGCAACCGGCGGGCCGAGGGCCACTTCCGTCAGCTTGGGAGTCTCGCGAATCCGGATGACGAATGTCAGTGCCGCGAGGGCCAAGATGGCGAAAATGATGTGGACTGCCGTGTTTGCCCACGCCATGTCAACCAGGGCCACGTAGGTGAAGAGGAAGAGTAGTGCCGTCGCGACGAGGCTGCCCGCCCGCTTGCGCCCCAGTCCGAAAGAGTCCGGCTGGCGGACTGCTGGAAGCCTGATTCGCACGGAATCTCCTTCTAGCGTCGAAGGACCGCAAGCCTCGTGCACTCGCTGCCCTCTATGGCGTCTGGCGGATGTGCCGGCCTGTCAACCGCCGCAAGAGCCCTCCGAGCATACTTTCAAGTCTTAGCCGGATGTCAATGACTGTATGTGTTTTGCGCAGGTGCGTTCGGTGCCTCGTCGGCTCGGCTTCGCTTCAAGGTAGGGCTTTGGCAAGCTCAGGGATATGAATGCCGTGGCCACCTTGCAGATGTCTGCAATACGACACCGGCGTTGCTTGTGTTCTGCCGTGAAAGTGCGCTTCAGCGATGGCGTAGAGGGCGCAGACCGACCTCTTCCAGCTTGATTGACTTCTTGGATTGTCCTGAACGTTGGCGATCCGATGCACGGCCGCTGGCCAGCGATCCCGCCGGGGCCGGCCGCTGTGGCCGGCCCCGGCGGACACGCCGGTCAGGGTGCCCAGGGTGCGGCGATGTTCCAGGTGCTGTCGGCCGCCCACAGCGTTGGCGTGTTGTATGCGTCGCCCCCGGCACCGTTGCTGAGCCAGACCTCCGAGTTGTAGTGCCGCAGGTACTTGCCGCGGAAGTTGTACGACTCCAGCGAAACACCGCTGCCAGTCAGGCCCACCCGGGCGCACCAGGTGGCGTCCTGGCGCAGAAGGGCGGTCCCGTCGTTGGGGGAGTTGCGGACCCGGGATTCCTGGTGCCGCAGGAACTGACCGGGGAAGTTGACCGACTCGAACGAGTAGCAGGTGGCGTCGGCAAGGCCGGCCCGGATCGTGTACGTGGCGTCGTTCTTGAGCAGCGCCGAGCTGCCCGCCTCGACGACCTCGGTGAACGCCAGGCCGTTCTGGTGGCGCAGATAGCGGTTGGTGTAGCCGGGTGTGGTCACCTGCAACGATCGCCGGGCGTCGACAGGCAGCGCGACGGGCGCCGAGCTGCCGATCGACTTGGAGGCGTTGATGAGGGCGGTGTTTGCGGCGCGGACCCGGGCCTGATCCATCTTGACGACCTGCCGGTCGTAGGTGAGGAAGCCGTTCAGCTCGCCCTCCTGGTCGGTGATCTCGGTGTAGACGGTCGCACTGAGCCCTTTACCGATCATCAGGTTCTGGGTGCCCTGCACCAGCCCCACGTAGCGGTCGGTGAGCGCCGCCGACGTGGGTTGCCACTCGTACGCGAAGAACTGGCCGTTGGGGCTGTACTCGTGGCCCGGCGTGTGCAGGCCCAGGCCGCCGAACTCGCCGAGCACGGCGATGCGGCTACCCGACGGCGAGGGGGAGTCCGGCCCCAGGTAGACGTGCCAGTCGTCGATGTCGCCGTTGCCGGGGTTGCCCAGCGACTGGCAGCAGTTGTAGCCGCTGTGGGTGTTCACCAGTCGGGTCGGGTCCTGGTTCTTGATGTTCTGCCCGACCCGGCGGGTGTCGGCCAGGTTCCGCTCACCCCAACCCTCGTTGTACGCCGTGTAGGCGACGACCGCCGGGGAGCTGCGATGCTCGTCGACGATCTCCCGTGCCTCGGTCTCGAACTGCGCCTGCTGGGCGTCGGTGGCGTCGACGTTCTGCGCTGTCATCGACGGGATGTCCTGCCAGACGAGCAGGCCGAGGCGGTCGGCGTGGTAGAACCAGCGCTGTGGCTCGACCTTGATGTGTTTGCGCACCATGTTGAAGCCGAGGTCCTTGTGCTTCTGCAGGTCGAACGCGAGCGCGGCGTCGGTGGGTGCGGTGTACAGCCCGTCCGGCCAGAAGCCCTGGTCGAGGGTGCCGACCTGGAACACGAACTGACCGTTGAGCTTGGGGCGCAGCACCCCGTTCACAAGGCCCGTGGTGATCTCGCGCATGCCGAAGTAGTGCGTGGTGCGGTCGACCGTCGCGCCGCTGGCGTTGCGTAGCGTGACCCGCAGGTTGTAGAGGAACGGGTCGTCGGGGGACCAGCGTCGCGCGTTGGGCACCGGCACGCTGAACTCGCTGAATCCGCCGGTGGCCGAGCCGACCACAGTGGTGCCGTTCAGCGCCTCGGCGAGCACGCTGTGACCGCTGACGTCGCCTCGGGTGAACACCCGTACGCGCAATGTGTTGTTCGTGAGGTTCGGATAGACGTCGACGCTGCTGATCGACGCGGCGGGCACCGGCTCCATCCACACCGTCTGCCAGATGCCGGAGCTGGGTGTGTAGAAGATGCCGCTTGGTGTCTTGGTCTGCTTGCCGATCGCCGGGAGGCTGCCGTTCTGCCGGGTGTCGGTGGGGTCCCACACCTTGACGACGATCTCGTTCGAGCCGGCACGCAGCTGCGGTGTCACGTCGAAGCTGAAAGCGTCGTAGCCACCGGTGTGCGCCCCGACGCGTACGCCGTTGACCCAGACGGTGCTCTGCCAGTCGACCGCCCCGAAGTGCAGCAGTGTCCGCCGTCCCGCCCAGTTCGGCGGGACGGTGACCGTACGCCTGTAGAACAGGTAGTTGCGGTTGTCGTTGGCGGCCCGTTGGATCCCGGACAGGGCGCTCTCCACCGGGAAGGGGACGTTGACCCGCTCGGGCAGGGTGGTGCCGAACTGTGGGGCGTCGTCGGTGGCGGACTGGCGGAGCTGCCACTCGCCGTTGAGGTTGAGCCAGTCGGGCCGGGTCATCTGCGGTCGCGGATATTCCGGCAGCGGTGTGCCGACCAGCGCCTGACTGGTCCACGGGGTGGTGAGCGGGGGCGTCTTGGCCGGGGCGGCCTGCGCCGGTCCGGTGGGCGCGGCGAGTACGCCGGCGATCAGGGTGAGGACGAGCAGCAGGGGCAGGGCGGGGCGGATGTGGACTCGACGTGTCATGCCGTCTCCGGGGGACGAGTCGCCACGGGCGGTGCAGCTGGCCCGAAGCGCGCGGGCGGTGGGCATCCGGTGGTCGCTGGGCGGAGGTGGAGGATGTCGGCGGGAGTTCCAGCGGCGACCATCGGCAACATTATTGACACCCGTCGTTATCTATATAACGTTATAGAGGAGGGCGGCGGCCCGGTCAATCCTTGTTCGTCGATGCATACTCAGGTGTCCTCGCCGACCGCCATCCCAGGCGGCATCCGGAAAGGGTGAGTCGATGGGCGTCAGCCTCAAGGACATCGCCGAACGCGCCGGCGTCTCGCTGGCCACGGTCTCCAATGTGGTCAACGGATACCGGCCGGTGGGGGAGCGGACCCGGCAACGGGTGCAGCAGGCGGTCGACGAACTCGGCTACAGCCCCAACCTCAGCGCCCGGCACCTGCGTCGAGGGCGTACCGGCCTGATCGCCCTGGCCATCCCGGAACTGACGAACCCCTACTTCGCCGAACTCGCCGAGATCGCCATCCGGGAGGCGGCAGGCTTGGGCTACACACTTGTCATGGAGAACACCGCCGCGGACGGCGACGCGGAACGACTGCTCCTGGACGGCTCACGGCGGCAGACCATCGACGGCCTGATCCTCAGCCCGGTACGGGTCGGCCGCGCCGAGGTGCTCGACCGCAGGGCCGGCAACCCGCTGGTGCTCATCGGCGAGGGCGTCTACGACACGCCGTACGACCACATCGCCATCGACAACGTGGCCGCGAGCCACGCGGCGATCCGGCACCTGGTGGCCATCGGCCGTCGCCGGATAGCGTTCCTCGGAGCGCCACCCGGCGACGACAGGCAGTCCGCGCAGTTGCGCCTCCGCGGCTACCGGGAGGCCCTGGACGCCGCCGGTCTGCCGTTCCGCCCACAGTTGGTCGCCCGCACCGACGGGTTCGACCGGACAGAGGGCAGGCGCGCCATGGGCGACCTCCTCGCCCTCGACGAGCCGCCCGACGCGGTGTTCGGCTACAACGACCTGGTGGCGATCGGCGCGCTGCGCGCCCTGACCGAGGCCGGTCGCCGGGTGCCGGAGGACGTCGCGGTGATCGGCATCGACGACATCGAGGACGGGCGGTACGGCAACCCGACGCTCACCACAATCGCGCCGGACAAGGAGGCGATCGGCCGGCTCGCGGTGCGGCGCCTCGTCGCCCGGATCGAGGGCACGCCGGTGACGGGTCCGCTCACGGTGCAGACACCGTTCCGGCTGATCCGCCGCGAGAGCACCGGCGGACCGACCACCTGAACCCGCCCGTGCCCGCGCCCACCGCACCCGTCGGGCGGAGCGACAGCGCCGGTCCCGGTCGCCCGCGCCACGCTGTCAGCCGGCGGGGCGGGGCTCGATGCCGAGCTGTACGCAGGCCTCCTGGTACATCCGCACCACCTCACGGCGGATCTCGGCACGTTCGGTGAGCCGGTGGGCGAACGGGACCCGGACCGCCACCTCCACGCCGTCCACTGTGGCCACGAAGTCCACCCCGTCGGCGTCCAGGTCGGTGGTCCGAGCCCGGGTCGCCGTCGGACAGCCGCCGAGGGTGCGGCAGATCAGCAAGGTGTCCTCGGCGTGGTCGTCGTTCATGTGGCGACTGACCGCGGCGATCACGTCCGGGCCGAACGGCTGCCCGCTCATGCCGCAGCCGCCGTGGTGAGAGTGCCGCCGTCGGCCGGCGCGTGCCCGGCCAGCGCGGCGAAGACGTCGGTGTTGTGCTGGTACGCCACGAGGACCTCCGACAACAGCGCGTTCGCCGCCGCCTCGTCGAGCGGCAGCGCGTCCAACCGGGCGCGGTAGGCGTCCTTGTAGACCTTGGGGCGGGGGATGTCGTCGAAGCGGTAGAAGGCCACCCCCGCTCCGTCGAGGCCGTAGTGGCGGGCCACCGACCGTCCGATGTGCAGCCCGCCGGAGAGGTCGCCCAGGTAGCGGGTGTAGTGGTGGGCGATGAAGCGCTCCGGGGAGGCTGTGCAGACCGCGCGGATGCGGTCGACGTACGCGATGGTTGCCGGGGTCTGCGCGGCGCTGTCGGCCCAGTCGGGGCCGATCAGGTGTCGCAGATCGGCTTCGAGGGCGGGGAGCCGGATCAGCGCGTCGTCGACGAAGGGGCCGGCCAACGGATCGTCTCGCAACCGGTCACCGGCTGCCTCCAAGGCGGCGTAGATGGCGTGGTGCTGCACCACCAGCGCGGCGTATCCGGCGATGTCAAGCTCGCCGGCCAGCAGAGCGGAGACGTACCGCTGGGACTCGGCGGTCTCGTGGGCGTCCGCGCTGGCGGCCCGGACCCGGGCCGAGAACGGGGTTGTCATGTCACTCATGGTTGCTCCGAAGATACGTAGGGGTCGGTCGGCGGGTGCGCGGCGGGGCGGTGGCGGCGAGGTACGACGAGCGGCAGCTGGTTGCGGGGGTGCGGGACGACCTCGATGTCGTGCTGGTACACCTCGCTGAGCAGCGCGGCGGTGAGCACCTCGGCGGGTGGGCCGACGGCGCGGACCCGGCCCTCGCCGAGCAGCGTGACCACGTCCGCGTACGCGCCGGCCAGGGCCAGGTCGTGCAGCACGACGACGACGGCGTCACCGTCGGAGGCGCGGTCCCGGGCGATCCCCATCACCAACTCCTGGTGGTGCAGGTCGAGCGCGGCGGTCGGCTCGTCGAGCAGGAGCACGCCGGTACGCTGGGCCAGCACCCGGGCGAGCGCGGCGCGGGCCTGTTCACCGCCGGACAGCGACGGGTATGGCCGGGCGGCGAAGCGGGCCACATCGCACCGGCTCATGGCCTCGGCGACGATGGCGTCGTCCTGCTCCTCCTCGGGTCGGCCGGCCCACGGCGCCCGCCCCATCCGGACGGTCTCCTCGACGGTGAACGGGAAGCTCAGGGTGCTGCGCTGGGTCAGCACCGCCCGGCGCATCGCCAGTTCCACAGGTGACCACCCCCGCAGTGCCCGGCCGTCCACCTCGACAGTGCCGGCGGCGGGCAGGTCGCCGCTGATCGCGGCCAGCAGCGTGGACTTGCCGGCCCCGTTCGGCCCCACCAGGGCGTGCACCTCGCCAGCGCGCACCCGCAGGTCGACCTGATCCAGCACGGTCCGGCCGGCGCGTTGCACCCGCAGCCCCGCGACGTCGACGCGTACCTCCGAGGTGTGCGCGGGCGGCGGGGCAGCCCGCCCACGGCCGCGCAGTCGAAAACGTCCGGCGCCCGGCCGGTCGATCCGCGTCATCCCCACCCTCCGGACCGTTCCCGTGTGCGGCGCAGCAGCCAGAAGAACGCCGGTCCACCGACCACGGCCGTCAGCACGCCGAGGGGAAGTTCCTGGTGTTCGACGACAGTACGGGCGATGAGGTCGGCGACAACCACGACGATCGCCCCGCCGAGCGCGCTTGCCGGCAGCAGCACCCGGTGGCCCGGCCCGGCGACCATCCGCACCAGGTGCGGCACCACCAGGCCGACGAAGCTGATGATGCCCGTGAAGGCGACCGCAGCGGCGCCGAGTAGCGCGGTGACCACGATCATGCGGATCCGCAACCGCTCCACGTCGACGCCGAGGTGCCGGGCCGAGCGCTCGCCGAGGGCGAGCAGGTCGAGTCGGCGGGCGTCGGCGAGGGCGACGACCAGTCCGAGCGCCAGGCAGGGCGCGGCCAGCGCGACCGCCGACCAGCTGGCCTGGGCCAGGCTGCCGAGGTTCCAGAAGGCGATGGCCTGTACGCCGGACTCGTCGGCGGCGAACATCAGCAGCCCGATGGCCGCACCGGCGACCGCGTTGACCGCGACGCCGGTGAGCACCAGTGTCACCACCTCGGTCCGGCCGTTGGACCGGGCCAGCAGGTAGACGAGGTACGTGGTGGCGAGACCACCGGCGAACGCTGCCGCCGGCACTGTCCACGCGCCGAGGACGCTCACCCCGGCGACGATGGACAGCGCGGCGCCGAACGCGGCTCCGGCGGAGACGCCGATGACACCCGGCTCGGCAAGCGGGTTGCCGAAGACGCCCTGCATGATGGCACCGGCGGAACCGAGCGCAGCGCCGACAACGGCGGCGAGCACCACCCGGGGGAAGCGGACGATCCACAGCGCGTTCTCGCCCTGCGGAGCAGCCGGCAGGCTGCCGACATCCAGGCCGATCCGGTGCAGGATCGAGCCGAGCACCTCGGCCGGGGAGATCTGCACCTGCCCGCGACCCGCCGCTACCAGGGCGACCATCAACAGGGTGAGCGCGAGCGTGGCGAGCAGCAGCCGGCCCCGGCGGAGGTGCTTCCCGACAGGTCGTCGGAGTTCCGGCCGCGCGGCGGTGCCGGGTCGTCGGGTGTCCACATCGGTCACGACGTCGCTCCGCACATGTGCACGGCGCGGGCCAGCGCCTGGACGGCCTGCCCGGAGCGGGTGCCGAAGGTGAGCAGGACACCGTCGTCCATGTCGACGATCCGACGGGCGGCGCCGGCGGGGGTCTGCGCGACGCCGGGGAGTTTCAGCAACCCGTCGACACCGCCGACGGACGCCAGCCCACCGCTCATCACGAGGATCACGTCCGGCGCCGCGTTGATCAGCCCTTCGCTGGTCAGTGGCCGGAATTTCGACAGCCCTATCGCGCTGCCGGCGTCCTCGCCGCCGGCTGCCTCGATCATCGCGTCGGATCCGGCGCCCGCACCACCGATCAGGTACACACCGGCGGTGCCGCGCAGGTAGAGGAAGGCGATCCGGGGGGCGGTCCTTTCAGGTACGTCGCGTTGTGCCTGGGCGATCTCGTCTTCGACCCGGCTGACGAGTTGGGTCCCGGCCGGGGTGACGCCGAGCGCGGCGGCGACCGCGCGGACGTGCGCTCCCACCCCGGCGAGTGTCTGCTCGGCGTCGACCAGCACGACCGGGATCCCGGCGGCGCGGAACTGCTTCAGCGTCTCCGGCGGGCCGATGCTGTCGTCGGCAATGATCACGCTCGGGTTCAGGTCGAGGACCGCCTCGGCGGAGAGGTCGTGCCCGCCAGGTGTGACAACGGGTAGATGCGCGGCGGCGGGGAAGGTGGTGGCGGTGTCCCGGCCGATGACGTTGCCACCTAGGCCGAGGCTGAACACGATCTCCGCGATCGAGCCGTACAGGTTCACGGGCAGGATCCGGTCGGCGTTTGTAACAGTGGTGCGGACGCCGTCGGCGGAGGTGACGGTAACCGGCAGGGCGGGAACCGGGGCCGGGGTGAGCGGCTCGACGTCGGACTGGCCGACGGTGGCGGTCACCGGGCCGCAGGAGGCGACCGACGGGGCGGCGACGGTCTGCTCGGCGCAGCCGAACGCGGTGCCGGCGAGGAGGACGAGCAGGGCACAGGCGACGGCGGGGCGGCGGCTCACCGGGCCAGCTTCCGGCGGCGTCGGCGCAGTCCGATGAGGAGCGTCACGAGCAGGAGGGACGCGCCGAGCACTACCGGCCACCAGCGCCCGGCATCGAGGCTGGAAGCCGCACTGACCCGGGTGACCTGGGCTTCGGTGGGCGCGGTGCCGGCGGCCGGCGTGGTTCCGCCCGCGTCGGCCGGTACGCCGCCGGTCGTACCAGCGGAAGCGGCGGCCGACGGCAGGGTTGCGGTCGACGGCGCGGCGCCGGGGGTGCCGGTGCGGGGTGCCCCGGTGGCGGTACCGCTGCCGGTGGTGGGCGGTGCCGCGTTGCTGCGACTCGGCGCGGGGGCGGCGGCGAAGGTCACCGGCACCCGTACGTCCTGGGATCGGTCCGCGGGCCGGGTGTGGTCGGCGCGGGTGGCGACCACACACCGTCGGACGGTGCAGTCGACGTCGCCGATCGTCGGGGTGATCTTCACGGTGACCCGGAACGATCCGCCCGAGCCGTACGGCGTGGTGAGGTCTTCGGCGTAGGAGGGCGGGTCGGACGAGATCCAGTGCGAGGCGCCCAGGCTGCCACTGGTGTCGGCTCCGCCGCCGCAGGGTGTCGGCGTCTTGCCGGCGCCATTGTCGACGCAGTAGCCGACGTAGATGCCCTTTGTGGTGTCGTACCCACTGCCCGAGACGGTGACTGTCGCTCCGGCGCGGCTCACCCCGGTGCTCGGCGTAGCGGTGAGGGTCTGTCCTCCGGGGCCGCGGGCGGTGCCGGCGTACGCCGGCTGCGTACCCGCAATGACACTCACAGTGATCAGGGCGGCGGACAGAGCGGTGCGACGCAGGGCTCGCATCGGACTCCTCACATGATGGATCGCCTCGGAAGCGGGCATTAGGTTTGGCTAACCTAAGTTAGAAACACGCAGGTCACAAGGGGTTCTTCGGCTGAAGATCTTTTGGCCGAACGAGTGAGGGTGCCCTTAGTTAGGATTACCTAACCTTTGCGGGTCCGCAGTGCGCTCCGTGAAGGGAACAAACATGGTCCGATCCAGAGCCGGTGCCACCTGGCGCCGGTCGATGCGGTGGACGGCGGTCGTCGTCCTCGGCGCGTCGGCCGCCCTCGTCGGCACCGGCCCCGCCTCGGCGGCCGAGGCCGACATCACCGGCGGCAGCCTGACGTGGGGCTTCAAGTCGTCGTTCCGCAGTTATCTCAAGACCGGCAACGGCAATCCCCCGATCGCGGCGAGCGACGGCGCCACCATCAAGACCGACGGGACCTTCACCTTCCCGTCGGCCGGTGGCACCCACGACCCCGCCACCGGGGCGATCACCGCCAGGTACGGCGGGAAGATCGTCTTCTCTTATCCCGGGCACTTCTTCACCATCGCGCTGGCCAACCCGACGGTTGCCGTCTCCGGCGGCGCCTCGGAGCTGAAGGCCGATGTGGACCTGACCACCACGCAGGCCGAACCCGTGTCGGTCCGCCAGGCCACAATCGCCACAATCGCCGGCAATCCCGGCGGTAGCGGTGCCACGGTGACCGGCACGAACCTTGCGACCACGCTGACCGCGGCGGGTGCCAGCGCCTTCAACGGCTTCTACAGCGCCGGTGAGGCGCTCGATCCGCTGTCGTTCACCTTCAGCACGGGCGATGCAGAACCGGCTGCCCCGACGGTCACCGTCACCCCACCCGGCGGGCTCGACCCGAACGGGTCGACAATCACCGTGAAGGGCGGCGGATTCGACCCCGAGGCCAACAACGCCGCAGGCATTTACGTCTCCTTCGGACCCAAGGTCGCCGAGCACTGGGCCAACGCGGGAATCCTGCAAGCCACAAAATGGGTGAACAAGACCAACGAGCCGACCGACGCCCGGGACCGGCTCAACGCCGACGGTACGTTCAGCACCACCCTGTCGGTCAGCGCGGTCTACACCGCCCGTACCGGCGAGGAGGTCGACTGCACGGTCGTGCAGTGCTACGTGATCACCTTCGCTGCTCGCGGCTCGGCCGACCGCAGTCAGGACACCTTCACCCCGGTCACCTTCGCCGGCGGTGGTCCGGGCGGCGCGAACGCCAGTCAGCAGATCACCACCACAGTCACCGGCGGCCCGTTGACTCTCGGCGTGGCCGGCGACACTGTCGCCCTGCCCGCGGTGAGCAACGGCCAGGTGGCCAGCGGGGCGCTGCACGCCGCCACTGTGGCGGACCTGCGCGGCACCAACGCCGGGTGGAGCCTCGTCGGTCAGGTCTCCGACTTCACATCGGCCGGCGGCAGCATCGCCGCCGACAACCTGGGCTGGGTGCCGAGTGCCAGCGTGGTCGCCGACCCGCTTGGCGGTACGCCCGGCGTGGTCACGCCGGGTGCGGCCGCCGCACCCGGTGCCGGCCTGGGTGGGGCGCGGGCGCTCTGCACCTCGTCCACCGGTACGAGCAACGGCACCTTCACCTGCGGTGCCCAGCTCAACCTGGGGATCCCGGCGTCGGCCACGGCCGGCGACTACGCCGCGACCCTCACCCTGACCCTCTCCTAGGTCGGCGTCGACAACCGGCGGGGTGGGACCTCCCCGTCCCGCCCCACCGGTCCGACGCGCCTGTGAAAGCACCCGGAGCCGCACCCATGCACCTCGTCACCGCCGCCTCCCGGGCCTGCGCCGCGCTCGTCGCCGTGCTGGCCGCGACAGTCCCGGCCTCGCTCGCCGCCGCCGCACCGGCCACGCCGCCGCTCGCCTCCGTACCGAATCCGACTCCAGCCGCCGGCGGTTCGGTAGCGCGATGGGCGGTACAGCCGTCCAGCCCCGACGGGCCCACCGGACGCAACTACTTCATCTACGACCTCGCGCCCGGCAGCACGCTCACCGACCACCTCGGAGTCACAAACCTGAGCGACCGACCGCTCACCTTCGACGTGTACGCCACCGACGCCCACACCACTACCGACGGCGCGTTCGCCCTGCTCCCCGCCGACCGGGCCGCCGTGGACGTGGGCTCCTGGATGCACCTGGAGCGACGACGCTGGACGGTGCCGCCCGGCAAGCGGGCCGACATCCCGTTCCGACTCACCGTGCCGAAGAACGCCACCCCGGGCGACCACGCCGGAGGGATGATCGCCGCCCTGCGGCAGACCGGCACCTCCGCCGACGGCCAGCAGGTCCGGATGGACCAGCGGCTCGCCGCCCGGGTCTACCTGCGGGTGCCCGGGGAGGTGCGACCCGCCGTCGCCGTCGAGTCGGTCACGATGGAGTACGACAACCCCGTCAACCCTTTCGGCGGCGGCGACCTGACGGTCAGCTACCTGCTGCGTAACACCGGCAATGTTCGGGTCGGCGGAACGGGCTCGGTCGTCGTCGACGGGCCCTTCGGCTGGGAACTCGCCCGGACCGCCCCGGTGGACCTTCCGGAACTCCTGCCCGGCGCCACCTTCGCCGTGACCGAACGGATCACCGGTGTGCCACCGGCGCTGCGACTTGCCGCAACTGTGGACCTCGCTGCGACCACCACCGACACCGCGCTGCCTCCAGTGCTCCGCTCGGCGGGTGTCTGGGCGCCCCCGTGGCTGCTCATCGCCCTGCTCGCCGGGGCGGCCGGCTGGTTCGGCGTACGGCGGTGGCGGCCGTGGCGTCGTCGCTCCGGCGCGCGACCGACGCCGGTGGCCACCGCGTCGCGGGCCGCGAGCGCGACCGCGCCCGGCCCCGAACCGCTCAGCGGCACGCCGTGAGCCGTTTCGTCCTGCTCGCTGTCTCCGTCGTCGCCGCCCTGCTGGCATCCGCCGGGCCGGCTCCCAGCACCGACCGGCCGCCGGACGGACAACCCCGCGTGGCGCTGCCCGCCGGGACCTTCCGGGTGGGGGATCGCGTGCTTGTCGCACTGGACGGGTGGCCGGCCGGCGTGGTCCAGGTGGAGGTCTGCGGCAACGACGGCCGGCGGGGCGCACTCGACTGCGCGACGGACCGGGCCAGCGGCGGCCAGGTGCCCGCCACCGGCAACGCCCGGATGCCGGTGCTGCTCGCCGCGCCGCCGGTCGCCTGCCCCTGCCGGCTGCGCGTCCAGACCCCGAGCGGCGTGACCACCGCCTCAGTGGCACTGCCGTTGACAGGGGTGTCCGCGCCGGTCGCCAGCACGGCCGGGTCGCCGCCGGAGTTGGCACTCGCCGGTGTGCACGCTGTGGACGAGTCCGGGGTGGCCGGCTGGTTCGGTCTCCCTGGCGAACTGACAGTGCGGATCACCCTGCACAACCCGGGCCCCGTCGACGTCGTCGAGCCGCCGATCACGCTGCTCGCCGGCAGCCCCGGGCAGGTGCACACGATGGTGGCCGCCCCGCCCGTAGGCACCATCCCCGGCGGGCAGAGCCGTGAGTACGTCGTCCGAGTGCCGCTGAGCGCGACGACGCTCGGCCGGTACGAGGTGCACGGCCTGATCGAACCCGCCAGCGGGCCGCTGCCCTTCGTGGTGGCCACCGCCCGACACCCGTGGGGTCTGCTCGTGGTGCCGGCGGCGCTGCTCGTCCTGTTGTTGTTCAGCCTCCCGGGCCGACCTCGCGCGTCCGCCACGTCCAGCGCCACGCCGACCGGCACTTCCGTCGCGGGCACACCGGACCGGCGACGGGCATCGGCTGGTCGGGGGCGCCACCGGGGTGTCAGACGGTGATGACCACCTTGGCGCGGGCGTGTTCGCCTTCGAGGTACCGGATGGCGTCGGGCACCTCGTGGAGCTGATAGGTCCGGTCGACGACAGCCGTGAGGCGGCCGGCCTCGGCGTGGGCGCAAAGCGTGTCGAGGTGCTGCCGGCTGGGCGTCGTGGCGAGGGTGACGATGCGCTGCCGCACGAACGGTGCCAGCAGTCGTCCACGGGCGAGGAGCCAGACCGGCCCGAGGAGGCTGCTGCCGCGGTACACGCCTCCGCCGGAGAGCACAAGCGTCCCGGTCGCTGTCAGCGCCCGCCGCAGAGCACTGAGTGAACGGTTGCCGACCAGGTCGAGCACGACGTCGTACCGGCGACCGTCCCTTGTGAAGTCGTCGCGGGTGTAGTCGACGACGTGGTCGGCGCCGAGGCTGCGGACCAGGTCGACGTTGCGGGTGCTGCACACCCCTGTCACCGTCGCGCCGAGCGCCTTGGCCAGTTGGACGGCCAGGGTGCCGACGCCCCCGGAGGCTCCGTTGACGAGGACGCGGTGGCCGGGCTCGACACGTCCCACATCGGACAACCCCATGAGCGCTGTGACGCCTGCCAACGGCAGCGCGGCGGCCTGTTGCGGCGTGAGGTTCGCGGGGACCGGTGCGACGACGTTCGCGGGCACGCACACGTACTCGGCGAAGGCGCCGTTGGCGTCGCCGAGGTCACCGAAGACGGCGTCGCCGGGGCTGAACTGCCGGACGTTGGCGCCAACCGCCTCGACCCGGCCTGCGAAGTCGCGCCCACGGATGCGCGCCCGGGGCCGTGACCGGCCCATTGCCAGCCGTGCCATCAGTGGTTCGCCCCGCATGGCGTGCCAGTCGTACGCGTTGAGCGCTGCGGCCTCGACCCGCACGAGCACCTCGTCGGGGGCGGGCACCGGTGTGTCGACGTCCGCGAGCCGGAGTGTCTCCGGGGGGCCGTACCGGTCCTGGACGATCGCCTTCATCTCCGCCTCCTTCCAGGTGTACGGCGTACACCTCCTGGGAAACACTCTAGGTGTACGCCGTACACCAGTCAATGCGGTTATGGTTTCTACCGCTGCCGGAAGACGAGGACCGAGATGGCTGAGCAGGTGGAGACGCTGCGCCGGACGCCGCTGAGCAGGGATCGCATCCTGCGCGCCGCCGTCGCGCTCGCCGACGAGGCCGGCATCGAGTCCCTGAGCATGCGCAACCTCGCCAAGGATCTCGGCGTCGTGCCGATGGCCCTCTACAAGCACGTGGCCAACAAGGACGAGCTGCTCGACGGCATGATCGACGTGGTAGTCGCCGAGATCGACCCGCCGACGCCCGACGCCGAATGGAAGCAGACGGTCCGGGGGCGCATTCTGTCCGCGCGGCAGGCGCTGCTGCGCCACCCCTGGGCGCCGCTCGCCATCGACACGCGCAACATGGCGACGCCTGCAATCCTCGCGTACCTCGACTCGATGGTCGGCACGTTCCGGGCCGGCGGGTTCTCCGCCGACCTCACCCACCACGTCATGCACGCGATGGGCAGCCGCATCCTCGGCTTCAGCCAGGAGTTGTTCGACGACTCCCGGCGTGCCGGCCGGTCCGGCGCGATCGAGCCAGCACCGTCAGCAGCCCTGCCGCCGGAGGTCGCGGCCCGCTTCCCGCACCTCGCGGAGATCGCCACAGCGGCGTCGCACGACGACGGGTCGGTCGTCGGGCAGGGCTGCGACGACCAGTTCGAGTTCGAGTTCGCGCTGGACCTGCTGCTGGACGGCATCGAACGGCTGCACCGACAGGGCTGGACGTCGTAACGCCGCCCGCGCCGAGCCGGGACGGCCGCTGGCCGAGCGCGCTCAGGCGATGGAGGACGGCGCTCAGCGCGCCCGCGCCTCCGCGATGATCCGTCCCCGTTCCGACTCGGGGAAGCGGTCGAGCATGGCGCGTATCTCGTCGGCGCTCACGTTGGCGCCGAACAGTTCGCTACCCGGTTCGAGGCGTACGCCCTCGGCGAGGCCACCAGCGACGACCGGGTCGAAGCCCAGCGTGTCCACGAGGGAGGCGACCGTGGTGAGGTCGGCGGCGTCGTCGCCGGCGATGGCGATGGCCTTGCGGTCGGCCGCTCCCGCCGGCCGCGCCCCCTCCTCCAGGTCGTGGTAGCCCATGTGGTTGAACGCCTTGACGAGCCGCGAGCCGGACAGGAACGCCTGGACGGTCTCGCTGGACGAGGTGCCCGGGTCGGTGAGGTCGTCACGGATGCCGTCGACCTCCCACCAGTAGTTCATGGCGTCGACCACGAGCTTGCCTCGCAGCGCCTCGACGGGAAGGGCGCGGTACTTGCCAAGCGGGAGGGCGAGGACGACCAGGTCGGCGGCGGCCGCCGCGTCGACGGCTGTGGTGGCGACCGCTCCGGGCGTCAGCACCTCGACGGTGAGGGCGATCTTCTCCGGGTCGCCGGAGCCGGCGATGAGCACCCGGTAGCCGGCGGCGAGGGCGAGCCGGGCGATCACCGTGCCCACCTTGCCGGCGCCGAGCACAGCGAGGGTCTGGCCGTTGTCGTGCATGTCGTCCTCCGTTGTGCCGTCGAGCGGGCGGATCAGCTGGCCAGGATGTCGCGGACCATGGGGATCACCGTCGAGCCGTACAGTTCGACGGCCCGCATCCGGGCGCTCACCGGCTGCGCTCCCGCCGTGTAGATCAGGTCGAACCGGCCCACGCCGAGGCCGCGGATCGCAGCGGCCACCCGGCGGGCCACTGTCTGCGGCGAGCCGATGTAGAGGGAGCCGTGTTCCACCTCGGCGTCGAACTCGGCGCGGCGGATCGGCGGCCAGCCGCGCAGCGCGCCGATCCGGTTGCGCATGACCCGGTAGTGCGGCCAGTACAGCTCCTTGGCCTCTTCGTCGGTGTCGGCGATGAAGCCCGGCGAGTGCATCCCGACCGGGTGCGCGGTCGTGCCGAGTTGCTCCGCCGCCCGGCGGTAGAGGTCGGTGTAGGGCGCGAAGCGTTCGGGCGAGCCGCCGATGATGGCGAGCATCAGCGGCAGACCGTAGCGGGCGGTACGCACCACCGACTGCGGCGACCCGCCCACGCCGACCCAGGTGCTCAGGCGGCCCGACTCCGTCTTCGGGTAGACGTCGGCGTTGTCCAGTGGGGCACGCAGGGTGCCGCTCCAGGTGACCGGCTTCTCGTCCAGGAGCTTCACGAACAGCTCGATCTTCTCCTCGAACAGCGTGTCGTAGTCGCGCAGGTCGTAGCCGAAGAGGGGAAAGGACTCGGTGAACGAGCCCCGGCCCAGGATGACCTCGGCCCGGCCGTTCGACAGCGCGTCGACGGTGGCGAACCGCTGGAACACCCGGACGGGGTCGTCCGAACTCAGCACCGTCACGCCGGAGGCGAGCCGGATACGCGAGGTACGGGTGGCGATGCCGGCCAGCACGGTCTCCGGTGTCGACACCGAGTATTCCGGCCGGTGGTGCTCGCCGAGAGCGATGACGTCGACGCCCAACTCGTCCGCAAGCACCGCCTCGTCGACGACCTGCCGGATGGCGGCGGCGTGCGAGAGCGGCTTGCCGGAATCGTCCTCCGGTACGTCGCCGAAGGTGTCGAGCCCGAATTCGAGGTCAGACATCTGTGAACTCTCCCTTCGGCGGAGCCGTTGTCGACTCCCTGGTTGACGTGTCAACAGGTGCTAACTTTGCCATTGACACGTCAATTCCGGGGGAGCAGATGACGGAGGCCACACCCGAGCGGCGGCGCCAGCTACCGACCACTGACGAACTACGGATCTGGCGGAACTTCGTCGAGACGACCGCCGCGCTCAACTCCCAGCTCACGTCACGCCTCCAGGTCGAGTCCACGCTGTCACCGGGCGACTACGTCGTACTGCTCGCGCTGAGTGAGGCGCCGGACCAGCAGATGCGCTCCTCCGCACTCGCGTCCCACGTCGGGTGGGAGCGGAGCCGGCTCTCCCACCACCTGGGCCGGATGGAACGGCGCGGGCTCGTCAGCCGCCGCGAGTGCCCCACCGTTCCCCGAGGGTCGGAGGTGCGTCTCACGCCCAGCGGCGCGGAAGCCTTCCACCGGGCAACAGTCCCGCACCTGCGCGCCGTGCGTGACCTCTTCGTCGACGCTCTCACGCCGGACCAGCTCCGCGCTGCGGGCGAGATAGCGGCGGCGCTTCGCACGCACCTCGACGCGAGGCCCGAAGAGTGACCGCACGCCTCACTGAACGATAGGCAGGGTAGCCGCCGTCGAGGGCCGGCTCCGAAGATTCCACGGCCCGAAGCGACCGGGCCCCGCCCGCTCCGTCCCGTGGGCGGCCCGCCGGTTTCCGTCCCGGCGACCGGTCCGCCGTGGCGGGCCCGGCCCGCCGTGGGGTGCGCATGCGACACCGCCTACCGGGTACGCCGCTGCTCGACCCAGGGGAGGCCGCGATGTGCCCGAAGACCGCCCAGGCAGACGTGAGCGTGATGGCGAGCGTCGAGAGCATCGCCACGAAGCTTGAGGTGCTCGTCGTACCGGTGTCGGATGTCGACCGCGCGAAGGCGTTCTACGAACGCCTGGGATGGCGGCTCGACCGCACGCCGTCGGGCGTCGTCCAGTTCACCCCGCACGGCAGCGGCTGCTCGGTGCAGTTCGGCCCGGATCTCGCGGCGGCGGTGCCCGGCTCGTCAGTGGCGTACCTGGTCGTGTCCGACATCGCCGCCGCCCGCGACGCACTGGTCGCCGCGGGCGTCGAGGTGGGCGGCATCTTCCACGTCGGGCCGGACGGGCCGGTCGACGGAATCGATCCCGAGCGGCGCAGCTACGTCTCGCGGGCCTCGTTCCGCGACCCGGACGGCAACACCTGGCTGATGCAGGAGATCACGACAAGGCTGCCGGGGCGTGTCGAGGGCGGCTTGACGTCGTTCGGCTCGGTGAGCGACCTGGCGGGCGCGCTCCGGCGCGCGGCGGCCGCCCACGGCGAGCACGAGAAACGCACCGGTCAGCGGGACGACGACTGGCCCGACTGGTACGCGGCCTACATGGTGAGCGAGCAGTCGGGAGCCAGGCCGCCGGAGTGAGCCGCGCCGTCACCGCGCCCTGCGCGATGCGCGCTCGTGCCTGTCGACGGCTCGGGCGTGGGACACCGTGAGCAGTCGGTCGATCTCGGGCAGCATCTGCGGGCCGGGCATGACGATGCTTGCGAAACCGTGCAGCGCATAGCCGGGGTGCGGCACGACGGTGTCCAGCCTGGCGAAGTCGAAGCTGTCGCGGTGCGCCTCGAAGTCGCCGGGAGCGAAGCCGAACAGCCGCTCGAACTCGGCCCGGCCCAGCTCAAGGTTGAGCCGGAAGACGCCGGGTCGGTCGAGCTGCGAGGCTTCGTCGAAGCCGGGTACGTCGTGCTCGACGATCGTGGCGAACGGCTGGCGGCGGTCCGGGCCGACGTAGAAGAAGCGGTCGCCCCACGCGCCTTCCGGTGAGCCGTTCTCGGCTGTCGCGACGAACTGCTCGACGTCGGGCAACGCGAGAATCCGGTCGGCGAGCGTGGCAGGGTCGACGCCTGTCGGAATGTGCAGCACCCCGTCCGCGTGGGCGATCGTGGCCGCGTCGAGCGGGAAGTACCGGTAGTCGTGCGACCTCTTCTCGGCGGCCTCCACGTCGGCGGCGCGGACGTACCGGGGAAGGTCTGTTCCGTCCTGGAGTTTGCCCTCGTACGTCGAGGCGGGGGGCGCGTCGATGCCCAGCGTGGGGCTCGCGCCGAGGCTGCCGACGATCACCGCGTACCTGTCGCCGAGCAGCGCCCCGACGATCGCGCCGGCACCGAACCACTGCTGATCGGTCCCGGCCACTGTCATCGTGCCCGGGTCACGCTGGAGGTGCCTGTTGTGCGCGAAGACAAGCGTCGGCCCCCGGTGAGCCTCAACCTCCCGGATCGCGAGCAGGTTCTCGGCCATCAGCGCGTCCCGGACCTGTGCCAGGCGGGCGAAGCGGGCGTCCTGCGGGAGCGGCGCGGCGGCCTCGGCGTGGTAGCGCAGCAGGGCGAGCGTGCTTGTCGCCCACACCCGCGCCGCCTGCCAACCCTCGGGCCGCTGGGCTGCCCGCAGGTGCAGCTCGGTCAGCAGGTCGTCGGCGATCACCCGCAGCCGCTGGGCATCGGCGGATCGCCCGATCGACCTGCCCTGCTCCCAGATCGCGGCAGGGTCGCTCCACTGGGCGTCGGCACCGATCAGATCGTCGATCTCGGCGAACCGGTCCGAGCCGAGATAGTCACAGACCTGGGCGAGGTGCCGTCTCGGGCTCGGCGCGTGGTCCATCTCCAGCGGGGCGTCGAAGCCGTGGAACGTCAGGCGCTCGGAGGCCGGCCGGCCCGTGTTCCACTCCCGCATCCACAGCAGCAGGTCACGGTTGGCCGGGGCCGAGCCGAAACCGTGGCTGAACCCCTCGGCGAGCGCGCTGTCGAGCGTCACGCCTGCGTCGCCCCGGACGAAGTCGTCGGCGGTCAGCCCCGCCGCGCGGTCGCTCTCCAGTGCGATTGACCGGTAGCCGCGCTCGACAAGCGACGCGAAGACCTCGTTGCGTATCTGGAGGAAGGCGGATTCGCCGTGTGTGGGCTCGCCGAGCGCGAGCAGGTCCGGCGGTACGGCAGGCAGGTCCAGCGAGAACGTCATTCCATCAACCGTATCGTTGAACCACCCTTTGAAACTTTCGAGCGATCGAGCACTAATGACACAGGCAAAACCCTCAAACGCGGGGGTACGTCGACCGATCGACCTCGCGCGGACGTACGGCCTCTCCGCGCAGGCCGTACGCAACTACGAGCGAGACGGTGTCCTGCCGCCTGCGCAGCGCAGCCCGAGCGGCTACCGCCGGTTCACCGAGGCGCACGCCAAGGCGCTGGGCGCCTACCTCGCGCTCATCCCCGGCCACGGTTACGCGGCCGGTGGCGAGATCATGCGCGCGGTCAACCGGGGCGAGATCGACGCGGCGTTGCGGGTCATCGACCGGGGCCACGCCCTGTTGCAACGTGACCGGGAGACGCTGGACGCTGTCGAGGAGGCCGTTCCGCTTCTCGTCGGGGTCGAGCGCGGGCCGCAGGGCCGCGCAGCCGTGCCGATCAGCGTGCTGGCGCACCGGCTCGGCGTACGACCGGCGACAGTGCGCAAGTGGGAGCGCGCCGGACTTCTCCAGCCGGTGCGCGACCCGGTGACCGGCCACCGCCGCTACTCGCCGGACGACGTCCGCGACGCCGAACTCGCCCACCTGCTGCGCCGCGGTGGCTACCGCCTCGACCACATCGCGGGCGTGGTGCGTCAGGTGCGCGAGGCAGGCGGCACCGAACCGCTCGCCGCGTCACTGCGCCAGTGGCGGCACCGGCTCACCGAACGCGGCAGGGCGATGCTCACCGGCGCGGCCCGGCTCGCCGAATATCTCGACAGCGGCACCGGCACCTGACGTCGGTACGCCTGGTCGAACGGGACGTCAGCGTCGGGTGCTCGCCGACGCTGCCGGTCGCTCCCCGAGGCCAGGGCGATCAGCATCACGATCAGCGCCCAGGTGTGAGCCCGCCGGGAATGCCGACGGGGAAGGCGCACAGGCCGGTGAGAGTCAACCGCTTGTGGGCGGTGCGCGAAGCGGGCAAAAACTGACTCTCTGCTCTCTATGCTGCATTGGGTAAAGCGAGGTCGATACCTCACGGAACAGTGGAGAACCGATGGCCAGCACTGGATCTGGACAGCCAGCGCGCCCACCGGGCCAGGCCGATCCGCAGGATGCCTACGGCGAGTTCCGCTATCCGATTCTGGTCCTGGCGGTGACCACCACCACCGCCGGTTTCCTCGACTCCTTCGCGTTCCTCCGCTACGGCTCCTTCGTCGCCAACCAGTCCGGCAACGTCCTCTTCATCGGCGTCGGCGCGGCTGGCCGCCAACCGGCCTGGCCGGCCGCGTTGGCCTCGCTTGTGGCGTTCGGCATCGGGGCCGGGCTGGTGGCGCGACTGCGGGCGACAGGCACTGTCCGCACGTCGGCGGCCCGCGGCATCGCCGCCGTCGTGGTCGCCACCGCGGCGTGGTCGGCCGTCAACGTCCTGCTCGAGTACGGCCGCTCCGGCCCGCAGTCCCGGGCGGCGCTCGCTGCCCTCGGTGGCCTGGCCATGGGTTCCCTGGCGACCCTGTTCGTGCGCACGGCCGGGGTCGCCACCACCATCACGTACCAGTCGGGAACCGTCGCCAAGACCGGAGAGCGGATCGTCGGCTGGATCGCCGGCCCCGGAAACAGCCGGTCGCAGGCCCGGAAAGGTTCGCTGCTCGGCCTGCTGACGCTCGCCGCCTACGCCGTCGGCGGCGCGCTCGGCACGCTGGCGCAGCAGTGGCCCCTCTGGGTGCCGGTCTGGGCGACGCTGGTCCTGGCGGCTGTCGCGCTGGCGCTGCGCCGTCGCTGAGCACGGGCGGCTGGAGTTTCCCTCGATACGGCAATGCCGAGGTGCCCCTGCCGTAACCTGGGTGGCCGGTGATGTGGGGCAAGTCGGGCCGCCGCAGCCGGCCATAAACTTGATTTATTCCAAACTAGCGGGCTAAGGTCTGCACGTGACGTCCGACATCGAGGCCCAGCTGCGAGCGGTCTCGCTGCGCGTGACCCGGCCCCGGGTGGCCGTGCTCGCGGCGCTGCGGGATCACCCGCACGTCGACACCGACACGGTGATCGCGCTCGTCCGGGCGGACCACCCCACGATCTCGCATCAGGCGGTGTACGACGTGTTGCGCGCGCTTACCGACACCGGTCTGGTGCGCCGCATCCAACCGGCCCGAGCGACCGCCCGCTACGAGTCGCGGGTGGGGGACAACCACCACCATGTCGTGTGCCGCTCCTGCGGTGCGATCGCCGACGTCGAGTGCGCTGTCGGCCACGCTCCCTGTCTCACCGCCTCCAACGACCACGGTTTCGTGGTCGAGGAGGCGGAGGTCGTCTACTGGGGCGTCTGCCCCAGCTGCGCGACCGAACGCACCTCCTAGTGATCCGCCAGTTCGGAATCCGTCAGTTCGGAAGGAAGTACATGAGCGACACCCAGGACAACCGCCCTGTCAGCCCGCAGGGCGTGGACGAGAAGGCGGCCGCCGGCTGCCCCGTGGCGCACGACTCCGTGACCGCCCACGGCAGTGAGAGCGAGAACCCGGCGATCGACTCGCCGACCCCCAAGACCGGTGGTCGTCCGCGTTCCAACCGGGACTGGTGGCCCAACCAGCTCGACCTTTCGGTGCTGCACGCCCACTCGTCAAAGGGCAACCCGCTGGGAGAGGACTTCAGCTACGCCAAGGAGTTCGCCAGGCTCGACGTCGAGGCCCTCAAGCGGGACATCACCGAGGTCCTCACCACGTCGCAGGACTGGTGGCCGGCCGACTTCGGCCACTACGGCGGCCTGATGATCCGGATGAGCTGGCACGCCGCGGGCACCTACCGCATCGAGGACGGCCGCGGTGGCGCCGGCGACGGTGGCCAGCGGTTCGCCCCGCTCAACAGCTGGCCGGACAACGCCAACCTGGACAAGGCCCGCCGGCTGCTCTGGCCGGTCAAGCAGAAGTACGGCCAGAAGATCTCCTGGGCCGACCTGCTGGTGCTCGCCGGCAACGTGTCCCTGGAGTCGATGGGCTTCAAGACCTTCGGCTTCGGCTTCGGCCGTGAGGACGTCTGGGAGCCGGAGGAGATCTTCTGGGGTCCCGAGGACGCCTGGCTCGGCGACGAGCGCTACGCCTCCGAGAAGGAGATGGTGGCCGGCGTCGGCGCGACCGAGATGGGTCTGATCTACGTCAACCCGGAGGGCCCGCGCGGCAACGCCGACCCGCTGGCGGCGGCGCACTTCATCCGCGAGACGTTCCGCCGGATGGCGATGAACGACGAGGAGACCGTCGCCCTCATCGCCGGTGGCCACACCTTCGGCAAGACCCACGGCGCCGGTGTCGCCGACAACCACGTCGGCCCCGAGCCCGAGGGCGCCCCCCTGGAGGCGCAGGGCCTGGGCTGGCTGAGCACGTACGGCAGCGGCAAGGGCGGGGACACGATCACCAGCGGCCTCGAGGTGACCTGGACCGACCGTCCGACCGAGTGGAGCAACCGCTTCTTCGAGATCCTCTTCGGCTACGAGTGGGAGCTCACCACGAGCCCCGGCGGTGCGAAGCAGTGGGTCGCCAAGGACGCCGAGGCGATCATCCCGGACGCCCACGACCCGTCGAAGAAGCACAAGCCGACGATGCTCACGACCGACCTGTCGCTGCGCGTCGACCCGGCCTACGAGAAGATCTCGCGCCGCTTCCTGGAGAACCCCGACGAGTTCGCGCTGGCGTTCGCCAAGGCGTGGTACAAGCTGCTGCACCGTGACATGGGTCCGGTGGACCGCTTCCTCGGGCCGTGGGTTCCGGAGGCCCAGCTGTGGCAGGACCCGGTGCCGGCCGTCGACCACGAGCTCGTGGGTGACGCCGACATCGCGGCGCTCAAGGCGAAGGTGCTGGAGTCCGGCCTCACGACCGCCCAGCTGATCTCGACCGCGTGGGCCTCGGCCGCCACCTTCCGCTACACCGACAAGCGCGGTGGCGCCAACGGTGCCCGGATCCGCCTCGAGCCGCAGCGCAACTGGGAGGTCAACCAGCCGGAGCAGCTCGCGACGGTCCTGGAGACTCTGGAAGGCATCCAGCGGGACTTCAACTCCGCCGGTGGCGCGAAGATCTCGCTCGCGGACCTGATCGTGCTCGCCGGCTCGGCCGCTGTCGAGAAGGCGGCGCGCGACGCCGGTGTCGAGGTGACAGTGCCGTTCCGGCCGGGTCGCACCGACGCCACCCAGGAGCAGACCGACGTCGAGTCCTTCCGGGTTCTCGAGCCGCGCGCGGACGGGTTCCGCAACTACCTGCGCCCCGGCGAGAAGACCCAGCCGGAGGTGCTGCTCATCGACCGCGCCTACATGCTCAACCTGACCGCGCCCGAGATGACCGTCCTGGTCGGCGGCCTGCGCGCTCTCGGTAACAACGTGGGCGGTGCGCAGCACGGTGTCCTCACCGACCGGCCGGGCGTGCTCACCAACGACTTCTTCGCCAACCTGCTCTCCCCGGGCACCCGGTGGAAGGCGTCGGAGTCCGAGGAGCACGTGTACGAGATCCGGGACCTGGCGACCGACAAGGTGAAGTGGACCGCTACCGCTGTCGACCTCATCTTCGGCTCCAACTCCCAGCTGCGTGCCCTCGCCGAGGTCTACGCCAGCCAGGACGCGCGTGACAAGTTCGTGAACGACTTCGTCGCGGCCTGGACGAAGGTCATGGAGCTCGACAGGTTCGACGTGGCCTGATCACTGCCTCAACCGACGAGCCTCGGTCGATCCTCAGGGGATCGACCGGGGCTCGTTCGTCGTTGCGGCGCGCCGCCGTGACGGGGCCGTGGTGGACAGGCGAGTTTGGGATGCTGTGCCGGTCTACGTGCCGACATCACCCGACTCGAAGGAGCACCGCGATGGCGAAGGTCATCTCCACATTGTTCATCTCGGCCGACGGGGTGGCCGAGATCGACCCCGACTGGCATTTCCCCTACTTCGACGAGAACATGGGCCGTGCCGTCGGCGAGGACTACGACACCTCCGACGTGTTGCTCATCGGCCGCGAGACGTACGACAGTTTCGCCGGTGCCTGGCCCGACCGTGAGGCCGCGGGCGGGGAGGACGCCGGTTTCGCCAAGCAGCTCGGCGACGTCCGCAAGGTGGTCGTCTCGCGTCAGCCGCTGGAGTTCACCTGGCGCAACTCGGAACTCGTCCAGGGCGACCTGGTCGACGCGGTCACCGAGCTGAAGGCCGATGCCGGCATCAGGGGCATCCTCATCCCCGGTTCGATCTCCGTGGTGCAGCAGCTGCTCGCCGCCGGCCTCGTCGACGAGCTGCGCCTGCTTGTGCACCCGGTGGCGGCGCGCAAGGGTCGCCGGCTGTTCGACGAGGGCGAGACGCCGTACCACTTGAAGGTCACGGCGACCGAGGTCTTCCCGACCGGCGTGCTCCGCGTGATCTACGCGCCGACCGGGGCTCCCGCCCCTGTCGGCTACGACGAGGTCACCGACCAGGTCCCCAGCGGCGAATAGCCCGGCCGGGGCGAATGGTTTCGCTCCGCGCGGGACCGGCGCGTCGTGCCGGTCGGACCGCGACGGCCGGTACTCCGGGGATGTACGCCGGCCGACGCCACCCCCGGAGTACCGCCGTCCTCAGGCGAGTGTGCAGGACGCGCCGTTGAGGGTGAACGAGCTGGGCCGTGCGGTGTTACCTGTGTGCGTGGCCTGGAAGCCGATGGTGATCGATCCGTTGGCGGGGATTGTGGCGTTGTAGTTGAGGTTTCTGGCCGCCACCTGCCCCGAGGTGGGGGAGTAGGAGGCGTTCCAGCCGGAGGTGATGGTCTGCCCGCTCGGCAGAGCGAAGGCCAGGGACCAGCCGTTGATGGCGCTGCTGCCGCTGTTGGTGATGGTGATGTTCTCCGTCAGCCCGTTGTTCCAGGCGTTGACTGCCACTGTCACACCGCAGCCGCTGGCCGGCGGCGGGGTCGTCGGCGGCGGAGTCGTCGGGGGCGGGGTGGTCGGCGGCGGGGTCGTCGGGGGCGGGGTGGTCGGCGGCGGCGTGGTCGGAGGCGGCGTGGTCGGCGGGTTGGTCAGGCCGAAGAACGCGAGGGCGGCTGCGGCCATGCCGGCGCTGGGCAGGCTGTGCCCCGCGCCCTGGATGCTGTACGCCTCGACCTGGACGGTGCCGCCGCTGTCGGCGTACCGGCGGCGGTTCCAGTTGGCTTGCGGCGTGTCGGTGGAGGTGGGTGTCTGGCTGAGCCCGAACACGTTCGTCCACTGCTCGATCGTCTCCTGGAGCAGCGAGTACGGAACGAGCGTGTCGGCGGTGCCGTGCCACAACTGCACCCGGGGGCGAGGGCCGGAGTAGCCGGGGTACGCCTGGCGGACCGCGTCGCCCCACTGCTGCGGAGTGCGGTTCATGTTGCCGCCGGTGCACTGGCTGGCCCCGGGCGGGTAGTCCGCCGCGTTGGCGAAGCAGTTGAAGGGCACGCCCATGAAGGCGGCGCCGGCCTTGAACACGTCGGGGTAGAGCGCGAGCATGTGGTTGGTCATCATGCCGCCGGACGAACTGCCAGTGGCGTACACCCGGTTGGGGTCTCCGCCGTACTGCTGCTGCACGTAACGGATCATGGAGATGATCGACACCGGGTCGCTGCCGCCGCCACGGCGCTTGGCGGCGTCGGACCAGGTGTCGAAGCAGTTGCCGAACCCGGCCTGCTGGGTGGCGCTCGGGTAGATCACGACGTATCCGTACCGGTCGGCCAGGCTCGCGAACTCGCTGCCGGAGTAGAAGCCGGGGCCGGACCCGCCGCAGCCGTGCATGGCCACCACGATCGCCGGGTTGGCGGGGCGGTTGTCCGGCACGTAGACGTGCATGCGCATCCGGCCGGGGTTGTCGCCGAAGCTTGTCACCTCGGTCAGCGACGCGGCGTACGCGGGCTGGAACGCGGGGATCACCAGACCGATCGCGGCCACTGACGCAGTGAGGGCGAGCAGCAGTTTTCTTCTGATTCTCACGGGGGACGACTCCTTCGATCAGCTGTGCGGCTGAGGATCGGGCATGCGCGCTCGGATGGCGGGTGTGCCCAACTGCCCGCGGTGATCGCGCATCGCCTACAACGTGTGCTCGCCCTGTGCCCGGCTCGGTGCGGCATCGCAATGCAGATAGTGTCGTCTCCGGACCGAGAAGTGTCAATCGACGTACCTCGATCACGTGCAGGCCTCGGAATCCCCGGCCCGCCGCCGGTCCGTCTACAGTCGGTGGACCGTTCCTGAGCAGAGCCCGGAGTGCCTGTGACGAGTCCGTTCAACATCGAGGAGATCTATCCGGACGATGGGGAGCACTCGCTCCGGATGCCCCGGCGGCAGGCCGGCAGCTCACCGCAGGGCGTGGCGGTGACCCTGCTGGCGGACTACACGCTGCGGGCACGCGCCGCGCTCCCGTCCGCGGCCATCGTCGCGCTGCTCGCCGAGTCGGGCGTGACGACGGCCGGTGCCCGTGCCGCGATCAGCAGGCTGGCCCGTCGGGGAGTCCTGGAGGGCAGCCGGCAGGGACGACACAGCTCCTACCGGCTCACCCAGGCCGCCGCCATCAACCTCTCCGTCGGCGGACACTGGATCCTCACCTCCACCACCGCCGCCGAGCCCTGGGACGGATGCTGGACGACAGTCGCCTTCTCACTGCCCCAGGACCGCGGCACGCAACGAAGGGCCCTGCGGGGCCAGCTCCGCTGGCTGGGGTACGCGCCGCTGTACGACGGGCTGTGGATCTCCCCGTACGAGTTGACGCCGAGGGCCCAGGCGCGACTCGTACAGCTCACCCTGGGTGCCGTCACTGTGTTCCGTGGACGGCAGATCGCGCTCGACGCGGACAGCCAGCGCGCTCTCATCGACGCGTGGGACATCGACGCGATCAGCGGGCACTACGAGGAGTTCCTTCAGCGATGGGCGCCACTGGTGCCGCAGGTGCGATCCGGGGAGGTCGACGGCGCGGCGGCGGTGCGGGCGCGTACCGAAATCATGAACACCTACCGGCGCTTTCCCATCCTCGACCCGCAGTTGCCCCGGGACCTCCTGCCGACCGGTTGGCTCCGGCAGCCGGCCCGGGAGGTGTTCGCCGCCGTCTACGACGGTCTCGCCGACCCGGCGCAGCGGCACGTGCGTGCGGTCGTCGGGCGGTTCACCGACAGCGTGGATCCCGGCATCTCGGCGCACACCACAGCCGACCTGCTCGCCGGGGTGCATGGCGACGCGGGCTGGATCCCCCCGGCCCGACGCGAACCGCCCCCGCATCGGCGGACGGCTGTGTAGCGTCGGCGTCAGCGGGTCTTCTTCGTCGGCCGCTTGCGAGGCGGCGTCAGGAGGTCGGCGATCGCCGCGATCGCGGACGGCACGATGCGGTAGTACGCCCAGACGCCACGCTTCTCCCGCTCGATCAGGCCGGCCTCGGTGAGGATCCGCAGGTGATGGCTCACTGTCGGCTGGGACAGGTTGAGCGGCGCGGTCAGGTCGGTGACCGACGCTTCGCCCTCCGGCGCGGACTGGATCAGGCTGAGCAGCCGCAGGCGAGCCGGGTCGGCGAACGCTTTCAGCACGCCCGCGAGTCGCTCGGCATCGGCGCGCTTGATCGGCTCGCCAGCGAGCGGCGAGATGACAGGCATAGAAGTCTCTGCAGTTCCCACGTCATGCATCGTTCCACCAAGAGTCTCGCCAGACGGGCGGAACCGGACACTTCCCCGATCCAGTGTTGTCGGTATTCGGCCACCGTGAACCGATGTCACGACTAAGCCCCGCTATTTCGACAGCGCCCGCTCCAGCTCCGCCTTCGACATCGACGAGCGGCCCTTGATGCCGCGCTGCCGTGCCTCGTTGTACAACTGCTCCTTGGTGCGACCCTTGGCGCCGGTGTGCGAGCGCTTCCCACCGCGATGCCCGGACGACACGTCGGCCACTGATGACCGGCTCACCGTGCGGGCTTCGCCCGAGCGGGCCCTCTCCTTGTTCACCGTACGGGCGGCGATCTCCTTCGCCCGGCCGGTCGAGACGCCGCGCTTCTCCGCGCTCTCCTTGATGTGCTCGTACTGCCGTTCTCGCTTGGGGCTTGATCCTGCTGGCATCTGGTCCTCCCGCAGTCATCGTCGGGTGGGGACGCGGGTCGGCGCGTCACGGGCGTCACGCGCTCCCGGTTGTCGATGCCATGGTGCCCCCGCGTCCGAAGGATCAAACGGGTAGGCAACGGGCGATACGTCCTCAGGCGAGCGAAGTGCCGGCCGTGCGCTTCCGGTCGCCGACGGTCCTACACCGGGCCACCCCCCGGCCCGCGTCGGCGTAGCGGAGGGCGAGCCGGGCGAAGGCGTCGCTGAGCTCGGGCGGCCCGACCACCTCGATGTCGGCGTCGAACCTGCCGAGGGTCGCGGCCAACCCCGTCCACGACCAGGAGCTGGCCACGACGCGGCAGCGGCCCGGGCCGAGGTGCTCGACCACGCCGTCGCTGAGGTAGGGGGTGACGGCCTCGGCGGGAAGGTCGAGGATCACCTCCCCCCGGCACGGCCAACCGTCGTACCCCTGGAAGCGGCTGACGACGAAGGCGCTCACGTCCCCGCCGGGTAGTTCGCGGGGCGTGAAGCGAGGCCCGGTGGGCGTCCGCGGGCTGATCCGGTCGACCCGGAACGTCCTCCAGTCGTCGCGGTCGAGGTCCCAGGCCACGAGGTACCAGCGCCCACCCCAGGTGACGACGTGGTGGGGTTGCACCTGACGCGGCGGGATGTCGGTGCCGGGCGCCGGCGGGTGGGCCGGGGCGTAGTCGAAGCGCAGCACCTCGCGAGCGTGCACGGCTGTGCTGAGGGTCAGGAGTACGCCGCTGTCGGCCTGCGGCTTCGGTCGGCCCGACCGCTCGACGGCGCTGAGCTGCAGGGCCTCGATGCGGTGGCGCAGCCGCCCGGGCATGACCTGCCGGACGGTGGTCAGCGCACGCGCTGCCGCCTCCTCGATGCCGGCGCCGGCCGTGGTGGCGATCTGGAGTGCGACGGTGACGGCGATGGCCTGCTCGTCGTCGAAGAGCAGGGGCGGCAATCGGGTGCCCGCGCCGAGCCGGTACCCGCCCTCGGGGCCCTTGCTGGCCACTATGGGATAGCCGAGCTCGCGCAGGCGGTCGACGTCCCGACGGATGGTGCGCGGGCTGACGGCCAGCCGCTCTGCCAGCAGCGCGCCGGGCCAGTCCCGACGCGCCTGAAGGAGTGAGAGCAGCGACAGCAGTCGAGCTGAGGTCTTCGGCACAGCTTCCGATGATGTCAGGAGAAGAGGACACAACCTGACCGCTTCGGCTGCGATCGTCGTCTCGTGCCCGACACCGCGAACGACCGGAAGGACCTCGTCACCATGACCGCCACGACCACCCCGACCGCAGCCCTCGACCAGGAACGCGCCGAACTGCTCGACCAGCTCGCAGGCGCCCGTCTCGCCCTGATCAACACGACGCGCGACCTCACCGACGAGCAGGCCGGCGAGCGTCCCACGGTCAGCGCCCTGTGCCTGGGAGGTCTGATCAAACACGTCGCGTCAATGGAGGACACCTGGATGCGCTTCGTGGTCGAGGGCCCCTCGGCGATGAGCTACGAGCTGCCCGAGGGCGTCACCTGGGACGACATGACGGCCGGCGCCGCCCGGGAGTTTCCGCAGTGGGCGATCGACCACCAGAACGATCTGCGGATGCTGCCCGGCGACACGCTCGCCGGGGTCGTCGACCGCTACCGGCAGGTGGCCGACCGGAGTGCGGAGATCATCGCTGCCGTGCCCGACCTGTCGGCCCGGCAGCCGCTCCCGGAGGCGCCCTGGCACGAGCCGGGTACGGCGTACAGCGTGCGACGGGTGCTGGCGCACCTCATCGCCGAGACCGCCCAGCACGCCGGACACGCGGACATCCTGCGCGAGGCGCTCGACGGCCGGACGTCCTCGTGACGCCGGCTCTCGGCCACTGAGGATCGTGGCCCGACGACGGTAGCTCGATGAGGGGTCCTGCGGGGCGTCCGCCGCCCGCCCCGCAGGACCAGGGCCAGAAGGTCAGCCCGCGGTGCAGGAGCGGATCTGCGGTCGGGCGCTGCTGTTGCCGTTGAACATCGTGGTGAAGCCGAACGTGGCGCCGCTGCCGTTGGAGCGCACCGTCATGACGTTGCCGCTGCTGTCCCAGCTGGCGCTGCCGTTCCAGACGCTGGAAACCTTCTGCGGCGCGGTGAGGGCGACGACAACGGTCCAGGTGCCGGCACCGCTGACGGTCACCGACGTGTTGTACCTGTCACCCCAGACGTTCGTGGTGGTCGCCGCCGCCGTGCAGGTGCCGCCGGCCGGCGGTGGTGTCGTGCTGGGCGGTGGTGTCGTGCCGGGCGGCGGGGTGGTGCCGGGTGGGGGAGTGGTGCCGTCGGGCGCTACCGCGCGTCCGGTTGACGGCGAGATCATGCCGGGGCAGAGGTTGCGGCTCGTGAGGTTGGCCATGATCTGACCGATGGCGTCCCGGGTGTTCTGGATCCCGTCGTGCATGAGGATGACCTGGCCGGCCTGGAGGCGACTGGCGTTGGCCACGATCTGGCTGACGCTGGCACCGTTCCAGTCCTGGGAATCCACGTCCCAGATCACCTGTCGCATGCCGAGCGACGAGGCGACGGACTGGAGGGTCGAGTTGGTCTCGCCGTACGGGGGCCGGAACAGATTCGGCTGGACGCCGGTCGCGGACTGGATCGCAGAGTTGGTCTGGGACAGGTCGGACTGCATCTGCGACTGGCTCATCGAGGTCATGTGGGCGTGGTTCCAGCTGTGGTTGCCGATCCACATGCCGGCGGCCACCTGGGCCTGCGCCGCGGACCTGTTGTTCTGGACGTTCTGGCCGACGTTGAACATCGTGGCCCGTACGCCGTTGGCGCGCAGCACGTTCAGCAGCGCGCTGGTGCTGCCGGTCGGCCCGTCGTCGAAGGTGAGCCCGACGTAGCCGTTGCAGGTGGCGGCGCTGGACGGGGTGGCGGTGGCCGCGATGACGACGCCGCACGCCGCGACGGCCGTGGCGACGACGGACAGCAGGGCTCGGAGTCGTTTCGACCGTACGAGCGTCTGGACAGGGACAGTGCTCATCTGGTGCCCCTTCTACCGGGCCGGGTTGTGCGGTGGCGCGCGTACTCCGGCCGTCCGGGTGGTGGTGGGGAGACCGATCGAAACCCGACGAAGCGGGATCGCATCGACCGCAATGGATCGGAGTATTGCAGCGGGAATTCCGACGCGTCAACAACTTCCGGAAGCTCTCCGGAAGCGCTGGCAACCGTCCGTCCACCCGGGGCTCGACGTCATACGTGTACCTGGTCTCCGCAGGCAAAGGTCGATCATGGGGTCGGACGCGACCTCCGGATGCCGAGATCCGGAAATTCATCGGAACTATCGGCCTCGATTCGATCGCCTGACCATGTGCGCTGCGGGTCGGGGCATCACTGTGGGTGGCACCGACGGGGGCGGCGGCAACCGACCACGCCGCCACCCACCGGAGGTGGCGAGGCCCAACGGCAGCGGCAACAACTTCGGCGTCACCATCGGGGCCAACGGCCACTGGACCTGGCCGTCGGTCTCCTGTAGCGCGAGCTGACCCTCGTACTCTCGGATCGGCTCTGTGGCGCGGCGGCTCACGGCCGCCGCGCCACGCTGCCGTCACGGCCTGCCAGCGTGCGGATCACCCGCCGGGCGGGCGCGGGCGACGACCTCCTCGGGAGTCAGCGGCGCCTTCGGATGATGCGTGAGGCACAGCGGGGTGCGGACCTTGACGAACGAGAACCCCTCCCCGGCCACGTAGAACTCGCCGCTGCTCAACAGGCCGATGTCGGGCAGCCGTCCGCCCTTGGCCTCGGCCAACTGGCGAGCGGCGTCGATCTGCGCGGGCGCGTTGAGCAGCCCGAAGAACTGCGTCGTCGCGTTGCCGGAGATCTGGTTGTGCAGACCCTTGGGCGCCTGGGTGGCGAAGACCAACCCGAGCCCGTACTTGCGGGCCTGCGAGGCGAGCGCGATGGAGCTGGCCGTGCAGGCCGTGTTGCCGGTCGACGGGGCGAGCGTCTGTGCCTCGTCCATCACGAAGAGGCCGCCCAACGGACGGTCACCCGCCGGGTGCCGCTTGACCCAGGCGAAGAGCGCCATCTGCAACTGGTTGACGAAGCTCTGACGTTCCTGGTCGGAGGTGAGGCCGACGAAGCTGATGACCGAGACCCGTGCCCGCCGGCCCGGCGACGGCGTCAACAGCAACCCCGGGTCGGCCGGCGCGCCGATCCCGCCGAAGAGCGGGTCGGTGACCATCGCCGCCTTGAGCGTCTCGGCCAACTCCTGGGCGAGCTTGTCGGCCCGCGTCAGACGGCTGACCCCCTCGGGCAGCTCGGCGAGGAACTCGGTGAATCCGTGCAGGCCGACCATGCCGCTGCGCGCGTACGCCTGGAGGGCCTCGGTGAGCACGGCCTTGCCCTGCTGCGCCAGCTTGGTGGGCCGGTCGACGCCGGCCCGCGGCGCGAGGGCCTCCACGGCGGACCGGATCGCCTGGTCGAACTCGTCGGGCCACTCACGCAGCGATGTGAAGTCGGGCAGCGGTTGGAAACTCAGCGGCCGGCCGGCGGTGACCCGGGGCGTCCACACCACCACCTCGGTGTGGGCGAGATAGTCGTCGGCTCGCTCGGCGTCACCGGGGCTCCAGCCGCTCGGTGCCTCGGGCCACGCGTCGCCGAGCCGGGCGAGGTCGTTGTTGGGGTCGAGCACGATCGAGGAGACACCCTGCCGGGCGCACTCCTCGACGAGCCGGCGGATCAGCACGGTCTTACCGGAACCCGAGCCGGCGAACACGACGGCGTGCCGGCGCAGCGACTCCAGATCCACCGCGAACGGCTTGCCACCCTGGACGGTCCGCCCCAAGCCGATCGACCGCCCGTCGGCGACGACCGCCGGGTCGGGCGAATCGGTGGTGACCGGCGCGGTCGCGTCGGCCGTCGTCTCGTCGGTGCCGTCGTCGAGGTGCCCCTGCGGCGAACCTTCCGTGCTGGAGGCCGCGTGGTCAGCCCCCGGCAAGAACCTCCGGAACAGACCCGTGCCGCTGGCCGGGCGGCGGGTGAGCAGCCACTCCTGCAGGACCGCGGACGGCTCGCCCGCCAACACCCGCAGCGCCGCGAAGACCCGCAGGTCCGCCTCCGTCACCGCGCACCGAACGCCGCCGGCCGCGTCGAAGGCGGTCAACACCTCCGTCGTACGCTTGCCCGTCGGCCACGGGCCGTTACGCAGCAGCACCAGTCGCCGTTGCGGCAGGTCCCGGTCCAATCCGGCCATTGTGCACGCGGCCTTGACCCGCGCGGTGACCGCGATCGCGTTGGAGTGTGCGATGGCCCGGAAGCACCAGTGCGCCTCGTTCTCGGTCGCCTCGTCGAGCACCTCGATCAACCGCCCGTGCAGGGCGGGCTTGCGACTGGGCGGCGGATCGTACTTGTAGGCGGCACCCGTCGGCGCCTGCTCGGCGATCCAGGCGGCCAGCCCGGCCGCGAGCAATGGTGGCATCCGCTCGTCCTCGGTGGCCGCGGCGAGCGCGGCCGAAACGTCCGCCGCGTCGACCAGTTCGGCGAAGCGGGCGTCCAGTTCGCGCAGCTTCTGCTCGTCGGCGGCCTGGTCACTGGTCCGGCCGGGCACGACGGCCGGAGTCGCCGCCGTGTCGGCGCCGTCGATGAGCCGGTCGAGTTCGGTGACCTCGTCGCGGTCGCGGCACCAGGCGACGTGGCGGTCCACCCGCCGCAGCAAGGCGCGTGGTGTCAGGGTCGGCGCGTCGGCGAAGGCGGCGGGGTCGATCGGCCAGGTCGGGTGCGGCGGGACGAAGCGCGGTCCCGCGAACGCGTCGGTGAGCCGCTTGGCCACGATGGCCAGGCCGATCTCGGCAGTGGGTATCCGATCCGGCAGAGTCGCCTGCCGGAACCGGTCACTGACCGGCGTGGGCGCGCTGCGCGTCAGCAACTCCCAGGTGTCGGGCAGGCAGGAGACGACGACCAGTGTCCGACGGGTGACGTCACGGAGCTTGAGCAGGCCGTCGGCGATCGGCCCGACCACCCTCGCCTGGGCGTCCTCCAGCCCGGCGTGCTGTTCCCACAGGGAGGTGCTGCTCTGGGCGAACAGCGTGTCGAGCTGGTCCACGGCGATGACCGTCGGGTCCAACGTCAGGGCCATCAGCCGGGAGATGTCCTGCACGATCTGCTGCGGGGTCCGCAGCGCGGTGCTCAGCCCCCACGCCGCCCGCGCTTGCGGGTCGCCCGGCTCGGAGATCAGGTGGGCGTAACCCACGTCCTGCGCCTCGAAGTCGATGGCGCCGTGCAGGACCAGCGCCCGCGCGGTGTCCTGGCAGTCCCGTCCGACCTCCCGGTCACGGGTGCGCAGCCCTCGGATGAAGGTGTCAAGGTGTTCCCGGGTCACCGGCCGGGTCCCAGCGATCGCGTCCCGGACCTCGACCGGCAGGCCGAGTTGGGCGGTGAGCCGGCGCAGGAAGGTACGTAGCTGGGTGCCCCAGCCGATCGCGTCGCGACCCATGCCCTCCACCAGGGCCAGGGCGACGCTCTCCCAGAACGTCTTGCCGCTGACCATGTCCACCAGGAAGAAGTAGCCGCCGTCGCGCTGGACGCGTTCACGAACCGCGCCGAGCAGGTGCGTCTTGCCGGCGCCCGCGCGGCCCTGCATGGCCACCCCGAGCGGCACCGTCGTGTCGTCCGTGCGCGCCCGTCCCACCCCGCGCAGGATCTCCGCGACCACCTTCTCGTGCAACTCCGGGACGTTGTGCGGGCTGGCCCGCCAGACGTCGTCGGGGGTGACCGCCGGGTTGAGACTCACCGCCTCCAGGGCGGCGCGCTGCTCGTCGGAGATCACGCCGGGCCGATCGCCAGGGCGTGGTTGTCCTCGTTGCCGATCCGCACTGCCGCGGCGCGGTCGCGCGAGGTGAGCGACTTGGTGTTGGCCACCGGAATGATGCGGACGTCCTCCTGGCCGACCATCGCCCGCAACGTCGCGTCCAGGGCGGTCCGGTCGGTGTCGGCGAGCCGGTCCCGAATGTCGGCGAGGCCGACCCAGGCCCCCGGCGCCGCTGCCAGTTCCCGGTACGCCTCGCGCACCAGCGCCTGTACGTCAGCGGCGGCCGCATCCGGCGTGGCGGCGGGTTGTGGCGTGCTGACGGGGGGTTCCGGCGTGCTGGCGGCCGGACCCGCGCCGTCGGTTTGCTTGAAGAAGTCGCCGTGGCTGACCCGGAGCCGGTCCAGCGAGCGGTGCAGGTTGGCGAGGACGGTGAGCAGGGACCGCGTCGCCGAGCCCGCTCCCTTGGGCGGCGCGGCGGTGTGCAGCTGGCGGGCGACCCGCCAGCCCTCGTCGGTCAGCTCGTGGGCGAACGGCCGGTGCCCCCTGTCGGTCTCGACCAGGCCCAGGTCGATGAGCCGCTTGTTGTCCTTGCCGGTAAGGGAGAAGCCGGCCAGCTCACGTAGCTCGACGTTGGTGAGTCGGCGCGCCTCGACCATCAGCACCACGAGGGCGTTGATCTGGTTCGACGTCAGGCTCGGTACGTCCGCCGGGCTCGTCATGATGTCTCATCTCCAAGGGGATGCGTGCCGTCCGTGCGTCGGCGGGCCAGCAGACGACGGATCCCGTCGACCACCGCCGCTACGTCGGACAGCACCTGTTCATTGGTGAAGCGGAGCACGCTCAGCCCGAGCAGGTGCAGCCGAACGTCCCTCCGCCGATCGTTGGCGAAAGCGATTCGCCCTCGATGCTCCGGGCCGTCCACCTCGACCGCAAGACCTTCGGCGGGCCAAAAGAGATCCAGACGGTACGCCTCGCCGAGCGGATGCGGATCGAAGATCTGATTCCACCGCCGCCCACGCGCCCACCGGTGTGACGCGAGGGCGCGTTCGAGTGCCTGCTCGGCTGGGCTGTCGCCGCGTGGCACACCAGCGATCGGCGGCCAGGCCAGCAACGTGGGCTCCGGTGGGCCGACCACGTCGGGAATCCGACTGCTCGGGTCGGCCAGCTCGGCGAAGCGCGCCGGCACCGTCACCGGCACGGAACGGACCCGGTCCGCGTGCCGCATCGCGGTGCCGGTCAGCCACACCGTGAAGCCGCCGTGGCGCACCAGCCACTCGGCGGCGGCCACGAGCGTCCGTTCGGCGTCCGGGTCCAACTCGGGCACGGTGACGAGAAGGACGCACTCCGTGCGGTCGTACGCCTCGGCGATCACCCGGGCGAGCCCGGCGGCGCGTACCTCCGCCGGAAAGCGGAGCCGGTCGCCGGGCTGCCGGGCACCGCGTGTCGCGCGTTCGGCCAGGTCGATCAGGAACGGGCCGAAGTGCCGCGACCGGGCGGCGGTGCGGGCCGCCAGCGAGCGGGCCGCCGCCGCGCTCAGCTCGCCCTGACCGTCCAAGCCGGCCGCATCCGGCAACCAGTTGGGAAACATCGCGAGCGCCACGCTGTCCAACTGGTCGAGCAGGGTGCTCACCAGGTCACCCAGCGGACCCACGGCCACGGGCCGGTAGTGCACGACGGCCGGTGCGCCCGGGGGCAGCGGGTCGAGCGCTACCCGCAGCAGTTCGGGGTCGACGGCCGGCAGGTGGCTGACGCGTCGGGGCGGCGCCACGGCCCACCAGGTCGACGTCATCGGGCTGCGGCACCGTAATGCCGGCGGCTGCCCCCGTGCGTCCCGCAAGGCCCGACATCGGGCCGTGTGGGGTGCGCCATGCTGGCACCTTACGACAGTGATCGGCCCGGCCACCGTCCCGGGACACCACCTTCCGGTGAACTCCGGGTGCTAGCCGGCCGGGGTGATGAGCCGCTCGCTGACCCACTGCGCAACATGCGCGGGGTATGGCGCCGCCAGCCCCAGAACGATGTGCGAGAACCCGGCGCCCATCGCCGTGCGGATCGCCTCCAGGGTCGTGTCGGGCTCGTCGTAGGAGACCTGGAGGACCATGGATCGCCTGATCGACGCGGGGTCGCGACCGATCTCGGCGCAGTAGCGGTCCAACAGTGCGCTCCGGTGCACGGCGTCGTCGATGTCGCCGCCCGGGATGTTCCACAGGTCGGCGTGCTCGGCGACCACGCGCAGGACCGGCGCGGACCGTCCACCGATGAGGATCGGAGGGTGGGGACGCTGGACCGGCTTGGGGTTGCCGAAGGCGCCCGTGAGATCGACGTACGTGCCATGGAAGTCGAAAGGTTCCGCCTCGGTCCACAGGCGCCGGATGACGGTGCAGGCTTCCGCGAGGCTTCCCACCGAGTGGGCGAAGTCGTGGAAGGGCAACCCGTGCGCCGCGTACTCGCGCCGGGCCAGCGGATGACCGGGCCGTGAACCTCCGCCGATACCGAAGTCCAGCCGCCCGCCGGAGACCACGTCGACGGTCGTGGCGATTTTGGCGAGCATCGCGGGCGGCCGGAAGCGGTTGCTTGTCACCAGCAGACCGAGGCGCAGGCGCCGGGTCTGCGCGGCGAGGGCCGAGAGCAGTGTCCAGCCCTCGTACGTCGGCCCGCTGGGGTCGCCGGCGATCGGCATCAGGTGATCGAAGAGCCAGGCGTGCTCGATGTTCGGGATCGCGTCCGCCTCGCGCCAGACCCGCAGGACGTCCTGGTAGTCGACCTGCGACGGAGCGGTCATGATCCCGAACAGCGTTCGGTGTCCATGGTGCATGTGTGGCCTCCTCTCGGTGTCAGCGACGCCGCAGTGCCGGGTCGAGCAGGGCGGGCGGGGTGTCGAACTTCTCGTGGGCGGCCAGGTCGACGCCGGGAGCGACGATCGCATCGATGGCGTCGAGCACGTCGCCGGAAAGCACGGTGTCCGCCGCGGCGAGCTGGGAACGCAGATGGTCCGTGGTGCGGGGGCCGATGATCGCGCTGGTCACGGCCCGGTGCGCGGTGACGAAACCGAGCGCCAGCTGGATCATGGTGAGGCCGGCGTCGTCGGCGACCTTGGCCAGCTGCTCGACGGCGTTCATCCTGGCCTGGTTGGCCGGGATGCCGAGGTCGAAGCGTTCCGGCAGGATCGTCGAGCGGCTGGTGGTGATCTCCTGTCCGGCCCGGACCGCGCCGGACAGCCAGCCCGACGCCAGAGGGCTCCAGGCCAGCACGCCGAGGCCGTACTGCTCGGTGACCGGCAGGACGTGGGTCTCGATCCCGCGCTGGAGGATCGAGTAGCTGGGCTGCTCGGTGACGTACCGGCTGAGGTGGTGTTCCCGGGCGGCCCACTCGGCCTGCACGATGCGGTACGCGGGGAAGGTCGAGGAGCCGAAGTAGCGGATCTTGCCGGCCCGCTGGAGGTCGGTCAGAGCCGACAGGGTCTCCTCGTCGCTGGTGGTCGGGTCCCACCTGTGGATCTGGTAGAGGTCGACGTGGTCGACGCCGAGGCGCCGCAGGCTGTTGTCCAGCTCGGTGACCAGCCAGCGGCGTGAGCTGCCCTGATGGTTGCGCTCGTCGCCCATCGGCATGCCCGCCTTCGTGGCGAGCACGATGTCGTCGCGACGGCCGGCGATGGCCCTGCCGACCAGTTCCTCCGACTCGCCCAGGCTGTACCAGTCGGCGGTGTCGATGAGGTTGATGCCCGCCTCCAGGGCGGCGTCGACGATTGCTGTTGTCTCCTCCTGGGTGGTTCGTCCGATCTTGCCGAAGTTCATGGCGCCCAACGAGAGCGTGCTGACCTGGACGCCGGTGCGACCCAAGGTGCGGTATTGCATGACTGTTCCTCCATGTGGCAGGGGTGTGTTGGCCGCGGCCCACCTGATCTGGCAGACTGGGCAAGCGGAACCAGGTTCCGGTAACGAATATACGGAACCCGGTTCCGTTTGCCAAGTCGTAGTGACCGAAGGAGCGGCGCAGTGGCCGACATCGAGAGCGGATCAGCGCGTCCGGCACCCCGGAAACGGGCCGACGCGCGGCGCAATGAGGCGACCCTGCTGGACGCCGCCGCCTCGGCCTTCATCGCCTCCGGCGTCGACGTGCCCGTCCGCGAGATCGCCACCAGGGCCGGGGTCGGTGTGGGCACGATCTACCGGCACTTCCCGACGCGCGCCGACCTCATCGTGGCCGTCTACCGACACCAGGTCGAGGCGTGCGCCGAGGCCGGGCCCGCCCTGTTGGCAAGCAGCAGCACGCCGTACGCGGCGCTGACGCAGTGGATCGACCTCTTCGTCGACTTCCTCGTCACCAAGCACGGCCTCGCCGAGGCGTTGCAATCCGACAACGCCGCCTTCCAGACGCTGCACGCCTATTTCATCGACCGGCTGGTGCCCGTGTGTGCCGAACTGCTCTCCGCTGCCTCAGCGGCCGGCGAGATCCGCCCCGACGTGGGCGCCCTCGTACTGCTGCGGGGTGTAGGCAACCTCTGCATCGGCGCGGACGACCCCCGCTACGACGCCCGCCGCATGGTCGGCATCCTCATCGCCGGGCTGCGGGTTACCGGGTAGAGGACCGTCCGCGTCGGGCGAGCCCACGGAGGACCAGATAGGCGGCCCCTCCGGCCAGCACCCACGGCGCGGTGACGATGATCGGGTCGAGCGGGTGGTGCACCCGGTCCACGCGCTTGCCGCGCAGACGCGAGGAGAGCCCGTGCCGGGTGAACTCGCTCAGGACACCGGTCTCGGCCACCAGGTTGTCGGGGCGACGGGTCAGGAACGACGCGACAGTGCTCTCCGCAGCGTCCACCCGGTCCGCCGCGAGCAGGAGCAGCCAGTGCGCCGCTCGCCCCTCGCTGTACCGACGGTAGGAGTACCGGCGGATCACCCCGGAGAGCCCCTTGGGAGGGCACGAGGTGCCGAAGACCGGGGTGAGGAACTTGTGCTCGATCGACCTCTCCCGCGGCCACTTCTCGGGCTGCCGCTCGGGGAACTCCCAGTGCGCGCCGTTGAGGTTCGGATCGAACTGCTCCTTCGGCACCGAGGGCCGGTCCTTCGGGTCGAGGTCCACGCCCCACCCGGGGATACGGGCGCGCAGCTCGTCGCTGGATTCGGCCAGTTTCGGCTTGTCCGCTGTGTACGGCATGAAGGACTCCCGGTCGGGTCAGGCGGCGCTCGGAACGATAAGCGGCTTGATGCAGCCGTCGAGTTTGGCGGAGAAGATGTGGTATGCCTCGGCGACGTGCTCCAGCGGAATCCGGTGGGTGACGATGTCGCTGGGCTTGAGGTAGCCGTTGCGGACGTGCTCGAACAGGCGCGGCCACTGCCGCTTCACAGGGCACTGGTTCATCCGCAGGGTCAGCCCTTTGTTCATCGCGTCGCCGAACTTGACGGCGCTGAACATCGGCCCGTACGCGCCCATCACCGAGATCGTGCCGCCCTTGCGGACCGAGTCGATGGCCCAGTTCAACGCGATGGGGGAGCCGCCCTGCAACTTCAGTTTCGTGGCGGTGACGTGCTGGAGGAGGTTGCCGTCCGCCTCGGCCCCGACCGCGTCGATTGCCACGTCCGCGCCCAGGTGATCGGTGATCTTCTTCATGTGCACGACGATGTCGTCGTACTCGGCGAAGTTGTACGTCTCGGCGTGGGCGAACGACGCCGCCTTCTCCAACCGGTAGTCGAGGTGGTCGATGACGATGACCCGGCCGGCTCCCATCAACCAGGCCGACTTGGCTGCGTACAGCCCCACCGGACCGGCGCCGAAGACCACGACCACATCGCCCTCGACGATGTCGCCGAGCTGCGCGCCGAAATATCCGGTGGCGAGCGCGTCGGTGAGCAGGACGGCATCGTCGTCGTCCATCCACTCGGGAATCAGGCTGGGCCCGACGTCGGCGAACGGCACCCGGACGTACTCGGACTGGCCACCGTCATAGCCGCCGCACGTGTGCGAGTAACCGTAGATTCCGCCCACGGCGGTGGCGTTCGGGTTGACGTTGTGGCAGTTGCTGAACAGCCCTCGGGCGCAGAAGAAGCACGACCCGCAGTACACGTTGAACGGGACCATCACCCGGTCACCGCGCTTGACGTTGCGCACCGACGGCCCCACCTCGTCGACCACACCGACGAACTCGTGACCGAAGGTCATCCCGACCCGGGTGTCCGGCATCATCCCGTGGTAGAGGTGCAGATCCGAGCCACAGATCGCGGCCCGGGTCACCCGGACGATCGCGTCGTTGGGATGCTCGATGACCGGCCGGTCCTTCTCCTCGACGCGCACGCGGTACGGTCCGCGGTACACCATCGCTCGCATTCGTTGCCTCCCGGACCACCGTGCTCAAGGACGACCTGCCGTCCGCCGCACCGCGCTCCCTACCCTGGGCTTCCTGGGGTAAACCGGAGCATCCGGGGCGGTGACCCGGCGTCGAGGAGCGGCGGCTCAGTCGTCGGCGACGGCCACCGGCTCCGAGCCGATGCAGCGCACCTTCAGCTCGTGCTCGCCGCCCGGCCCCTCGAACGTGACCTCGACGTCGTCGTCCGGGCCCCGGTCCACGTCGCGGACCCGGAAACCCTGTGCGGGCGCCCAGGAGACGAGGCGTACCCCGTCGGCGCCGCACTCGGCCACCGCCGTGCCGCCCTCGGTGGCGAAGCCCCGGCGGAACCCGGGGCTGGCGGCCGGCGCGGCCGGGGTCGTGCCGGCCGCCGTCGTGCCGGTGGGCGTCGGCTCCGGGGAGGCGAGCGCCCGTTCGATCTCCGCCTCGCTGCGCACCCCGCCCGGAGTGCCGGTGATGCTCTCGCCCACCAGCCGGATCGCGCCCAACCCGATGAGGGTGGCCACGGCGGCGGTCGCCACCCACCCGGTGGCGACGAGAATCGAACGACGGCCCATCCTCTGACTATCCCCGATCCTCGGTTGTGGCCGGCACATCTGCACGTTAAGGCACTGCTAACGCCCGCCCCGGGCCCGGCCGCACCGGCTAGCCTGCCTGCTGTGGCCCGCCTGCTGCTCATCGAGGACGACCTGACGATCCGTACCCCATTGATCCGGGCTCTGCGGGAACGCGGGCACGCGGTGGCCGCGGCCTCGACCGCGATGGCCGGGCTGCGCGACGCCCTGGAGGACCGTCCCGACCTCGTCGTGCTCGACCTGGGGTTGCCCGACCTGGACGGGCGGGAGCTGCTGCGGATGCTGCGCGCGGTGAGTTCGGTTCCGGTCATCGTGGCCACCGCCCGCGACGACGAGACCGAGATCGTGCGGGTGCTCGACGCGGGCGCGGACGACTACGTGGTCAAGCCGTTCACGGCGGCGCAGCTCGACGCCCGCGTCCGGGCCGTTCTGCGGCGTGGCCCGACGGGCGGCGACACGCAGGACCCGGCGCTGGTTGTCGGTGGACTGCGCATCGACCCCCGGGCACGGCAGGTCACCCTCGACGGTGCGACAGTGGAGTTGACGCCCCGCGAGTTCGATTTGCTGCACCACCTCGCGGGACGGCCCGGCCAGGTGGTCACCAAACGTGAGCTGCTCACCGAGGTGTGGCAGATCCCGTACGGCGGCGCCGACAAGACCGTCGACGTGCACCTGTCGTGGTTGCGTCGCAAGCTTGGCGAGAGCGCCCAGCAGCCGCGCTACCTGCACACGGTGCGGGGCGTCGGTGTACGACTGGACGCGCCGGTGGCACAGCGGTGAGGGCACGCCTCGCGCTGCTTGTCGCGGCGGTCAGTGTGCTCACCCTCATCGCGTTCCTGGTGCCGCTGGCGTTGCTCGTGCGCACCGTCGCCGAGGACCGGGCGACAGTCCGGGCCACCGCCGACGCGCAGAGCCTCGTGCCCGTGGTCGGCACCGCCGACGCGGCCACCATCCGGGTCACCGTCGAGCAGCTCGCCGCCGAGTCCGGTCGGGAGGTGAGCGTCTTCCTGCCCGACGGCACTGTGCTCGGCGCTCCGGCGCCCCGTACGCCGGCGGTGGCCCTGGCGGCGCGCGGGCAGAGCCTCACGGGCGAGTCGGCGGCGGGGCGGGAGGTGGTCATCGCCGTGCAGGGCCGGGCCGACGGCACCGGGGTGATCCGCATCGTCGTGCCGAAACAGGAGCTGACCGCCGGGGTGACCCGGGCCTGGCTTGTGCTTGCCCTGCTCGGAGTGCTTCTGGTGCTGATCGGGCTGGCGGTCGCCGACCGGCTGGCCCGCACGCTGGTCCGGCCGATCAGCGAGCTGTCCGCCGTGTCGCACCGCCTCGCGAACGCCGAACTGGACGCCCGGGTCACGCCGGCCGGCCCGGCGGAGCTGCGCGAGGTCGCCGGCGCGCTCAACCATCTGGCCGCCCGGATCCAGGTCCTCCTGGTGCAGGAGCGTGAGCAGGTCGCCGACCTCTCGCACCGGCTACGCACACCGTTGACGGCGCTGCGGCTGGAGGCCGAGTCGTTGCGCGACCCGGACGACGCGGCCCGGATCACTGCCGCCGCCGACGGGCTCGAACGGGCGGTCACCGGGCTGATCCGGCAGGCCCGCTGGCGTACGCCGACGCCGGGCACCGCCGCCTCGGACGCCGCGGCCATCGTCGCCGACCGGGTCGCGTTCTGGTCGGTGCTGGCCGAGGACACCGGCCGGGCCGTCAGTCTCGACCTGACCCCCGGCCCGCTCCTCGTCGGTGTGCCCGCCGACGACCTGACGGCCGCCGTGGACGCCCTGCTCGGCAACGTCTTCGCGCACACGCCCGACGGGACGCCGTTCGCCGTCCGGCTGGCCGCCGAGGCGGGGGAGGTGCTGCTCACCGTCGCCGACGAGGGGCCGGGGATGGACGAGGGGCCGGGGATGCCGGCCGGCGCTGTCGAGCGGGGTGCCAGCTCGGCCGGGTCGACAGGTCTGGGCCTGGACATCGCCCGCCGCGCCGCGCAGGCCGGAGGCGGCCGGCTGGAGCTGCGTGCCGCTCCGGGAGGCGGGACGCAGGTGCTGCTGCGGCTCGGGCCGCAGCGAGAGGCATAGGCCGCCGTCGCCGCGCTGTACCGCCGTCCGGCAGCCGCCGCGCCGTCCGGCAGCCGCCGCGCCGTCCGGCAGCCGCCGCGCCGTCCGGCAGCCGCCGCGCCGTCCGGCAGCCGCCGCGCCGTCCGGCAGTCGGAGATCTTGGACAGTTTCCGTCAGGCACTGACGGAAACTGTCCAAGATCTACTGGGACGCCGCGGCTTAACCCGGTCTTATCGTCTGGACAGCGCGGTGCTATCCCGATCCGACCGATCCTCAGAGTCGACAACCGAGGAAAGGTGGACACCACGATGAAGCGCACCAATCTGCTTCTGGCGACGGTCAGCGGGTCGGCGGTGCTGGCGGTGGCCGGGGTCGCGCTCGGCGTCACCGCCGCGAACAACTCGCGGTCCGGGGGCACGACACTCGCCGCGGCAACCGTCGCCCCGACGGCCACTGACGACACCGCCACGCCCCCTCCGGGCACCAGCGGCACCCCATCGGGTACGCCGTCGGCGGGCTCTCCCTCGGCCAGCACCGCGCCGGCGGGCAGCGCGGTGGACGAGCAACGCGCTGGTGAGATCGCCCTCGCCAAGGCGGGCGGCGGCCAGATCGTCGAGGTCGAGGCCGAGGAGGAGAACGGCCGGCCGGTCTGGAGCGTCGAGATCGTCGCTGGCGACATCGAGCACGAGGTGGACGTCGACCGCGACAACGGCACTGTGGTCAAGGCCGAGCAGGAGCCGGTCGACGACGATGACGATGACGACGACGACGACGCCGATGACGACGACGCCGATGATGACGACGACGACAAGTCCGGCGACGACGACTGACACCACCTGCCGCCGCCCGTCACGGGATCACCGTGGCGGGCGGCAGCATGACAGCACTCCTCAGACGGTCGCGACGCGCTGCTGCGGCGCCTCCGGCTCGTCCTGGTCGAACTGGGTGCGATACAGATCCTGGTAGCGACCACCGGCGGCGAGCAGCTCACTGTGCCGCCCACGTTCCACGATGCGGCCGTCCTCGACGACGAGGATCTGGTCGGCCGCGCGGATTGTGGACAGCCGGTGTGCGATGACCACACTCGTCCGCCCGTCCAACGCCTCGGCGAGGGCCTCCTGGACGGCGGCCTCCGACGTGGAGTCCAGATGGGCCGTCGCCTCGTCGAGAATGACCACACGCGGGCGGGCCAGCAGTAGTCGCGCGATGGTGAGCCGTTGCCGTTCCCCGCCCGACAGGCGGTACCCCCGTTCACCGACGACAGTGTCGAGCCCGTCGGGCAGCGAACGGATCAGGGCCTCCAGCCGAGCCCGGCGCAGCGCGTCCCACATCTCCTCCTCCGTCGCGCCCGGCGCGGCGAACGCCAGGTTGGCGCGGATGCTCTCGTGGAACAGGTGCCCGTCCTGGGTCACCACGCCGAGAGCCGCCCGGATCGAATCCGACGACAGATCGCGTACGTCCACGTCGGCGAGGCGTACCGCGCCGTCCTCGACGTCGTACAGGCGGGGGACGAGTTGGGCGATCGTCGACTTGCCAGCCCCGGACGAGCCGACGAGAGCGACCATCTGGCCCGCCTCGGCGCGGAACGACACGCCATGCAGTACCTCCTCACCGCCGCGCGCATCGAGCTTCGCCACATCCTCCAGGGACGCCAGCGACACCTTCTCGGCCGACGGGTAGCCGAACCGTACCTCCTCGAACTCCACAGCGACCGGCCCGTCCGGCAGCGGACGGGCGTCGGGTTTGTCGAGGATCAGCGGCTTGAGGTCGAGAACCTCGAACACCCGCTCGAAGCTCACCAGCGCGCTCATCACCTCGACCCGGGCGCTCGCCAACGAGGTCAGCGGCGCGTAGAGGCGCGACAGCAGCAGCGCCAGCGCGACCACGGTGCCGGCGTCGAGGCTGCCCCGCAGCGCGTACACGCCGCCGAGCCCGTAGACGAGGGCCAGCGCCAGCGAGCCGACAACGGTGAGCGCGGTGATGAAGACCCACTGGAGCATTGCGGCGCGGATACCGATGTCGCGCACCCGCCGCGCCCGCGCCGCGAACTCGGCCGACTCCTCGGCCGGCCGCCCGTACAGCTTGACGAGCGTCGCGCCGGGCGCGGAGAAACGTTCGGTCATCCGGGTGCTCATTGCCGCGTTGTGCTCGGCCGCCTCGCGCTGCAACTGCGCGAGCCGCGAACCCATCCGCCGGGCCGGGAGCACGAAGATCGGCAGGAGTACGAGCGCCAGCAGCGTGATCTGCCACGAGAAGGTGAGCATCACCGCAAGCGTCAGGGCCAGGGTGACGGCGTTGCCGACGACGCCCGACAGGGTGTCGCTGAACGCCCGCTGCGCGCCGATCACGTCGTTGTTCAGGCGGCTGACAAGCGCGCCGGTACGGGTTCGGGTGAAGAACGCCACGGGCATGCGCTGGACGTGGTCGAAGACGGCTGTCCGCAGTTGGACGATCAGCCCTTCACCGATGCTTGCGGACAGGAACCGCGTCACCAGGCCGAGGCCGGCCTCGGCCAGGGCGATCACGGCGATCAGCGCGGCCAACCGGATCACGACGCCGCTGTCGGCGCCGTCGACGATCGCGTCCACCACCCGGCCGGCGAGCACCGGCGCGGCCACCGTGAGCACCGCTGTCACCACGCTCAACAGCAGGAACCTGACGATCAGTCGGCGGTGCGGTCGTGCGAACCTCCCGATGCGCTTCAGTGTGGCACGGGACAGCGGTCGTTCTTCCTGGGCGTTCATCGCGCGGTGCAGGGACGTCCACGCGGTAACTTCCATACTCATTCCGTACCTCCGCAAGGAGGCTAGAACCTCGTGTCCGGTTGAGGTCAACACGGCGTGCCGGAGGCATAGCCGGCGCGGTCCCGGGTAGCTGCGAGCCATGGCGCGGTACACGAAGCCCGAGCTCCGGGAGCAGATCAAGGAAGAGATCAAGGCATCCGACAAGGGCGGTAGGAAGGGCCAGTGGTCGGCTCGCAAGTCGCAGCTGCTCACGCAGGAGTACAAGCGGCGCGGCGGCGGATTCCTTGGCGAAAAGGACGAGCGGCAGAAGTCCCTCCAGCGCTGGGGCAACGAGAACTGGCAGACCAAGGAGGGCGACACCCGCGCCCGCCGGGGCGGTACGACAAGTCGGTACCTGCCCAAGCGTGCCTGGGACGAGCTGTCGGACAGTCAGATGCGCGCGACCGACACGAAGAAGCGTGAAGCGTCCCGCTCCGGCAGGCAGTACGTCGCCAACACCGGCCCGGCCAAGCGGGCGCGCAAGGACGCCACCAGCCCGGCCAAGCGGGCGCGCAAGGACGCCACCAGCCCGGCCAAGCAGGCGCGCAGGGACGTCACCGGCCCCGCCAAGCGGGCGCGCAGGGACTCCGCCGGCCCGGCCAAGCAGCCGCGAAAGGCTGCCCGGACGGGCGGCCGGATGTCGGAGATGCCTGTCGCCGAGGCGGCCAAGCTCGTTCGTGGCCTTGACACGCGCCAGCTCCGGGCGGCCCTGCGCACCGAACGTGACGGCAAGGGCCGCAAGACGCTCATCCAGCGGCTGGAGGCCGAACTCGGCAGGCGCTGACCGTCAGAGGCCGGCGTGCGTGGTCAGGGTCTGTCGCAGATAGGTCTTCGGCCTGGACCCGACGATCGAGCCGACGACCTCGCCGCGCCGGAACACCAGAAGCGTCGGCAGGGACATGACGGCGTAGGCGCGCGTGGTCCGGGGATTGTCGTCGCTGTTGAGCTTGGCCACCACCATCCGGTCGCCGAACTCTCCCGCCAGCTCGGCGAGACTCTTTTCGATCATCTTGCAGGGCGGGCACCAGTCCGCCCAGAAGTCGACCACCACTGGTCGTTCGCTGGCCAGGACCAGCTCGGCGAACGTGTCGTCGGTGACGGTGATCAGCGAGCCGACTGCCGTTTCCTGGGGCATGTTTCCTCCCGGTGGGCGATGGCGTGGGTGAGTTGGTCGTGCAACTGCCGGCGTACGTCGCCGAGCCGTTCGAGGTAGTCGTCGACCTCCGCGAGCTTGCGTCGCAGCACAAGCACCGAGTCCGGGCAGACGTCGCCGGAGGTGTTGCCCGCCCGCAGGCAGGCCACGAACGGGCGGACGTCGTCGAGGCCGAAACCCACGTCCAGCAGCGCCCGGATCTCCCGGACGACCCGCAGCTCCGCCTCGTCGTAGACGCGGTAGCCGTTTGCCGAGCGCTGCGGCCGTACCAACCCGTGCGCCTCGTAGTAGCGCAGCGTGCGGGTGCTCGTGCCGGCCCGTTCCGCCAGCTCGCCGATCAGCATCGCGACCTCCTCGACCAGCTCGTGGGGCCAACGCTAAACCTTGTCGCCAGCGTCAAGGCAAGACGTGTGCCCGGTCACGGCAAACAGCTCAGGGCGCCGCGAGGCGGCGCCCTGAGCGTCGTGCGAGTGCCGGTGGGGGTCTAGCCGATCCGGAACTGGTCGCCGTAGACAGCGAACACCAACGGGGTGTTCAGGTCGAAATTGCCGTTGTTGAGGAACACCCGCTGGGCCGTGTCGACGCGCGACGTGTCCGAGTGGGCGGCCTCCTTGCGCATCTCGATGACCCGCTCGTCGAGGAACGCGTTGAGCCAGGTCCGCTCGTCGCCACCCTGGGCCGGTGGCTTCGCGCGGGTGAGGGCGCGGCTGCGGATCTGACGCATGCCCTCGTACCCGTGCATCACCGCCGCGTCGTAGTAGGCGAACTGGCCGAGCGCCCGGACCTGGTCGTTCTTGCCGTCGCGTACCGACGGGTTGAAGTACACCCGGTCCCGCTCGGCCTCCTGCGCGGCCCGGAACGCCGAGTCGGTGGCCGCGGTCCGCCAGTCGCGGGGGAAGTTCGGGTCGAGGCCCGCGTGCGAGTCCGTGCCGTTGACGGCACGCAGAGCCGGCAGGTAAGCGGCAAGCACGTTGCCCGGCTTGGCGCGGGTGTACGCCTCGACCAGTTCGAGCATGTCGCCGGTACCGGAGCAGAACCCGATGATGCCGGCCGTGTAGCCCCGCCCGTCGCCGATGTCCTCGATGTAGGAGAACTGCGCGCGCCAGTCGAGGGAGGAGTTTTCCGCCGCCGAGACGAGTTGCATGGCGACGTCCTTCTTCGCCGGGTCGTCGAGGTTGACGCCCGTCGGCGTGGTGGGGGTGGGGGTGCCGCCACCGGGGAGCGTCCAGCGTTGGTTCGTGGTGCCCGAGCAGGTCCAGATCTGCAACCGAGTGCCGTTTGCCGTGTTGCGGTCGGTGACGTCGAGGCACTTGCCGGAGCCGGTGTTGACGAGCGCGCCGTTGCTTGCCGTCCACCTCTGGGCACCGGTGTTGTTGCAGTCGTACAGCTGCACCTTCGCGCCGTCGGCGCTCGACGCGGCGGTGACGTCCAGGCACTTGCCGAGCGCGCGGATGGAGTTGTCGGTGTTGCCGACCGTCCACGTCTGGGCTGCTGTGCCGTTGCAGTCGTAGAGCTGGATCGGCGTGCCGTTGGCCGTGTTGGCGGCGGCGACGTCGACGCACTTGCCGCCGAGGCCGGTGATCGGGCCGGCGGTCGCGGCGCTGGCTGACGGCAGGCCGTAGCCGACCGCCGCGACGCCGATCAGCAGCGCGCCCACGGCGTAGGCGGTTGTCCTCGTGCGCACCATGGTGCTCCTTGGGGGATGCAGCGGCGCACCGCGGGCCGGCCGGTGGCGTGTCGGCCCGGTGGACGTCGCAAGAATAAGGAAACTGTATTAACAGTTACCAGTACGTCGATGCGACGTCAAACGTTCAATCCGCCGGCCACGTTGCGGCGCCGACCGGGAGAAGGATCGCTTCCCCGGTCGGCACCCCCCGTCGTCAGTGCTCCTGATAGGTGGCCAGGTCGAAGTCGGCATACACGCCGTCGCCGCCGAGATCCTGCACCCAGAGGCCGAGGAACGCCCCGGTGAAGCCCCACGCCGCCGGCTCACCGTCGATGATCAGCGCCGCGTGCTCGTCGGACAGGATGGTCGCGTCCAGGTCGACGGGGAGCCGCTGCCAGCCGGCGCCGAGGTCGTAGTCGAAGCGCACCACCGGCCCGTCGAACACCGCGCGTAGGCCGACCCGGGTGACGCCGTCGACGTCGACGGTCAACTCCGGGTACGCGGTGCGCCGGCCGTTGTCGGAGCTGAGCAACTCCAGCACCGCGCGCCCGTCGTCGGCGCGGGTCAGGTAGAGGTGGTGCCAGTTCAGGGTGTTGTAGTAGGCGGTGATCCCGGCGAGCTGACGGTGGTCGATCGGGTCGAACTCGACAGTCGTCTCCAGCGAGCAGTGCGTGGCGCCGACGCGCCGTGCCACAAGGCTCGGGGTCTGACGCCCCACCGGCGACTGCCCCCCGTGAACCCGCAGGTGCGACGGGCGCGAGCGCAGGTCGACCCAGTCCGCGGTGGCCGGACGCCGCAGCGTCGACCAGCAATGACCCAGCTCGGGCTCGTCGAAGTGGTCGGTGGCGGGCTCCGCCGGCCACGGGTGCGGGGGCAGGTCGGGGGCGACGACCTGCTCCGCCGGAACACCTCCGGCCACCCGGGGCCAGCCACCCTCCGGCCACTCGACCCGCTGGATGGCGGTCTCGCGGCCCAACACGCAGTTGCCCAGCGGCGAGTAGGGACGACCCACCAGGTGCGCCAGATACCAACCGCCGTCCGGGGTGCGGACCAGGCTGCCGTGACCCGCCTTCTGCAACGGCAGATCGGGGCGGCCGACGGAGGTGAGCATCGGCCCGTCCGGGTCCACCTCGTACGGCCCGAACAGCTCCCGCGACCGCGCGACGGTGACCTGGTGCTCCCAGCTGGTGCCGCCCTCGGCGGTGATCAGCCAGTACCAGCCGTCGTGGCGGTAGAGGTGCGGGCCCTCGGTGACCCCCACCGACGTGCCCATGAACAGCATCCGGGGCCGCCCGACGAGACGGCGCGTGGCCCGGTCGTACTGCTGGATCTCGATGCCGCCGAAGCGGTCCCGGCCGGGTCGCCAGTCGGCGCTCATGCTCAGCAGCCACGTGGTGCCGTCGTCGTCGTGGAACAGCGCGGCGTCGAACCCACGGCCGTGCAGTTTCACCGGATCCGACCAGGGTCCGGCGATGTCGGGCGCGGTCACCAGGAAGTTCTGGGGGTCCCAGTAGCCGCTGGCGAAGCTGGCCACGTCGCTGTAAACGAGGTGAAACTCGCCGTCGTGGTACGTCAGGTCGGGCGCCCACACACCGTTGGAGTCGCCGCAGCCACGCAGGTCGAGCAGGCGGCGGTCGGTGATGATCCCGCCCAGGGTGCGCCAGTTGACGAGGTCGCGCGAGTGGTGCACGCGGACTCCCGGATACCACTCGAAGGTCGAGGTGGCCAGGTAGAAGTCGTCGCCGACGCGCAGGATCGACGGATCCGGGTGGAACCCGGCGAGGACGGGGTTGCGGATCGACCAGGCAGCGGTCGCCACGTCAGCGGTGTCGATCGACACGAGGGCTCCTCTGTGCGGGTTTATGAACTTCCGGAAATTATGCGGTACCAAGCCATAGGAAGTCTTCACTACGTTAGTCGGTCTTTTCCCGGCTGGACAGGGGTCTTGACCGCCGCCGAAACAGCTCGTAGCGTGCCGGCCATCGATCGGTAACACCGAAGAAGCATTGAAAGTTCCGGAGATCCAGGCCTGAACCGTGCCGGCCTGGCCGGCGTTTCCGCACCCTCAGTGAGTCCCGAAGGGATGGATCATGACCACCCACCTCACCCGCCGAACGCTGCTCGGCCTCGCCGGTGCCGGCGCCGGTGCCTACCTGCTCAGCGCGTGCAGCGGCGACGAAGCGTCGAGCGACCCGAACGCCCCGCAGACCATCAACTGGTGGCACATCCAGAACACCGAACCGATGCTGCCCGTGTGGGCCGCGCTGTCCGAGGAGTACAAGGCCGCGCACAGCAACGTCACGTTCACCATCCAGCCCCTGGAGAACGAGGCGTTCAAGGCCAAGCTCACCACCGCCACCCAGGCCGGCGACCCGCCGGACCTGTTCCAGTCCTGGGGTGGCGGCGTGCTCAAGCAGCAGGTGGACGCGGGCCTGGTCAAGGACCTCACCGACGACGTGAAGGACCTGGTCAGCGGCATCCTGCCCGCCGCCATGCAGCCGTACACGATCGACGGCAAGATCTACGGCATCCCGTTCGACATCGGCATGGTCGGGTTCTGGTACAACAAGGAACTCTTCACCCGCGCCGGCATCACCGAGACCCCCACCACCTGGAACGGCGTGCTCGACGCGGTCCGCAAGCTCAAGGCCGCAGGCATCACCCCGGTCGCGCTCGCCGGCAAGGACAAGTGGCCGGCCCACTTCTACTGGTCGTACCTGGCCATGCGCATCGGTGGTGTCGACGCGCTGCAGAAGGCCGTGGACAGCAAGAACTTCGACACCCCCGACCTGGTCGCCGCCGGTGAGCGGCTCAAGGAACTCGTCGACCTGCAGCCGTTCCAGAAGGGCTTCCTGGGCGCCGAGTACGGCTCGCCCGACGGCCAGGCCGCCACCATGGGCAACGGCAATGCCGGCATGGAGCTGATGGGGCAGTGGGCGCCGGCGGTGCAGGGGTCCAGCTCCACCAGCAAGAAGGGTCTCGGCGACAAGCTCGGCTTCTTCCCGTTCCCCGCCGTGGACGGCGGCAAGGGCGCCGCGACCGAGGTCTTCGGCGGCGGCAACGGCTTCGCGGTCGGCAAGGACGCTCCGGCGGCCACCATCGACTTCCTGAAGTTCCTGCTCAGCGTCGAGAACCAGAAGCGGTCCGCCCAGACCGGAGCCGTGCTGCCCACGGTCAAGGACGCCACCTCGGCCGTCAGCGACGCCAACAACAAGGTCGTCGCGGAGGCCCTGTCCAAGAACACCGGCTTCCAGCTCTACCTCGACCAGGCGTACGCGCCCGCACTCGGACAGCAGATCAACGACAGCGTCGCGGAGATCATCGCCGGCAAGAAGTCGCCGGCGGCGATCGTCAAGGACATCACGCAGGTGGCAAAGACCGTCTGATCGTGACCACCCATCCATCCGTAGCTGGCCGTAGAACCCGAGTGGAGCAGGCATGACCAGGCCATCGACCGTGTCGGACGACAGGCGCGGCGACACGGCGACCGACCCGCCGGCGTCGGGGCCGGGCACCGCGCGAAAGCGCGACCGCCAGCCCCGGCCCGGCCGGGGCACCGTCCTCGCTGTTTTCCTGGCGCCGGCCCTGGCGCTGTTCGTACTGCTGGTCCTCGCCCCCATCGTGGTGGCCGGCTACGCCAGTTTCTTCAAGTGGAACGGCTTTGGCCTGCCGGAGAACTTCATCGGGTTGGACAACTACACCCGCGCCTTCGGCGACCCGACGTTCCGCGGCGACCTGTGGCGTGGCCTGGTGCTGGTGGTGCTGTCCCTGGGCGTGCAGCTTCCTGTTGCGCTGGCCCTGGCCATGCTGCTCAACCAGCCACTTCGGGGGCGGGCCGTCTACCGGCTGATCCTCTTCGCACCGTACGTCCTCTCCGAGGTCACCACAGCCGTCCTGTTCACCCTGGTGTTCTCACCCAACCGAGGGCTCGGGGAGGGCGTCGCCCGGTGGCTGGGGGCCGACGCGGGCACCATCTTCGCCGACCCGGACACCGTGCTGTACGCCGTCTTCATGGTGGTGTCCTGGAAGTACTTCGGCCTCTACATGATGCTCTTCCTGGCAGCCCGGCAGGGCATCCCGAAGGAGCTGCACGAGGCGGCGGTGACCGACGGCGCCAGCGCCTGGCAGGCGTTCCGGCATGTCACCCTGCCCCTGCTCGGCCCGACGATCCGCATCAGCATCTTCCTGTCGGTCATCGGCACCATCCAACTGTTCGACATGGTGTGGGTGCTCACCGGCGGCGGGCCGATCCACTCCTCGGAGACGCTGGCCGTCACGATGTACCAGTTCGGCTTCCGGCGCTTCGAGGTCGGCTACGCGAGTGCCATCAGCATCACGATGTTCCTGCTGAGCCTCGTCTTCGCCCTGTTCTACCAACGCATCGTCCTGCGTCGTGACACGGCGGGCGCGATCACCACCCAGGGAGGCCAGCGATGACCGCCATGGCGAGCCGCGCCCAGCGGACCCGCAGCGTCGTGCTGCACCTCGTCTGCATCGCCGTCGGCGTGCTCATCGTCGTGCCGGTGTATTTCGGCGTGCTCGGCGGTTTCAAGGACAACGGCCAGTTGTCCAGCAACCCGCTGGGCTGGCCCGACCCGTGGGTGCCGAACTACCTGGAAATCCTGGGCAACGGGGTGTTCTGGCGGCAGCTCGGCAACAGTCTGCTCATCGCCGTGAGCAGCACCCTGATCGTCGTCGGCTCGGCGGCGATGGCCGCGTTCGTCTTCGCGCGCTACGCCTTCCGGGGCCGCGAGTTCCTGGTGACGTTGTTCGCGATCGGCCTCATGTTCCCGTTCGCGGTGGCCATCCTGCCGCTGTTCGTGCTGTTGCGTAGCGTCGGCCTGCTGGACAACCCGCTCGGTGTCATCCTGCCCCAGGCCGCCTTCGGGCTGCCGATCACCATCATCATCCTGCGCCAGTTCTTCCGGACCATCCCGGCCGAGGTCGAGGAGGCAGCCGTCCTCGACGGGTGCAGCGCCTTCGGTTTCTTCTGGCGGGTCCTGCTGCCGATGGCCCGTCCCGCCCTGGCCACCGTCTCCGTGCTGGCGATCGTGACCAGCTGGAACAACTTCATGCTGCCGCTGGTCGTCTTCAGCGACCAGAGTTGGTGGACCCTGCCCGTCGGGGTCCAGGCGTTCCAGGGCCAGTACGCCGACGACACCGCCCGGGTGCTCGCCTACGTCGTCCTGTCCATGCTTCCGGCACTGGGCTTCTACGCCGTGGCCGAACGGCAGCTCATCGGCGGCCTGACCGGCAGCGTCAAGGGGTGACCGCGAACCGCCGACCGATCTGAACCGTCCCGTCAGAGGAAGAAGGGGACCGTGGGCTCCGACAACGGCCGAAATGTCACAATCGCCATGATCGCACGTCTGGCCGGTGTCTCCGTGCCCACGGTCTCCCGGGTCATCAACGGCCGCTCCGACGTCGCACCCGGGACTCGGGAACGCGTCGAGGCGCTGCTCAACCACCACGGCTACCGACGCCGTACGCAGGCCCGGCGGACCGACGCCGCGCTCATCGACCTGGTCTTCAACGACCTCGACAGCCCCTGGGCAGTGGAGATCATCCGTGGGGTGGAGGACGTGGCCCTGAGCAGCGGCGTCGGCACCGTCGTCTCCGCCATCCACTGGCGCATCACGTCGGCCAAACAATGGCTGGACAACATGCGTACCCGGTCCACCGAGGGGGTCATCTTCGTGACCTCGATGGTGAACCCGCCGTTGCAGGCCGAACTGCGCCGGCTGCACCTCCCGGTGGTCATCATCGACCCCGCCGGTGTCGACCCGCAGGAGTCACCCACCATCGGCGCCACCAACTGGGCGGGCAGTCTGAGCGCCACCCAGTACCTGATCGGCCTCGGCCACCGCCGGATCGGCTTCATCGCCGGACCACCGCACCTGATGTGCAGCCGGGCCCGGATGGACGGCTACCGCGCCGCGCTCGGTGCCGCCGGCATCCCCGTCGACGAGGCCCTCATCCGACCTGGCAACTTCTATCACGAGGCCGGCTTCACCTCCGGTACGCACCTGCTGGCACTGCCCGACCCGCCCACCGCCATCTTCGCCTCCAGCGACCAGATGGCCCTCGGCGTCTACGAGGCCGTCCGTAAACGGGGCCTGCGGGTGCCCGACGACATCAGCGTGGTCGGCTTCGACGACCTGCCGGAGGTCCGCTGGTGCTCCCCGCCGCTGACGACGATCCGCCAGCCCCTGGCCGAGATGGGCATGCTGGCCGCACGGACCGTCCTGCGGCTCGCCAGCGGCGAGAAGACCGAGAGCCCGCGCATCGAACTCGCCACCGAGCTCGTCATCCGTGACAGCACCCGGCCACCCCGCCCGCCAGGAGCCTGATCGTCGTACGTCAGTCGAGGCGAGGCTGGCAGCCGCGTACCCCTTGAGATCGTCGATTCGGCCGTGACATTCTTGGCCGTCGATGAGCCGCGCGCGCGGGGCTGACCGCCGTCCATGGGCAGCCGGGACCAGCACAGGTCCCGGGGGACGGTGACACGAGCGATGGAGCGCCGGGAGCCATCCGTCCACGGGTCCGCCCGCCGCGCCGCACCCTGACCGGCGGGGCGACTCACTGTTCTGTCTCCGCGAAGGAACTCCGCCCATGCGTAAACCGAAAGCCCGCACGGCACTCCTGGTGAGCCTGGTGCTCGCCGCGGGAGCGCTCTCCGGCATCACAGCCTCCACCGCCAGCGCGGCGGCCGACCCGGTCGCCGTCACCGTGAACGCCCGCGCGGGGCTGGCCACCGTGCCCGACACGGCACTGGGTGTCAACCACGCCATCTGGGACCAGAACCTGGGTACGGCCGAGACGACCGACCTGTTGCGCGACGCCGGTGTGCAGATGATGCGCTACCCCGGCGGCTCGTACGCCGACATCTACCACTGGAAGGACCACACCGCCCCCGGCGGGTACGTGGCGCCGAACACCGACTTCGACACGTTCATGGCGGCGGTCAAGCGGGCCGGCGCGCAGCCGATGATCATCGCGAACTACGGCACCGGCACGCCTGCCGAGGCCGCCGACTGGGTGCGGTACGCCAACGTGACAAAGGGCTACGGCGCGCGGTACTGGACCGTAGGCAACGAGAACTACGGCAACGGGCACTACGGGTCGGCGTGGGAGGCCGACGACCACCCGGACAAGAGCGCGAGTCAGTACGCGCGCCTGGTCGTCGAGTACGCCGACGCGATGAAGGCGGTCGACCCGACCATCAAGGTCGGTGCGGTGCTGACGATGCCGGGCAACTGGCCGGACGGGATCACCGCAGGCAGCGACCCCGGGCCCTGGAACCAGACGGTGCTCTCCATCGCCGGCCCGAAGATCGACTTCGTGGACGTGCACTGGTACCCGGGAGGCACGGCCGCGGAGTCGTTGGCCCGGACCAGCCACCTTCCCGACGCGACGTACCTGCTCCGCGAGCAGCTTGCCCGGTACGCAGGCCCGAACGCCGGGCGCATCGGCATCAGCTTCACCGAGTTGAACGTCGACGCGGGCCGCACCACCCAGCCGGCCGCGCTGTTCCTTGCCGACGTCTACAGCGGGCTGCTGTCCAGCGGTGTCTTCACCGTCCAGTGGTGGAACGTGCACAACGGCATCGGCACGGTGTCGGAAGTGGCCGGCCAGACCGACTACGGCGACTTCGGGCTCCTGTCCAGCGGCGCCTGCACCGAAGACGGCTCGGTGTGTGAACCGCCGCTGAACACGCCGTTCGCGCCGTACCACGGGCTGACAATGATGAAGCTGTTCGCGAAGACAGGCGACCAGTTCGTCAGGGCCGGCACGGACGAGTCGCTCGTCAGCGCGCACGCGGTCCGCCGCGCCAACGGAGACCTCGCCGTGCTGCTGATCAACAAGGACCCGGACGCCGCGCACACGGTCACCATCGACTACGCCGGATTCACCCCGTCGACCGCCGCGCCGACGGTGTCCATACTCACCAACGGGGCGACGGGCATCACCACCAGCCAGTCCGGTTCCGCGACCAGTCGGACGCTGCCCGCGTACTCCCTGACCACGCTTGTGCTGCGCCCGGCCGGCGCGACCGCCGGACGGCCGTCAGCGCCGGGCCAACCCACCGCCAGTGGCATCACCGACCGCGCCGCGACGATCACCTGGCCGGCGGCCACGCCCGGCGGCAGCCCGATCGCCAAGTACGAGGTGTACCGGCAGAACGGTGCCGTCAGCGAGCAGCTCGGCGAGACGGCGGGCACCTCGTTCACTGTCGGCAACCTGGTGCCGGGCAGCAGGTACACGGTAAATGTGCTGGCCCGGGACACCGCCGGACGGGTCTCGTGGTCGTCACCGCCACTCACCTTCGCCACCGGCAGCCCGACGACGAGCGCCTGCACGGTCCGCTTCACCACGAACAACGACTGGGGCAACGGTTACATCGGGGGGGTCGAGATCACCAACAACGGGACGAAGCCGATCACCGGCTGGACGCTCACCTGGACCTGGCCGACCGGCTGGCAGCAGGTGAGCAGCGGCTGGAGCGCCACCTGGGAGCAGGTCGGCACGGCCGTGCGGGTCACCCCGACCGACGACAACCGGCAGATCGCCGCCGGGGCCAGCGTGAGTGCCGGCTTCGTCGGCGCGTACAGCGGCCCGAACGTACTGCCCACAGCGTTCAGCCTGAACGGCACCGTCTGCGCGAGCGGCTGACGCTGCGCCGTCGGGCTGGCGTCGTGCCGTCGGGCTGGCGTCGTGCCGTCGGACTGGAGCTGCCCCGACGGGCTGGCGTCGTGCCGTCGGGCTGGCGTCGTGCCGTCGGACTGGAGCTGCCCCGACGGGCTGGCGTCGTGCCGTCGGGCTGGCGCGCTGGCGCTGTGCCGTCGGGCTGGCGCCGTGCCGTCGGACTGGAGCTGCCCCGACGGGCTGGCGCTGTGCTGACGGGCTGACGCCGCGCCGTCCGGCTGGCCCGATCCTCGGGCCAGCCGGACGCGCCGTCAGTCGATCTGCCGGACGGCGGGCGTGGTCGACCCAGCTCGCCGCCGCCTGCGGGTCGGCGGCGAGCCGTCGGGTCCGCGCCGCCCTCACCTCGGCCGCTACCGACAGCGGCGACGGCCGGTAGACCGCTGAAACCGTCCGTCGATTGCAGATCTTGGACAGTTTCCGTCAGCTGGTAACGGAAACTGTCCAAGATCTACTCGTGTGCCGGGTCGCGGCGACGTGGGGTCGGAGTCCAACCGGCGGCCATGAGGGCGCGGCGGACCGTCGCGGCGACCTCGTCGGGGCGGGCGCGGACCAGCCAGGCCGGGAAGCGCAGGATCCGATCGCCGCTGGTCCAGACGTCGTTCTGCCGGCGCATGTCAGCCGCCCAATGCCGGGCGTCCATGTGGTGCGCACCGTCGACTTCAACCTGCACCCGCCATTCTCGCCAGTACGCGTCCAGCCAGCGGTTACGGCCCGCCTCGTCAACGCGATGTTCTTGAAGGTCTGGGGTGGGTAGGCGGTGTCGGCGGCACAGCCGCAGGAAATCGATCTCGGAGAGCGCCTGCGCGCCGCCCGCGATGTCGCTGACGGCCTGCCCGATCAGCCGCCGGCGAGGCGCCCGAGGGAGGACGTCGAGCACCGCCCGCAACTCCTCGGGCAGCACCCGGCGCTGCTGGCAGCCGGCGGCCAGCACCGCCTGCGCCTCATCCACGCCGGCCGCCCAGCCCGCCGCGTCCACAAGCGCTCTGGCCGTCGTGGTACGCGGTGGACGGGCGAGTTGACGATGAGACTCCGGCAGCACCGACGTGCGATGCACCAGCACCGCCGGCATGTCGATCGGAAGTCGACGCAAGGTGGTTCGCGCGGCACGGCGGTCTGCCGGCACCAGCACATGCAGTGGCTCCCGCCGCAGTCCCCGTACCCCGCCTTCCGCGGCGGCGGTCACCCCAGCCAGCACCGCCTCCGGCCCGGCAGCCAGCACCGCCACCCAAAGCTGTTGATCGCGGGTCAGTCGGCCGTTGCCGGTCAACAGGATCCCCCGGCAGACCGACCGCCACCGGCCGGAGCGAATCCGGCCCCGCACCTTCCCCTCGCTCAGCAGCCCGGAGACCTGCGCGGTCGTCAGGACGCCCGCCTGCTCGAAGGCGAGCCAGTCGAGTGCGTCGGCGTCATCGGCAGGCAGCATCCCGACAGCTTTCGCCGGCGGGCCGTCTCCACGCCACCAGATCTTGGACAGTTCCCGTCATTCGCCGTGCTGCCGCCCGCCGTGCTGCCGCCCGCCGTGCCGCCGGGCTGCCGTGCCGCCGGCCGCCGTGCCGTCGTGCCGGTCCGCCGATCCGCCGCCCTCGTGCCGGTCCGTCGGCCCGCCGCCCTCGTGCCGGTCCGCCGGTCCGCCGCCCTGCTGCCGGTTCGCTGGTCCGCCGTCGTGCCGCTGGGCTCAAGATCTTGGACAGTTTCCGTTACTTGCTAACGGAAACTGTCCAAGATCCTCGGAGTTGGCGCTGCCGTTGAGGGAGTGTGGGGAACTGGCGGGCGGACGCCCAGCGGGTGAAGCGTTCGATTAGGTCGGCCGGCGGGGCGGTCAGGTTGCTGGCGGCTTGTCCTGAAGCGTCCTCAGGTGGGCGAGCAGGGTCGCGCGGTCGAGTCGATCCGTGGTGAAAGGCGAGGCTTCGCGGGTGAGCAGGGCCGCGCGGTCGGACCGGTAGGTGGCGAAGACGGCGAGCGGGGCCAGGCGATGGCACACATCGTCGGTGTGTGGGACTCCGAGGATCCGCGAGGGCCAGCGCTGGCCTCCTGGCAGACCTGCGTCACCGAGGTCGCCCGGCGTCGTAGACCCCGCCAGATCCTCCGCACCACGCGACGACGACCCCCAGATCGCCCCAGAACGCGCAGAGGCGCCCGCCCCCAAGCCGCGAGGGGGACGGGCGCTTCGCGGTGCCGGTCCGGTCAGCCCACCACGGATCGCAGCGGCACCTGGGCGTCGCGCAGGGCGCGTACCAGGTCGGCGAGGAACGGGTGTTCGTCGACTTGGCGTCCCTCCGGGTTCGGGATCACGACGTACACCGAGCCGTTCTTCGCGGACGCCGTCGCGTCGGTGGTGAAGCGTTCGACGATCGCCTGGGCGCGCGGCAGGTCCGCCGCCGCGACCTGGATGGTGATGGGCCGCCACCCGCCGCCCAGGTCCGCCGCGACGGGCGCGGCGGCGGCGTTGGCCCGTGCCGGGTCGACCCCGGCCGAGCGCCGGGCGTCCGGCGTGGTCGCGCCCGCCGGGTAGAGCAGCGCGTTGGCCACCAGGTGCAGACCATTTTCGTTGTACGCCCGGAAGAGCGGGTTGAACGCGAACAGCACTGCCCGACCCGCGCCGGTCGGTTCGTCGACGACGGCTGCCGTGCCCTTGAGCGTGTCCGCGCCCACTGTGTAGCCGTTGGCCCAGAACGTGTCGCCCGTCGGATAGGTGAGCACGTTCGTTCCGGTGGTGCTGGGGTTGAGGATCGGGTCGCTGTTGTTGAACTCGAAGTCCTCGGCGGGACGGCCCAGGGCGACAGGGCTGTCGCGGTCGACGTCGACCCGCAGGTGCGAGCCGATCACCAGGTAGTCGGCAGGCTTGGGCTTTTCGGTCGTGGACGTGAGCCCGGCCGCGCGGGCCATCCGTGTGCCCTCGTTGCGCAGCCCGATGTAGGTGTGGCCCTGCGCGATCCAGTCGCGCAGGTTCGCCTGCCCGGTCGCGGTGAGCCCGCCGGTGGCGCTGCTGCCGTCGGGCACCAGCAGCACGGTACGGCCGGTGAACGCCTCGGTGTTGTCGTTGATGTCGGCGGTGGTGACCGGCTTCAGGTCGAGGCCCCACCGCTTGCCGAGAACGTACCGGGCCTCGCCGTGCGAACCGGACGTGGTGGAGATGCCGGTGCCCTGGAACAGCCCGACGTCGGGCAGTGTGAGCCGGGTGCCGGTGGGCCGTCCGGCCGGAGCCACTGTGACACCGAGCGACCGGGCCAGCTCGTCGACGCTCCGGCTCACCTTCGACGCCGCGATGGCCACTGTGTTCGTCGTCAGGTCCCGCACGAGGGGTACGCCGCGGTCGAGCAGGGTGAAGGTGAACTCGGCGGCGGCAGCCGAGTCCAGCTTGTACGTGTACGAGCCCCACGGCCACGCGAGCCCGGTCCGGCCGCCGGAGACCTTGCGGACGAGCTGCGCTTTGGGCCGTACGTTGTCGCCGGTGTAGAGGGTGGACACGCCCATCAGCAGCGGGTTGCTCCAGGAGGAGACGTCGTAGAAGTACGGGAACGGCACGTACGGGTCCTCGCCCATGATCGCCTGGATCCAGTGTTTCTGCGGCTGGTCCATCGGGATCCAGTACGCCCCCTGGGGCACTGTCACGTTGGTGGCGCTCCGGCCGCCGAAGATCCGGGCGTTCGGCACGCGGGTCGGCTTCTGCACCTCGTAGACCTCGACGTCCATCCGGCGCAGCCGTTCGACGAGCTGCCGGACATCGGCGAGCTGCCGGTCGGGCAGCAGGAAGTACGAGCGGATCGTGATGTCCGGCACCGGGAACTGGACCTCGTTGGTGGGCTGTACCACCTCGTTGGGCTCCAGCGTTCCCGCCCTGCCCTGGGCCAGCGCGTCGGTCCAGATGTCGAAGTAGCCGCTGAGCACCTCGCGCTTGTTGGCGGCGGCCCAGCCGAGCGTCGACCACTGGGTGTGGAACTGCTGCTGCACCCGGTCGGCGACAGCTGAAGCGCTGCCCTTCTCGTACGTCATGCCGGCCGCGCCGAAGCCGGTGGTCGGCACGGTGTCGCCGTAGCCCATGAAGAACATGTCGTACGTGGCGTAGTTGAAGTAGCACTCGGTCGTGACGGTGTCGTCGCAGGCGCCGTTGTAGCCGAAGCCGGCCTTGTTGGCCTCGCCGATCCGGTTGATCCAGTCCACGGCCTCCCCGGCGATCTCGTGGTGGATCGGGTCGGCGTTGGGCGGGAAGAAGTACTGCCTGCCACCCATCTCGTGGGCGTCGATGAACACCTGCGGCGGGTAGCGGCGCAGCAGTTCGAGCTTGCCGTCGGTCTCCTGCTGGGTGCGGGCGAACCAGTCCCGGTTCATGTCGAAGCCGAACTCGTTCTGCCGCCGGGTCGCGTCGCGGCCGTCCGGGTTCTGGGTCGGCACGATGATGGTGACCAGGTTGTCGTTGCGCTCGGCAACGTCGCAGGACAGGCCGGCGGCCAGTTCGTACAGCGTCTTGAGGGCGGCGTCGGTGCCGCTCTTCTCGCCGCCGTGCACGTTGGCGGTGACCCAGACGATGGCCGGGCTGTCCTTCGCCGTCTTGGCCGCCGTGCGCGCGCTGGTCCGGCGGGGATCCCGCAGGTCGCGTACGTCGTCGGCGATCTCACGCAGCGCGGCCGGCCGCACGTGGCGTTCGTTTGACACCACCGCGTACGGCAGCGGTTGCCCGAGCACGCTTGTGGCCATCACGCCCGTGACAACCCGGTCCGAGGCGTTGTCCACCGCCGCGAGGTAGCTGCGGACCTCGCCGTTGGTGACGACCCGCTCCTGGCCCACGCCGAGGGGGAAACCGAGCACGGCCTCCGGGGCCGGCACGGTGCTCAACCGCGCGCCCGGGTCGTTGCTGCACGGGGTGGGCCGGGCGCCGGCACCCGCGGCCGGTGTGCCGCCGAGCAGGGGAGTCATGCCGAGCAGGAGGGCGATGGTGGCGGCGCTCGCGAGCCGCCTCGGTGGGACCGACCGGAACGGGCGCATCGATGGGGCCATGTCTCGTGTTTCCCTTCTCGGGAACAGCCTCGCAGTGGCCGGAGCCTATGAAGCGTCGATACCGTGGTCAAGGTCCGATCGACTTCCGTGACTGCGTGGGATGCCGCTGTCCGGGCCGGCTGGCAGGATGGCGGGAGTGACGGGGCTGTGCCGATCACTCCGCTGCCGAGGAGGAGACGTTGCCGGATTCGTTCACACTCGCGCTGCACTCGGATCGTCCGGTGGCCGACGCGCAGCGGTCGCTGGCGTCCTGGTTGCGCGCCGACGACCGGCTGCACGGGACGGTGACCGCTGCCGCCGAGGAGGAGGCGTCTGTTCTGCTGGTGGCGGTCGGCGACGCTGGCGTGGCAATGGTGCTGGTCCAGGCGCTCGCCGGCTGGTTGACCCATCGCCGCGACGACGTGACTGTGACACTCAGCGGTCCGGCCGGGTGGTCGGCCGAGTTGGACGTACCCCGGGCTCGTGACATGGGCCAGGTGACGGCGCTCGTCGAGGCCGCAGTGCGCGCGGTGGCCGCCCGGTAGTCGACCCGCCGCCGGCCGGGAACCGGTCGGCGACGGGCCAGGAGCGCGGTACGCCTACCAGGTGGTCAGGCCGAGGCCGATCGTCTTGGTCAGCGTGGCGTTGTCGTCGTCGCCGTCCAGCGACCACATCATGGCGCCGGCCAGACCGGCCTGCCTGATGTAGAGCGTCTTCTGCAACACGACAGCCGGGTCGTCGTACGTCCAGAAGGTAGTGCCGTCGAACAGCCAGGCGTGCCCGGAGCGCAGGTCGCGGTGCACTGTGTAGCCCTTGCCGGCGAGGGTCTTGAGCTGCTTGTAGTCCTCGTAGCCAGCCTCGAAGGTGGCCGGCGCCGGGCCGGTGGCCGGCTGGAAGAGGCCGTTGCCGCCGCCGCTGACGCCGGTCCAACCCCTGCCGTAGTACGGGATGCCGAGGACGAGCTTGTTGCGGGGCGCGCCACGGGCGATCCAGCCGTCGATGGCCACCTCGGCGGAGAAGTCCGGGTTGTCCGGTGCACCCCGGGGTACGCGCAGCGCCGACTGCTGGTTGGTCACCGCGTCCCAGCCGCCGTGGAAGTCGTAGCCCTGCACTGTGGCGAAGTCCAGGTACTTGAAGATCTTGCGGCCCTCGTAGCCGGCGTCCATGGTGGCCGGGTTGGCCGGCAGGAACGCGGTCAGCGGGTGGTGCTTGCGGGTCGTGCGGCCGTACCCGTCGAGTTGCCTGCGGAACTCGGCGAGCAGCTTTGTGAAGTTCTCCCGGTCCTCAGGGCGAATGACGTTGCCGGGCTCTCCCTCCCAGTTGGGCCACTCCCAGTCGAGGTCGACGCCGTCGAAGACGCCTGCCGCGGCTCCCGGGCTGCCCGGCAGGTTGCCCTTGAGGTAGATGTCGATGCAGGACGCGACGAACGCCTTGCGGGAGGCGTCGGTGCGGGCGGCGTTGGAGAAGTACGTCGACCAGCTCCACCCGCCCAGCGAGATCAGCACCTTCAGTTCGGGGTGCTTGGCCTTCAGCTTGGCGAGCTGGCCGAAGTTGCCGTTGAGCGCCTGACCGGGGGCGTCGGCGACACCGTCGACGCTCTCCTCGGCGGGGACGGGTCGCTGGTAGTCGGCCCAGGCGTCGCCCTCGCCCGGCCCGCCGTCCACATAGCAGCGGCCGTCCTCGCTGACGTTGCCGAAGGCGTAGTTGACGTGGGTGAGGCGGCTCGCCGCCCCGGAGGTGTCGAGCTTCTTGACCGGGAAGGCGCGGCCGTAGATGCCCCACTGGGTGAAGTAGCCGACCCGGTGGAAGCCGGCGCGCTCGGGTTTGGCGCCCGTACCCGCACCTGCGCTCGCGGCGGTGGGCGGGGCGGCGGTGACGAGCAGGGTCGCCAGGGCGACGACTGCTGTGAGACGGCGGTGGCGCAACTGTCGCATCGGCACACTCCCACGAGGCATCAAGCAGAATTAGTTAAGATACTTATCTGATTGATGAAGTTAAGCCGATCACCGTCAACGGTCAAGAGCCGCCAGCCACATGGGGGATTGTGACGGCGTTACCCGGTGGTAACGATGTTGTGCCATGGACTCAGCCCTGACATTGATCGGCCTGCCCATCGCCCTCGGCATCATCATGCTCGGTCTGGGTCTCGGGCTGACCACTGAGGACTTCCGCAGGGTGGCCCAGCATCCGAGAGCCGCCGTCATCGCGCTGGTGTGCCAGGTGCTGGTGCTGCCGGCGATCTGCTTCGGCCTCGTCCTGGCCTTCGGCCTGGCGCCGGAACTGGCCGTCGGCATGATGCTGCTGGCCGCGTCCCCGGGCGGCACGACCGCCAACCTCTACAGCCACCTGTTCGGCGGGCACGTGGCCCTGAACATCACACTGACCGCCATCAACTCGGTGCTCGCCGCGTTCACCCTGCCGATCCTCGTCAACCTGTCGGCGGCGTACTTCCTGCCCGACGGGCGAAGCATCGGCCTGCAGTTCGACAAGGTCCTCCAGGTCTTCGCCATCGTGCTCGTCCCGGTCGCGATCGGCATGCTCATCCGGGCCCGGGTGCCGCAGGTAGCCGAGCGGCTGAACCGCCCGGTCCGGATCCTCTCCGTTGTCGTGCTCGTCGCGGTGATCGCCGGGGCCGTGCTCGGTGAACGCGAGAACATCGCCGACTACTTCGTCTCCGTCGGCCTCGCCGTCCTCGCGTTCAACCTGCTGAGCCTCGCTATCGGGTACGGGGTGCCGCGCCTTGCCGGGGTCGACCGGAGGGCAGCGACGGCTGCCGGGTTCGAGATCGGTATCCACAACAGCACACTGGCCATCACGATCGCCCTCAGCCCGGCACTGCTCGACAACGCCCAGATGGCGATCCCGGCAGCCGTCTACGGCATCGTCATGTTCTTCACCGCGGCGGCCTTCGGCTACCTGGTGACCCGCGTCGGCGCCCGCTCCACCAGCGCGGTGACGCCCTGACGGGCGTATCGCCGAGCAGACCGCCCGCGATGGGAACGAGCCCGAGCGGGCGTCAGCCGACCTGGTCGTTGTCCTTGAGCGCGCCCCAGCCGTGCCAGCGGTCGATCTCGATGAGGGCGCTGACCCGGTCGCGTTCCCGCCGCGGGTACGCGTCGCCCGTGTAGTGCCGCGCCAGCCTGTCGATGTCGGCGAGGCCCTCGTCCTCGCGCAGCTCGGCGACGTGCCCGATGACGCTGAGGTGGGTGTACCAACCGGCCTCGTCCAGCACGGTGAGGGAGACCCGGGGATCGTTGCGGATATGGCCCAGCCGGCGGCGGCTCGCGTCCATGTTGACCAGGATCCGTCCGTCGTCCCACAGGTACCAGGTGGCGGCGGACACCGGCTGACCACCGGCCTGAAGCGTCGTCATGACAGCCGGGTTCGGCTTCTTGAGCATGGCGATCGCGGTCTCGGGAAGCGGTGGCTTGGACATGAAGTCTCCTCCTCGCGTGAGCGTTACCCCTGCACGTTACGCATTCGGGGGCGCCGTGCACGCCGGGACGCGCGCCAACGGGCGGGTCGCCACGAGGTCGATCGAGCCGCCGCCGGGCACTCTCAGCGAAGCTCCTGGATGCGTACCATGTTGCCGGCCGGGTCCCGGAAGGCGCAGTCACGGATGCCGTACGGCTGCTCGGTGGGCTCCTGGACGACCTCGGCGTCGCGGGCCTGCACCTTCTCGAACGTGTCGTCGAGGTTGCGGGTGGCCAGCAGGATCCAGCCGTACGTGCCCTTGGCCATCATCTCGCTGATCATGCGCCGCTCGTCCTCGGTGAGGCCGGGGTCCGCTGTCGGCGGCGCCAGGAGGATCGACGTGTCGGGCTGCCCGGCAGGGCCGACGGTGATCCACCGCATGGTGCCCTGCCCGACGTCGGTGCGGACCTCGAAGCCGAGCACGTCGCGGTAGAAGGCCAGCGACTCCTCGGGGTCGACGTGGGGAAGAACTGTCGTGTGAATGGTGATGTCCATGACGATGATGCTAGGGACGGCGCACCGTCGCGTACTTCTCGATTCCTGACCGATCCGGCGAACGGGGCCGGCGTCGCACGGGTGGGCCGGGTACCCGGAGCCGCGCCCCGCTGGAGAGGATGGGTGCATGAGTGATCCCATACTCCCCAGGCGCGTCGTCGTCACCGGCGCCACCGGCAAGCTCGGCCGTGCCGTGGTAACGCACCTGCGCGCCGTGGGCGTCGACGTGCTGGCGGTGGACCGTGCCGGCGGACGCGACCCGCGCGACGTGGACGGCGAGTTCCTCCTCGTCGACCTCACCGACTACGGCCAGGTGGTGGAGGCGTTCACCGGGGGCGCCGACGAGCACTCCGGCGGCGTCGAGGCCATCGTGCACCTCGCGGCGGTACCCGCCCCCGGGCTGATGTCCAACGCGACCACGTTCGCCAACAACTCCGCCGCCACGTACAACGTGTTCGCCGCAGCCAGGGCCGCCGGCATCAGACATGTGGTGTGGGCGTCGAGCGAGACGGTGCTCGGGTTGCCGTTCGACACGCCGCCGCCGTACGCCCCCGTCGACGAGGAGTACGCGTCACGGCCGGAGTCGACGTACTCGCTGAACAAGGCCCTTGAGGAGGAGATGGCGCGGCACTTCTGCCGCTGGGACCTGGAGCTGGTCATGGTGGGCCTGCGGTTCTCCAACGTGATGGACGTCGAGGACTACGCGGCGTTCCCGTCGTTCGACGCCGACCCGCGGGCGCGGCGGTGGAACCTGTGGGGCTACATCGACGCCCGCGACGGCGCGCAGGCGGTCGAACGGGCGCTCGCCCACGACCGGCCCGGCGCCGACGTGTTCATCATCGCCAACGCCGACACCGTCATGACCAGGTCCAGCGCCAGCCTCATGGCCGAGGTCTACCCGGGAGTCGAGATCCGCCGGGAGTTGGGCGAGCACGAGACGCTTCTCAGCATCGACAAGGCCCGCCGGGTCCTGGGCTTCGAGCCCCGGCACTCGTGGCGCAACCATGTGGACCCGTCCGGTCGTTGAGCCCGTGCCCGTCGGGTCGGGCCATGGCCATCCCAGCCGCGCCTGACCCGGCCGCCGCCGGATCCGCGATAACTCGCGGGAGCCCGCGAAGATCGGGATAAAGTGCCTCAACAGGTACGGGGTGGACCGGTCGGCGGGGAGGCTCGGGCGATGGCATCGGCGCAGGCCAGCTCATTCGCCGGATGTGTCGGCACGCCCGTGCCGGTGACCCCTGACCGGCTGAGCTGACCACGTGCGGGGACCAACCTGCCGGCCGCCGGGCCGGGCACGAGCATGCTGATGCCCTCGTGGTCGCGCGGGCTGGCCGACAGCCGCAGCCCGCGTAGCGCGACAGTCCTGGAACTGCTCGTCGACGTCGTCTACGTCTTCGCGCTCGCGCGCCTGGCGGGCCGCGTCGCCGACGACCTGACCATCGTCCGGCACGCACTGCTGTCGGAGGCGGGTCAGACGCTGCTGTTCTTCACGGCGATGTGGATGATCTGGTTTCTCAACGCCGTCATGTCCAGCACCTACGATCCCCGCCGCACCGACATCCAGGTCATCCTGCTGGCGACGATGTTCGGCACGCTGGTGCTGGCGGTCAGCCTGCCGCAGGCGTTCGGCCAGCGGGGTCTGATCTTCGCCTGCACGTACGTCATCATCCAGGTGGGCCGGCCGCTCTATCTCACGCTGGCGCAGTGGGGGCATCCGCGAGGGAAACTTCCCGCCCGGGTACTGACCTGGTACACGGTCTCCGCCGTGCTGTGGATCGGCGGCGCCATCAGCGGGGGCTTCGGGCGTGGGGTCTTCTGGACCATCGCCCTCGCCATCGAGCTCGTCGGCTCCGCCATCCACTGGCCGGTGCCCCGCCTCGGCACGAAACGACCACGGAACCCGTTCGGGATCTCCGAGGCGCACCTGGCGGAGCGGTACAACCAGTTCTTCATGATCGCGTTGGCCGAGGTGGTGCTGGAGACGGGGCTCGCGGTGAGTTTCCCAGGCTTCTCGACCGGGCGGACCATCACTCTCGTCGCCGCCTTCGTGACGGTAGTGGCGTTCTGGCGGCTGTACTTCTACCACCTGGCCCCGGGGCAGGCCGCGGACTCGAACGCGCTGCGCCTGGCCCGGTCGTCGGGCTTCAGTCTGATGCTCATCGTCGCAGGCATCATCTGCACAGCGGTGGGGTTCGGGCAGGTCATCCACGACCCGCACCCGCCGATCGACTGGGCGCTGGTGGTCATCATCTGCGGCGGCCCGGTGCTGTTCCTGATCGGGCGCGCCTATCTGGAGCGATCTTCGATGCGGCCGCGCTGCCGGGTGCTGCCGATCGGCGTGCTGGTGCTGGTCGTGGCTACCCTGCCCCTGCTCTTCCTCCCGCCGGTCGCCGTGGCCGCCATCTCGGGGCTGATCCTGGTCGGGATCGCCGTCGCCGACGGGTATATCCACGGGCGCGGCTCGCAGACCAACCCGACGTTGTAGCCGACGCCGCGTGCCTTGTGACCGGCGAGCACGTCGGGTAACTTCTCGGGCACGCCGTCGAGCCCGAGAGGAGGTCAGAACAATGTCCGATGTTCTGCGCCCTCTCCGCGTTCCGGCGTCCACGCGGATCTGACCGGGGCGCGCGCTTTCCGGAGGACCTGCCATGACCGACCTGGTCATCCGCCCGCTCGTCGCGGGCGAGGAAGAATTGTTCGACTCCATGCCCGACCCGTTGCCGCAGTTGCGCAAGATCGCGTACGCCGACGGCATCGCCGCCGGCGGCTACCGACCCGAGAACACCTGGGTCGCCCTGCGCGCCGGCCAGGTGGTCGGTAGGGCGGCCTGGCTGCTCCCGCCCGGGGCCGTCGGCGCTCCCTGGCTGGACCGGTTCGACCTGGTCGCCGAGCCGGAGGTGGGGGCCGCGCTGCTGCGCGCCGCCCACGAGGCACTCGGAGGTCCGGGCGTCTACTACGCCGCACTCCCGGCGCACTGGAGGCGTCGACCCGAGGTGCTGGCAGTGGTCAGCGCCCCGATGGAGGCCGCCCGACTGGCAGGGCTTGTCGAGCGCGGAGAGCGGCTGCGGTGCTCCTGGACAGGCACGCCGCTGCCGACGACCTCCGGGCGGTACACGTTCCGCAGGCCACTCGACAAAGCGGAGATCAACACCTTGGTCGCGCGGATCGCCGAGCCGGACGTGCTGACCGGGGTGGAGACCGCGCAGGGGGTCGGCGGAGTCGACCTGGCCACGGACCCCCTTGCCTGGCTGGGGGATTCGACCGAGCAGTGGCGGGTCGGGGTGGCCGACGGTGAGCCGGTGGGCCTGGTCAGGCCGACCGGCGACGCCTGCTTCCCCCTCATCGCCTACCTCGGCCTGCTCGACGACGCCGTCCGGGGTGAGTTGCTGGTCGAGGCGGTCCGGTTGCTGGCCGAGGACGGTGCCCGGGAGGTGATCGCCGACGTGGACGCCCACCGGGTCGCGGTGCTGGCCGAGTTGGAACGGACAGGCTTCCGGCAGGTCCGCTCGCGGGTGACATTCACGCCGGCGGCCGAACAGGAGTAGACGGTCGGGGTGCGCCTACCACCAGGGCGCACCCCTTCCGGTGCCGAGGGCCGTCAGTGGCGGGCCGGGTGGCTATTCGCGTGCGTGGCGCAGCAGGCGGAGCTGGCCGATCTCAGCGGCGTTCTTCATGAGCTCGGCGTTCACCCAGGCGATCATGTGGGCGACGGTGTGTGCCGGGTCGCCCTGCCACGGAAACGGCGCGATGCCGTCAAGGTCGGCGTCGTCGAGCCGCGCCAACACCTCCAACCATTCGGTGCGGAGGTCCCGCAGCCAGGCCACCGCCTTGTCGCCGTCACCGGGCCAGCCGATCTCGGCACGTTCCCGTGGCGGACGCCCCTGGGCGTGGTCGAGGGCGACAGTCCACCACCAGCCGATGTGCCAGGTGAGCCACCCGATCGTCGGGACGGGGATCGGGTCGGGCTCGGCGTCCGCCCAGTCCGGTGCCCATCCGCCGTCGTCCGCCGGGCGTACCGTCCAGCAGTGCGCGGCCGGCTCCCAGAGGAAGTCTGCCGGCTCCAGCCGTTCCAGGTGGTATTCGAACAGCGACCAGGTCAGGTCGAACTGCCACTGCAGGACGTCACGACGGGATACCGGCACCCGACGACCGTGCCATATACCCACATTCCCGGTCGAGCGGGTTTGGCGACCCGTGCGGCGCGAGTTGGCGGCAGACGCCGGTGGCGATCCAGTCGGGCGTCAGCGTTCGCGACCGGGAAGCATCGTCAGGGCCTTCGAGCGCTGCGCGACGAGGTCGGCGTAGGTGCCGTCGCGCTCGGCCCAACGGTGCATGAGAACGCCCTTCACGAGGATTTCGTGCGGGGTGGGGTTCGCCGAGAGCAGTTGCATGACCTCGGTGGCGAAGTCGTCGAGCGGCAGCGCGTGGGGGTTCACCTTCTCCTGCCCGGCTGTCGCGACGGCCGGGGGGACGAGTTCGACGACGTCGACACCGGTGCCGTCGAGTTGTGCGCGCAGCGCCTCGGAGTAGGCGTGCACCGCGGCCTTCGAAGCGGCGTAGCTGGGCATGGGCGGGAACGGCAGGAAGGCGATGCCGGAGGTGACGGTGATGAAGCTGCCGGCACCCCGACCGACCAGATGCTGAGTGAAGGCGTCGATGACCCGGATGGTGCCGACCAGGTTGGTGTCGATCGTCGCCTCCGCCGTCGGAAAGTGCGCGGAGTCGCGAAGGTCTTCCATGAGCATGACACCCGACATCGTCACCACCGTGTCCAGTTCGGGGTAACGGGCGAGCACGGCGTCCCGGGCAAAGCCGACAGAAGCGCCGTCGGTGACGTCGACGTCGAACGTGCCGAAACCTTCCGCGGCGAGCTCCGAGAGGGCCTCGGGGCTACGACCGCCAACGGCTACGGTGCTGCCCGTTGCGGCGAACCGCCGGGCCAGTTCTCGCCCGATACCCGAGGTGCCGCCGACGATGAAAACTGTGCGGTTGGAGAGATCCACGAGATCTTCCCTTCGATCCAGAGGGCGCCGACGCGTGAACTCGCGGGCGCAAACAGTGATGCCCGCTGTCCTTTCCGAACAGGGCGATAGCAAGTCTTGACGGAGCCCGCCGGAGGTGGCAGGGCCCCCTTTTTCCCAGGTCCCAGCAGGGCCCCCTCTGCGGCACGCGCACCGCATTACCGTGGTGACCATGAGGGAAGAGGAGTCGGGTGACGGCCACCGGCTGGGCAGCTACCTTCGGGCCCGGCGCGAATTGGTCTCACCGTCGCAGGTAGGGCTGCCGACCGGCGGCAGGCGCCGCGTGCCCGGCCTGCGACGCGAGGAAGTCGCCCTGCTCGCCGGGATCAGCCCCGACTACTACCTGCGGCTGGAACGGGGCCGGGACAAGAACCCCTCACCGCAGGTCCTCGAATCGCTCGCGCGCGTCCTGCAGCTCGACGACATCGAGCGGACGTATCTGCTCGACCTCGCGGCGGCGCGTCCCAGGGCGCCGCGCCGCAAGCGGTCCGAGCACGTACCAGCGCGGGTGTACGAACTGCTTGCCCACCTTCAGATCCCCGCGTTCGTCGAAGGACGCGCCTTCGACGTCCTGGCCTCCAACCCGATGGCCATGGCGCTCTCCCCGCGCCTGCAGCCTGGTCAGAACCGGCTGCGGTCGCTCCTCCTCGATCCGGAGGAACGAGCCTTCCACCAGGACTGGACGCAGGCCACCGCCGACTTCATCGCCGCCCTTCGCACCACCGTCGGTGACGACATCGACAACCCCCGTTTCGTCGAGCTGGTGGGCGAACTCGCGCTGTCCAGTCAGCGGTTCCGTACCCTGTGGGCCCGCCACGATGTCCGCAGCCTCGACGGGGGCACGACGACGGTGCACCACCCCGTCGTCGGTGAACTACGCCTCCACCGGGACAAACTCCCCATCGGTGACGTCATCCTCGTCGTCTACTACCCCGACAAGGACAGCGACAGCGACGAGAAACTGCAGCTCCTTGCCGCACTCGCACATTCCGAGACCCCCGACGACCACACCCGGGTGGGGAGGCCCGACGCGTCGTCGAACCGCCCCACCCGTTGACGGAGCCGATCAGAAGCCGAGTGCGCCCCGCCCGCCGACCACCGGCAGCCGCAGCTCACTGTCGTTCGGCGCGACCCGCAGCCGGGTGCCGCCCAGCGGCAGCAGCGTGTACTCCTGGTCACTGGAGAAGACGACCACGCCGATCCGGTGGCCGGCCGGGAACACGTAGTCCTTCGGCTCCATCGTCCACCGGTAGTCGTACAGCTTGCCCTGCTTGACAGGCTTGGTGCGCTCGGCGCTCTTGCGGTTCTGCGGGTCCATCCAACCCCGTGTCACCACCGTCGGCGCCGCTGTCGAACCCTCCGGACCGTAGTCCACCAGGTACGCGGTCAGGTTCGCGTCCGGCTTGTTGTCGATGGCCATCCGCAGCCGCATCTCGGGGCGACCGGAGATGCGCACGCTCTGGGTCAGCGCGGGGGAGCGGTACACGAGCCGGTTGGCGCTTGCCGCGTCCGGGTTGGCTACCAGGGTGTCCGGGCCGATGGTCCGGCCCTCGTCGACGAAGCTCTGCTCGACCTTCGCCTTCGGTGGCTTGCCAGTGGTGAGCGCTCCCGGGGCGGTGGCGTCGTCGGCGGCGAACCGCAGCCCGACCTCACGCGCCGCCGGGTCGGGCCAGTTGGCGTACGTGGTGTAGGCGCGGTCCTCGCGCTGCAGCACGGCGGTCGGCTCGTCCATGATCCCGTTGCGGACGTTCCACAGCCAGAAGTCGAACCAGCGGTTCTCGGTCTGCTTGTAGGTCCACGTCCGACCGTCGGGCAGGGTCACCGAGGCGCTGCTGCCCGGGCCGCCGTGCCCGCCCTGGTGCAGCCAGATCTTGCGCGGTACGTCGCGTTTGGCGAGCTGGTCCCACCAGCCGGCGAAGTGTCCGGTCTTGACGTTCCAGTCGTTGAGGCCGTGCACGACGAAGACGCTGGCCTTGACGTTGCGGGCGTCGTAGTAGTCGCGCTCCTGCCAGAACTTCGAGTAGTCACCGGTCACCCGGTCCTGCTCCGCGGTGATCTTTGCGATCTCGTCGGCGCAGGGTCCCTCGGCCCGTGCCTGCCCGGCCGTGTACTGGGCCAGGACGTCGAGGTCCTCGCCCTGGTAGGTGCCGGGCGCGACGACCAGACCGTTGGCCCGGTAGTAGTCGTACCAGCTGCTGATCGCCGAGACCGGCACGATGGTCTTCAGACCCTTGACGCCGGTGGTCGCCACCTGGTTCGGAAGCGTTCCGTTGTAGGAGACGCCGGTCATGCCCACCGCGCCGGTGGTCCAGCCGGCCGTGACCGGGGCGCCGCTCGCGTCGTACCCCTTGGCCCGCCCGTTGAGCCAGTCGATGACGGCCTTGGTGCCGAGCGTCTCGGCCTGGTCGCCGCTGGTCGGGCAGCCTTCCGAGTCGCCGGTGCCGACGCTCTGACCGAGCACCACGGCGTACCCGCGCGGGACGTAGTAGTCGTCAAGCGAGCCGGGCAGGTTGGCCTTCGCCTCGGCCCGCTGGACGCCCATGTCGAGCGCCCGACGCCCCGACCTGTCGGTGAGGCCGTTCTGCGGCAGGTCGTCGACAAGCACGCTCGGGTATGGCACGTCGCCCCAGGTGCCCTTGCGGTACGGGCTGTGCTCGAAGATGACAGGCACCTTGAAGCCCTGCGTGGCGGTCTCCCGGGGTCGGGAGATGTCGATGGCCACCCGGTCGGGGCGACCGTCGTGGTCGGTGTCCACCGGGGTCTGGACGTACACCCGCTCCTCGATGGCGTCGGCAAGCGAGAACACCGGCTGGGTCATGCCGTCGGCGACGACGATGCCGGTGGGTGCGGTCACTGCGGTTGGGGCCGCCGCTGCCGGTGCCGCGCTGAGGATCAGCGCGCCGGACACGCCGACGCTGAGTAGTGCCAGATGACGGGGTCGACGCATGCGCGTCTCCCTTCGGTTGGGCTGGTTGCCGGGTCGCGGCGGGGCCAACGTCGAAGATCCATTCGTCGTCATGCTAGGTCCGGGGCGACGTTCCGTCGATCCCGTCGGGCGGCGTCGTGGGTGAACACGTCCGCGTGGGACGGCCGGTTCCGTGTCCCGATCGGGGGTGGTAATCGAACCGACATCGAACCGTGTACGGCGGCGACACATGGCCGAATCCCTTGCCAGGTGGGCGAAGAAAAGACGTCTTCCAGGGGCTCCGAAGATCACGTGCACGTGCATATGATCTTGCGCGACGCGCCGAAAAGGCACGTTTGTCCACATGAGACAGGGAGCAGGATGCTCAAGAGAACGCGGTGGCTACTGGCCGTCGCCGTCACGGCCACGGCGCTGACCGCCCTACCGGGCGGCACCGCCACTGCCAGCCCCGACGGGCCCAGCCGACCCAGTGCGCCCGACACCGCAGCCGACCGAAAAACACACACCGTCACCTTGCTCACCGGGGACGTGGTGACCGTACGGGCCACCGGATCGGGATGCCCGCACGCCACTGTGCAACCCGCCGACCCCAACTCGGTCATCCACCAGACCTGCGGACCGGACGGCCACCTGCACGTCATCCCCGCCCGCGTCGCGTCCCAGGTCGGCCCGGTCCTCGACCCCGACCTCTTCGACGTCACAGTGCTGATCGCCGACGGGTACGACGACCAGAACACCACGGAACTGCCGCTCATCGTGCAGCCCGCCACCGCCTCCGCCCGGGTGGCCGCGCTCGGCGACGTGCTGGCGCTGCCCAGCATCGGCGCGGTCGCCGGCCGCGTACCCAAGAAGAGCCCGACCACAGCGAAGCTCGCCACCAACTCGCTGCTCGCCGGCGCGAAGAAGGTCTGGCTCGACCGCAAGGTCCGCGCCACCGCGCTGACCGGCGCCGGCAAGCCCGCCGGCCTCGACCGCAACCTGGCGCAGATCGCCGCGCCTGATGCCTGGAAGGCCGGCTACACCGGCAAGGGCGTCCGCGTCGCGGTGCTCGACACCGGAGCCGACTTCACCCACCCCGACCTGGCCGGCCGCGTCGTCGACCGGGCCGACTTCACCGCCGAGGGCGGCGACGCCGTCGACCACAACGGCCACGGTACGCACGTCGCGTCGACGATCGCCGGCACCGGCGCGGCCTCCAACGGCCAGCGTCGCGGCGTCGCGCCGGCCGCCAACCTGGTCATCGGCAAGGTCCTCGACGACCACGGCTCCGGCGAGGACTCCGGCATCATCGCCGGCATGGAGTGGGCCGCCGCCCGCGCCGACGTGGTCAACATGAGCCTCGGCGGAAGCTATCCGGACGACGGCAGCGACCCGCTCTCGCTCGCCGTCGACGCGCTGAGCAAGCAGACCGGGGCGCTGTTCGTGATCGCCTCCGGCAACAGCGGTGGCGCGATCTCCTCACCCGGCTCCGCCGCCAGCGCCCTGACCGTCGGCGCTGTCGACCGGGACGACCGGCTCGCCGACTTCTCCAGCCGTGGCCCGCTTGTCACCAGCCGCGTGGCCAAGCCGGAGCTTGTCGCGCCCGGTGTCGACATCGTGGCCGCCCGCGCGGCCGGCACCAACCTCCAGGACCCGATCGACAAGTTCTACGAGGGCAGCACCGGCACCTCGATGGCCGCCCCGCACGTGGCGGGCGCGGCCGCCCTGCTCGCCCAGCGGCACCCGGACTGGACGGGGGAGCGGCTCAAGGCGGCGCTCGTCGGTGCGGCCGACCCGCTGACCGGCGTCGACCCGTACGCCGTCGGAGCCGGCCGGCTCAACGCGGCCCGCGCCCTCGGCGGCCCGACCAGCGACCAGCCGGTGGTCAACCTCGGCACGTTCGCGTACCCGCAGTCGGGTACCAGCGAGACGAAGCTGACCTGGACCGGCGACGCCTCCCCGGCGACGACCCACCTCGACCTCGACGTGTCGATCGTCAACCACGACGGCCAGGCCGTGCCACGCGGCGCGGTGTCGCTGTCGACGAGCCGGGTGACGCTCAAGCGCGGCAGCACCGCCAACGCGACAGTGCGGATCAACCGCGCGGCGCTTGCCGCGCGACCCGGCTTCTACCTGGCCACCGTCACCGCCCGCGGCCCCGGACGCAAACTGGCGTCGACCACCCCGGTCAGCTTCTACGTCGAGCAGCCCAGCTACGACCTGACGATCCACACCAAGCCGCTGCCCGACCTCTCCGAGGGCGCGGAGAGCTGGATCAACGTCCTGGTCGCCAACCTCACCGACCCGCTCCTCTACTACGGTGGGCCCAGCGGCGTACCCGGTGAGACCTTCACCGTCCGGGTGCCCGCCGGCCGGTACGCGATCCTCGGCTCGTCCGCCGCCTACTACGTCGACAGCGACGTGCTGGAGTCGACGCTCGTGGGCGAGTCCGACCTGAACGTGACGGGCCCACGTAGCGTGACGCTGGACCCGGCGCGGGCCAAGCCGGTGACGGCGACTGTCGACGGGGTCGCCACCACGCCGACGCGCGTCGACTTCACCATCCTCCAGACCGCGCCGAACGGCCAGGCCTGGTGGAGTCAGGTCAACGGATACGGGGCCGCGACGAGCGTCCGCACCTCCCCGTTGCCGAAGCCCAGCGTCGGATCGCGGCGCGGTTGGGCGGCCGTCAACCTCAACTCGCCCGCGGGCACGGCCATGCCGTACCGCTACAACCTGGTGCACGAGTATCCCGATGGCGTGCCGGGCGACCCCGCCTACCGGGTGAGCAGAGCCGAGCAGGCCCGCCTGGCCCGCATCGACCAGCGCTTCCACCAGATGGACTCGCCGGGAATGGTCACCCAGCTGATCCGGACCGGCTTCACAGCCGAAGGGCTGGGCGTGACCCAGACCCACGAGGGCAACCTGCCGCCGTACCGCACCGACTACCTGTCGCCGGAGATCGTCTGGGCCGACGAGGGTGTCTACGGTGGACTGTCGGCCCAGGAGGCGCCTCGCCGCTACCAGCCGGGCAGCCGGCAGTCGAAGATCTGGGCGCGGCAGCCGCTGCACTCCGGCTGGTACGACGACCCGGCCGACAACGGCTGGACCTGCGCCACGCCTCCGTCACGGACCCGGGGCAACCTGCACATCGACCTGGTGTCGTTGACCGACCAGCACCAGCGCGCCGACTGCCTGCAGAACAACGCGATCGGGGTGAAGCGCAACCTGTCGCTGTACCGCAACGGCACACTCGTCGAGAAGCGGGACCTGCCGTACGCCGACATCACCGTCGGGCAGCAGGCCGCCGACTACCGGATGACCCTCGACGTCGACACGAGCCTGATCCTGCCGATCTCCACGAAGGTCTCCACCTCGTGGACGTTCCGATCCGCCGGCCCGGACGGGACCGGGAGCGTGCCGTTGCCGCTGTTCGCTGTCGACTACGCGCTGCCGATGGACACCGCCAACCATCCCACCGGCGGCACCGCCGAGTTCGCCGTCCGCCAGGCGCACGGCGTCAAGGCGCAGAAGGTGACCTCGTTCCAAGTGTGGACCTCCACCGACGACGGCGTCACCTGGAAAACGGCCCGGGTCACCCGCAGCGGGGACACCTACCGGGCCCAGCTGCCCCGGGCCGGCACCGTCTCGCTGCGGGTGAAGGCAGACGGCGACAGCGGTAGCGGCATCGACCAGACCATCATCCGGGCGTACGCCGCGGGCTGACGGTCAACACGGTGGTGCGGTCCGCTTCAACAGGGCCGCACCACCGTTGTCCGGGCCGATCACTGGCCCTCCCAGACCGCCTTCGCGCCAGAGTCCCCGGTACGGATCACGTAGTACACGGCGACACCTGCGGCCACCAGCGACAACACCTGCAACGCCACAGTGAGCGCCCGGCCCTGGCGCGTGTCCGCGCTCCCTTCGGCGGTTCGCGGCGCGACGAACCGGACCAGGGCCAGGGCCACGATCGCCAGACCGATGCTCGCCCACAGCGTGAAGTCGCCGAACTCCTGGTGTGCCTCCAGCTTCGGCAGGAACTCGGGGGTGACCCGGTTGGCCGACCGCATGCGGTCGAAGAAGGCGTCACCGGAGAGCTTCGCCAGCAGCGCGGACAGCGGTGCCCCCACGGCCAGCAACCCCAGCACCCAGCGGGTGTGCGGGCGGATCGGCGGGACGAACGCGTACCCGACCGTGAGGAGGGCCAGCAGCGGTACGAACACGACAGCGGCGTGCAGCACGAGAGGGTGGGCGGGAAGGCCCATGAACTCCTCGAACATCGGCGACTCCTCCGGTGACAACGGATCTCGATGATCCAGACAGGGACGCTAACGGTACCCGCCGGACGCGTCACCCAGGATCGCCTCAGGTCACCGCAGCCCGTACGCCGAGGCCGAGCAGGATCACCCCGGTCAGCCGGTCCAGCACGCGCCGGACGGCGGCCGTCCGGAGCAGCCGGCCGGCGGCGCCGGAGACGACAGTCCACCCGGCCAGCCAACAGGTGTGCAGCGCGGAGTGCGCTGTGGCGAGGAGCAGCATGGGCACCAGGACGGGACGGCCCGGTTCGAGGAACTGCGGTGCGAGGGTGAGATAGATGGCGGCGGCCTTGGGATTCAGGACGTTGCCCAGCAGCCCCTGGAGGTAGGGGTGGTCCACCCGCCACGGCAGTCGGCGCGTGCGGGCCGGCGGTGACGTGGTCGACGGGGAGCGCCGGGCCGCGGAGAACAGCATCCACAGCCCGAGCCCGACCAGGTAGGCAGCACCGAGGAGCTTGACGATCCAGAACGCCTGAGCCGACCGGAGCACCAGCGCGGCCAGGCCGACGGCGGCAAGTGTGGCGTGCAGGTAGAGCCCTGTGACAGTACCCAGGATCACCCACCACCCCTGCCGCCGACCGCCGGTGGCGACCCGCGAGACGACAAGCGTCAGGCTCGCACCAGGTGTGGCGGTTATCGGCGCGACGGCGACCAGGAAGCCGAGCACTGCCACGCCGCGCACGCTCAGACCACCACCCGGTAGTGGGTGGTGAAGAGGCCGCTGTCGTCGTACACGTGGAACGCGACGCCGGGCGGCTGGGTCTGGGTGGTCAGCGGCCGGTCGCCCTCCCATGGCATCCGCAGTGTGGAGACCACACCCGGCGCGATCCGCAGTGGACGGTCGGCGAACGTGCTCGCGGCGGCCGTGTGGAAATGCCCGGTCAGCACGGCGACGACCTGAGGGTGGGCGGCGACCAGGGCGGCCAGGGGATCGGCCTGCAGCAACCGCATCGCGTCGATGACCGGATGGTGCAGCACGACCGGCGGGTGGTGCAGGGCGACGAACGTCGGCGCTCCCGCCGGCACCGAAGCCAACTCGTCGGCGAGCCATGCCAGAGTCTCGTCGTCCAGGTGGCCGTGGTCCTCGCCGGGCACGGACGAGTCGGCCAGGAGGAACACCGCGCCGGCCACGTCGTGCCGGGCGTTGATCGGGCCGGTGCCGCCGCCGTCGTCCCCGAGCAGACCCTTGCGGTACGCGGCACGCACGTCGTGGTTGCCGGGGCACATCAGGACCGGCAGGGGAGAGTCGAAGAGTCTCGCGGCGGTCTCGTACTCGGACACCTCCCCGTGATCGGCGATGTCCCCGGTGATCAGGATCGCGTCGACCGGTCGCGGCAGGGCGTGCAGGTGGTCCATGACCCGGACGGCCCGCTCCGCCGATCGGAGGTGCCCGTCGAGGTGGGTGTCACTAAGGTGCGCGATGAACAACACGACTGCCCCCTAATGCATTAAGAATGCGTCAACCATTAGGGACGCTACACTTGGCGACACCGGCCACACAAGCCGCCTACGGGAGAGGCACCGATGTCCGCACAGCTCGCGCTCGCCCTGGTCAGCACGATCCGGCACGACGGCAACGGAGGCGTCGCCGACGACCTCGCCGACGTCGCCGGCCTGACCGCCTGGCTCCGCGAGCACGCCGAACCACTGCGCGAGTACGTCGCCAGGTGCGACACCTCCCGCGTTGAGGTCGACGAGCGGACCCGCCTCGACGTGGTCGCCGTGCGCCGCGCCGCCCGTACCCTGTTCGCCGTCGCCGTCCGACCGGGCCCACCGAGCCGAGCCGAGTCCACCTCGCTGCTCTCCCCGCCGGAGGCTGTCGACCGGCTCAACCAGGCCGCCGCGACGGTGCCCGTCCGGCCCGTACTGACCTGGGAGCAGGAGGGCACACCGGTGCTGGCCTGGCACGGCGAGGCGACAGAGCCCCGGCTGGCACTCCCGGCAGGGCTGGCCCGGGCCGTCATCGAGTTCCTCGCCGGTGCGACCCGCGAGCAGTTGCGCGCCTGCCCCGCGCCCCGCTGCGTGCGCTACTTCGTCAAGGACCACCCGCGTCAGGAGTGGTGCAAGCCCTCCTGCGGCAACCGGGCCCGCGTGGCCCGCCACTACCAGCGACACACCGGGAGGTAGCCGGCGCGCTCAGCCGCGGGACCGCGGCAGGCAGTCCTTCTTGTACTTGAGGCCCGAACCGCACCAGCAGGCGTCGTTGCGCTCCGGCGGCCAGGGGATCCGCGCCGCCGGCCGGGCCGCCAACTCCCGCGCGTAGCCGGCTCGGACCTCCCCGTCGGCCGGGTCGCTGTCCTTCCGGCCGGCGAAGCCGTCCAGCCCGTCGACAGTCGCTCTGAGCACCACCAGCCCGACCTGGCCGGCGTCGGCAAGCCGCACCAGCTCCTTCTCCAGCCGCGCCCGGTGTGCGTCCCAGTCCGGCCCGTACACCTCGGTCAGCTCCGCGTGTGTGGAGAGCAGCCGGTCGAACTCGGCCCGGGGCCAGAAGATCAGATCCGGTTCACCGCCGCCCCGTTCCCCCGCCCGGCGGACGAGCTGAGCCTCCACGCGGTCCGCCAGATCGTCGTGCCGGTCGTGCGGCAGGTTGAGATTCCGGCGGACCCGGTGGCGCTGCTGCAACAGGAAGAACAGGACCCCGGGCGACTCGGGCGGCCCCACCTCCACCGCAGGCTCGACGGCGGTGATCGCCTGCGCCGACGCACCGGCGGCGGTCGCCCGCTCGCCGAGCAGAGTGTCGACCGCCTCGCTCAGCCACCTTTCGGCGATCGCCGAACGGCCGGCGGCGTCCAACGCCGCACTCACGTACGCGGGGGCATCGGGTTGTACGAGCAGCAACGGGCGCAGCGCGGTCAGCTCCGCTATCGCCTCGTCGTCCCGGCCGCCGGCCTGCAACAGGGCCCGTGCCCGCAGCGCCCGGGCGAAGCCGGCCCGGGGGTCATCACCAGTCGGGTACGCCGCCAGGGCGCTGTCGGCGTACCGGAGGGCGGCATCCGGCCTCGCCCGGATCTCCGCGATCTCGGCGGCGAGCGTCAGCGCGTCCCCGGCGTCGTCCGGATCCTCCAGCCTGCCCTGCTGCACCGCCTCGGCGATGTCGGCGGCGACACCGAGCGGATTGGCCGTGCCGAGCGCAGAGCGGCGAAGTTCGGCGAGGTCAGCCCTGGTGAGTACATCTTTCGTCGACACGGCTTCACGCTACGTCGGGGTGCCCCGGACCGTCGGCAGATCACCCGTTACGCCCAAGCGTGCGCGTCGCGCGTCGGGCCGTGCGCGTCGCGCGTCGGGCCGTGCGCGTCGCGCGTCGGGCCGTGCGCGTCGCGCGTCGGCCCGTGCGCGTCGCGCGTCGCGCGTCGCCCTGCGCGGTGCGCCTCGCCCCGCGCGCGTCGACCGGGTCGTGATCGTCGGGTGGGTTCTCTCGGCTGGCGGCGGTCCTGCCAACGAGCGTGATGACTCAGAGGAATATTGATACCTCCCAGTCATCACGCTCCTCATGGCATCCGCCCCACCCAGACATCACATTCGGTAATTGCCCAGCCGCATCCATCGGCCAACCGCACAGTGAGCGCTGCGGCGTTTCGCTCAGAACTCCTCGTACACCGCCGGGTCCTGGTCAGCGAGACGCCCGTCGGGGCGGCCCAGCGCCGTGATGGCCTCGACCTCCGCGTCGCTGAGCTTGATGCCGAAGACGTCCAGGTTCTCCGCCTGCCGCTGCGGGGAGGCGGCCTTGGGCAGCGGGATCACCTGGCGGGCCAGGTGCCAGGCGAGAATGGCCTGCGCCGGGCTGATGCCGTGTGCGGACGCGATGTCCACGACCGTCGGGTGCTGCTGCACGTCGTTGCCATGGCCCAACGGGCTCCACGCCTGCACGAGGATCCCCTGCGCCCGGTGATAGTCGATCGCCTGCTGCTGCGGGAAGTACGGATGCACCTCGATCTGGTTGACCAGCGGGGCGACCCCGGTCTCGGCCACCAGGCGGTCGATGTGCTCGGGCAGGAAGTTGGACAGACCGATGTTCCGGACCAGGCCACGCTCGCGGGCTTCGATCAGTGCTCGCCACGCCTGCACGTACAGGCCGACCTTCGGGTTGGGCCAGTGGATGAGATACAGGTCGATCCGGTCGAGGCCCGTGCGGAACACACTCTCCTCGATGGTGGTCAGCGCCTCGTCGAAGCGGTGGTGCCGCCCCGGCAGCTTCGAGGTCACGACCAACTCGTCCCGCACGTCGCCCGCCGAACGGGCGGCCCGACCCACCGCACCCTCGTTCTCGTAGTTCACCGCCGAGTCGATCAACCGGTAGCCCGCCCGGATCGCCTGACCGATCGCGTCGACCCCCGCCGAGCCGTTCAGCTGGTACGTGCCGAGTCCGATCGCCGGCAACGACGTGCCGTCACCAGCCGTCAGATGGGGAATCGCCATGGTTGGTCCGCCTTTCGTCGCCCGTGCCTGGACCCTACCGGCACGAGCCGCACGTTCCGGCGAAGGACCGATCAGCTAGCGGCGATGGCCTCCCTCGTCGGGGACTCACCGATCAGCAGAGGGTCGGTACGCCGCTCGCTTTCGGGCAGATCCATCGCTGCGGCCAGGAGATTGCCGAGACGCTGGGCGTCGTCCAGCCCTTTCCCCTTGCCCGCCCAGTCGTCGAAGGTGAGCCTGATGTTCTCGTCCGTGGTGATGACGTCCAGAACGGGGCCGCGCTTGTCGCGCTCGCGGAACCGTACGTAGCGAATCTCCGAGAGCGGGAACTCGCGCTCGATCGTGCCCTGCTTGCGCACGGCATTCTGCGCGGAGATGAAGAAGCGCTCGGGTGTCACTCCAAGGTAGGCGTCCTCGCCGACGAGGCGGTCGAGGTTGACATCGGCGATGGCCAGCAAGGGCTCCCCGCCGGGCACGATCCAACGGAGGATCCGCAGCAGTTCGTCCGGCACAGCATCACTGAACACCGTGACTGGCGGATCCAGTGGTGCAGGTTGCGTGTGAGCACGGTTGCGGAGGGCCGCTACCCGCTCGGCCAACGCCTCAGCCATGCGGACGCTGTCGCGGATGCTCTGACGCTTGGCCGTGAACGGCAGACTGCGTTCAGCCGGGAGTTCGGCGATCAAGCGACACTGACGTTCGAGGTCGGCGAGAAGATTCGACACCTCGTCCATGGCTGAGGTGTGCTCGCGCTGAGTGTCAGCGACCAACTCGGCCAGAAGTCGCTCGTTTTCGGCAGCGTCCGCCTCGTCGCGGCTGATGTGACCGGCGCGCAGCACCTGAGAGCGATACCAGGACCACTCCGCCATGAGCATGCCGTGCGTGTCGGCGAGAATCTGCTCGATGTTCTTCTGGATGTGGGCGCGACGGCTCTGCCCGTCGGTGTCGAGTGCCTTGATGTGCCCGCGGACGAGGGACCGGAAGAGGAGCCGCTGTTTGCGGAGATCTGCGTCCCTGGTGGCGATGGAGGCGAAGATGTGGTCGTTGACAGTGCCCGCCGCCTGGGACTCTCGTACCGCACGCATCGTCGTCTCGTGCAGGCCGAGAAGTGTCGTCCACTGATCCTCGTGCAGCGCTTGGAGAACGTCACGGGTGAGTTGGACGTTCTCGTCGATACGACGCGAGATCGACGCCAACTGCACCTGTAGGGCCAGGAGCGCGGCGGCCGGCCCGAGGGCGGAGAGTATGGATGCGGTCTGCGCCCCTGTCACGGGCGCCCAGCGCACGGAGGCGGCGATCTTTCCGTTGCTCGTGACGAGCGACCCCAGGTTCCAGCCGCCCGACGTCATCGGTTGCGCGGTCTTGAGTGCCTGCAGAGTCTCGGGTGCCAGACGCACCAGCCCTTGCACGGTGGTCAGACCCTGAGCACCCTGTGCCGCCAGATTGGCGATGCCGGAGGCCATCGCGAGTTTGTCGGTCAGGCCCTGGTTTGCTTGGGAGCTCATCATCCCGAAAGGGATCAGGTCCAAGCCGACGGGCGGCTGGTCGGCGAAGAGTACGGCCACGCCCGGCTCGATCTCGACCAGGCTGACCACCGGGTCCTCGCCATGCGGCACAGTGGTATCGGGGCCGTGATCAGCTGGTACGGAGAGTTCGTTCTCGGATCCGTCGGCCTCAGGCGCCATCCCACATCCTTCATGATCGGCAACGGGAGCAAACAATACGTGTCAATGCGGTCACCCCGGGTCAACCGGAGCGACACCTCATGCCGCAAAGTGTCCAGACGCTAGTGGCTGAACAGGTCTAGTGCGCCGAGATCGGCGGCTGCGGGCGGTCAGATCCGTATCCAGGCTGGTAAGACAAGGCGATATCCCTTGTACCGCCGGCCGAACAGCACTGCCACTGGCTACGACAGTTCCACCATGCGCAACTTCGACGCCGTGGCGGGGGATCCCGGCCATCCCGTGAGCACAGCCGGGGAGATCAGCTGAGGTCGCCGGTCGCCTCGTAGACCGTCTCGACCGGACGGACCACCTTGACCAGTGAGGCGAGGTACTCCCGTGTCTCGGGATCAGTGGAGTAGACGATCGTGCCCTGCATTCCGCGGGTCAAGAGGACCTTGTAGGTGTTGCGGATCAGCAGTTCCGCTTCGGCATCGCTGACCGACTTGCGATTCCGAAACGCCGGATCCTTCGACTCCTCGCGTCGCGCGACCAGACGCCCCTCCCGAGCCACAAGGTCCGGCCCCATGATGACGCCCGACCAGTCGTACTCGAAGCCCTGCGCGGTGTAGACGCAGCCCACCTGGCCGAAGCCGTTCGGGTCGGTGGCCCAGAACGCGCTGCCTGGTGCTTCCCCGACGCTGCGGTCGCTCTTGACGTTCCAGGGGCGAGACCAGCCGCCGACCTGCACGTCCGGTACCAGGGTGTCGTCCGGGCGTGGATCGCTCCAGGGCCAGCAGTACCCGGCGGACATCCGCGCCGTCACGCCGGCCGCCTGCTTTCCGGCGAGGAAGGCTTCCAACTCCTCGGGCGACTCCGCGAGACCCAGGTCGACCCTCCCGTCGCCGGTCCAGATCGTCGGCTCGCCGCCGTCGAGGCCGAGCAGGTCAACAACCCATCGCTCGTACGCTTCGCTGCCGCCGCAGCGGAACTGGCTGTGCAGCGACACCACCTCGACATCAAGGTTGAGCTGCTTCGCGTACGACGAGATGACGTCGACGTTGCCCAGCTCGCCGGGCTTCACCACCTGGTGCTCATCGAGCAGAAAGACCGGAACCCGGGCGACGGCGATGAGTTCGTCGATCTGCGGACGAGCTTTGTCGCGCTTCGCTTTCGGGGTGTACCGGTTGACAGAGGTCTCCCGGATGCGGTGCGCTTCGTCGCAGATCAGCACGTCCAGACCGTTACGCTCGGCGGACATGAAGCTGTTGAAGTAGCCGAACAGGTTCTTCAATCGGGTCGAGCCCTTGCCAGCGTATCGTCGCAAGGTCTGTGTGAACGACCGCGAGCCCGTTGCGTGCATAACGGAACGGTTCTGGCGTGCCAACTCGCCCAGCACCGACAGCGCGATCACGCTCTTGCCGCTACCGGGCCCACCGGAGACGACCACTACCGATTTGCGATCCGCCGATCGGGCACGCTCGACAGCGTGCAGAACCAACTCGTACGCCACGCGTTGATCGTCCAGCAATGTGAAATGCGATCGATCCTTCAGCTCCTGCGCGGCGTACCTCAGGAGGTGCCGGCTCGGCCGGACGGTGCTGGTGAGAAAACGGTCGGCGGCGTTAGCGCCTGATTTCGGGGCGAGATGCTTACGCAGGTAAGCGAGGAACTGACCCCGCCGCTGCTTTGTGAAGATCCGACTCTGCTCGGTTGCCGGGCGGTCGAACAGGTCGCTGATGTCGCGATCGACGGCGTTGTGCAGGTACGCCACGCCGAGCACCGGATTCCGGTGCTCGGCGAGAATTCCGAGAAAGTCGGTGAGGTACTCGCAGTAACCCTCGACCTGGACGCCCGGATGCAGTCTCGGGCCTCGCGCGTGCTCCACTGCCACAAGGTTCTCAGCGCCGTCGTACGTCTCGGCGTAGGACCACTGCTTCAACTCCACGACGACGTAGGAGTCCTCGGCCGTTCGCGGGTCGACGCCGGCGAGCACCACGTCGACCCGCTTGCTGGTCAGTGGAAGCTGGTATTCGACCAGCATCTCGACCTGGCCCAGACCGGCGTCAGCGAGATCCTGCCCCAGCACCCCGAGGCTGCGCGACCACGCGCGGCGTTCTGCCGGGCTCACGTTCCGACCGATCTGCTCCACGATCCGGTCTTCAAGAACGCCGCTGCCAACCAGGCGCAGCAGACCATCGGCGGACGTACGGAACGCTGACAACACTTGCCCCCGGGCAGCACGAAGTGATCGTGCGCATGGGGGCGTGTCCGGTAATCACCGGAAGCCCGTCGTGACGCGCTTCTACGGCAAGGACTGTAGCGAAGAGATCAACTCAACGCCATGCCGACATTGGCCCTTCCTATCGCTTTACCGCCGAACCGCGAGCCTGGTCCACCGGGTAGCGGCGGGCTGAATCCTCCAGCTTGGTCAGGGCCGCCTCTATCAGATCGACGCCGAGCACATCGGCCAGCCGGGTCAGGTAGATCATCACGTCGCCCATCTCGGCTTTCACCCGGCTACCGGCGTTCGGGTCGGACATAACAACCGCGGACTGCTCAGGTGTCAGCCACTGGAATTCGGCAATCAGTTCGCCCACCTCGCCCGCGAGGGCCATGGCCAGGTTCTTGGGCGTGTGGAACTGCTGCCAGTCCCGCTCTTCTGCGAACGCCCGGACGCGACTCGTCAATTCATCCATGACCTGAAGCATCGCAGGCGCCGTATCCTCGGCTGGCAGCGTGCCAGGAGCGCCGATGTGCACTCAGAAGCCGGGGAGAGCAGCAGACTTGACCGCCGCTGTGAACAGTTGCCAGCTGGATCGATCGAAGCGGAGTGCCGGCCCTTCGGTGTTCTTCGAATCGCGGACAGCGACCACATCGGGGAGGGTGGTAGCGACCTCGACACACGCGCCGCCGTTGTCGCCGCTGCGGGTGCTCTTGCGCCAGACGGCGCCGGTCAGGTCAGTCATGCCGCATCTCCCCGGAAATCCTCTTGATCATGTCCTTCGATTCTGCCTCGCCGAGGGCCATTGCATCCAGCCCTCTCCAGACCCGCTCGTAAGCGGCCAACTCTTCGGGCTTGTCGAGGTAGAGCGCACCGGTCAGCGACTCGCTGTAGATGACCGACGGCTCCGGGGCTGTTCTACCGCCTTTGGTCGCGGGGAAGTCGAGGATCATGAAGGTGCCAGCGACCGCGCCGGGCTGTGGTCCCGCCGCCAATGGCAGCACTCGGACTGACACGTTCGGTGCCTCCGATAGTTCGACCAGACGGTCGAGTTGAGCGGTCATGACGCTCGGGCCACCGACCGTTCGTCGAAGTACAGCTTCGGACAGCACCGACTCCAGCCGTGGCGCCGCCGGGAGCCGCCGGGTGAGGAGTGCTTGCCGCTGGATCCTCACCTGGACGGCGCGCTCCCGCTCCTCGTCACTGAGCATCCGGCCAAGCCGGAACAGCGAGTCGGCATAACCCTTGGTCTGCAGGATGCCAGGGATCAGGGACTCGTCGAAGCCTCTGAGCCGGGAGGCGGCGGATTCGAGCCCCACGTACAGCTCGAACCAGTTCGGCACCGCGTCGCCGTACGCGTGCCACCAGCCCTTCGACTTCGTCTCGGCGGCGAGCCCGCGCATCGCGTCGGTCATCTCGGGTGACACCCCGTACAGCTCGCACATGGCCTTGACGTCGAGGACCCGGACCGAGCCTTGGCCACATTCGAGGCGCCAGATCTTCTGCCGGCTGTACTCGAGGGCCTCTGCAGCGGCGTCGAGCGTCACTCCGGCCTCGTTGCGGAACTGCCGAAGCAGCCGGCCGAGTTGCCGACGCGGGACTGTCGATCCGATGTCGTCGGGCATCTACACACTCCCTGGTTCCATCACGCAACACTGCGTGACCTGCTCCTGCAACTCCTACGGGTTTCAGCAAAGAAAGTCAATGCATAACAGCGAAATCGCGGCATGGAACGTTGCATTTCTACTGCGGAGTGTCGCAGACTGATCACAGCGCGGCGGCTGTTTGGTCCCCCCGAACGGCCGCCGTGCTTCCCCGAACACCTCCGCCCTGCGCGCCGGGAAGGCAGGCAGACATGAGCGCCAGAAACCAGCGACCAGAGCCGGCGAGCGGTGGTACGACGTACCGCTCCGGCGCGTACACCAGTCTGTTGCCGTGGCAGGTGCGTGAGCGCCGCTTCGCGCCGACCGGGCTCGGACGTCGCGGTTTGAACCCCGACGACGTGTACGCCTTCCTCGACCGGGTCGCGGGCGACATGGCCGCCGTCTACGCCGCTCTCGCCGAGAGTCGCCTCGAAACCGCCCGGATCAAGCACGCGCTGCGCCGCTGGCAGACCGAGCAGGCCCGCGCTCGCAACGACCGGGACCGCAACCGATGAGCCAGCGGTACGTCATCCACCTGCCCGTCGTGGCCGCCGACCTGCCTGCCGCGCAGCGCCTGGCCCGGGTGGTCGGTCGCTGGATGCTTGTACTGCCGATGGCGGACCCGGGGGAGACCACTGTCTCCGAAGAGGACGCGCAGTTCCTGCGCCACCGGGTGTTCTGCGATCTACGTCTGCCGGGCGGTCGACGTTGCCTCCTGCGCGACGGGCACGACGGTGAGTGCTCGCGCCGCCTGCGCCGGTGACCGGATCGGTTCGGTGCAACGCTAGGTCAGCGTCCATGGGGCGCTTCGGCGGGTCATCACGGATGGTGTTCGGCTGGTATTTTTCGGTGCTGTGCCGAACGATGCTCACCTGACCGGTCTGGACGCTCTGCTCAGCGAGACGCGACAGGCCCTGGAGGCGGCGCGTTCCCGCACCTCGGGCGAGGCGCCGGCCGACGACGAACAGCCCGTCGGTCACGGCGAGGCGCTCGACGGCCAGGTTCGGGCGGCGGTTCGCGGCGGGCGCGTCGACGAGCTGACTGTCGACCCGAGGCTGATGCGGTTGCCGGCGCAGGATCTGATGGAGCATGTCAGGGCGGCGGTCAACGCGGCGCTCGACGACCTCGGCAGTCACCAGCCCGAGCTTCCTGCCGTGGAACTCGACAGCCTGGCCGGAGGGCTCCAGGAGGTGCAGGACCGTTCGTTGCGACAGATGGCCCAGATGAACGAGGCACTTCAGGACGTCGTCGCACTGCTGAGGACACCACGACGGTGAGGCCCCTGGATGTCGACTCGGAGCAGCTGCGGCTGGCGGCCGGCGGCGTGCAGCGGGCGGGTGAGCGCCTTGAGCAGCAGTGGCAGCGGCTGCGCGCGACAGCGGACGGCATGGGTGACATCTTCGGCGGTGACGACGTGGGTGGGCTGATCGGCGCGTCGTACCAGGCGGCCCAGCAGATCGCCGAGCAGTCGATCACGTCGGTGGTCGCGGCCTTCGCCGGTTTCGGCGACGGGCTCGCCAAGATGGGTACGGCGTACGACGAGGTCGAGTCGCGTAACGCTGCCCTCTTCGACAGGTTCAACTGAAGCCGATGGGCATTCAGATCCCCGGCGAGCTGTCTGGACTGCTGAACGAACTCGGCTATGTGTGGCCGGAGAGCGACGAGGAACGGCTCTTCGAGCTCGCTCAGGCGTGGATCGCGTTCGGCGCCGAGGCGGATGCCGCAGCGACCGACGCCACCGCGGCCGTCGCGCTGCTCGCCGGCAACGACGGCAGCGCGCTGGAAGCCTTCCGCGGCCAGTGGTCGGACTCCGACTCCGCTGCCGCCGTACTCCAGGATCTCGGCTTCGGTGCCCGTGCGGTGGGCGCCGCCCTGCTGGTCTGCGCCCTCGTCGTCCTCGCACTGAAGATCAACGTCATTGTGCAGCTCACCCTGCTGGCCATCTCGATCGCGCAGGCCATCGCCACGGCGGCCCCGACGTTCGGTGCGTCCCTGTTGGAGATTCCGGTCTTCAAGAAGTTGGTCGACATCGCCATCGACTTCCTGATCGGCCAGGCACTGGAGGCGATCCTTGGGTAGGCGCGGCCGCAAGGGCGCAGACGACGCCGCCTCCGGAATCATCGCGAAGGCCGCCTCGGCCGCGATGCGCGAGGCCAAGGAGGTGGGGCCGAAGGCTGCCGACGACGCCGCCGAGGCCGCCCGACGGGCGGTCCCCGGCCCGGCCGGCAAGATTCCGCTCAAGCCGCCGAACTCGCGACACAACCTCGACAGCATCCGCCCCAAGAACCCCAGCAAAGAGGTCAACACTGTGGTTCTGCCCGGGACCGACGTGGCCAAGGACCTCGACGACATCGCCGCCGGCCGCGCGAAATGGGATCCGGACCGCCAACGGTACGAGGTGAACGGCCGCACGTACGCCGTGGAGCCGAGCGGCACTGTCTTTCCCGAGGCGGGGCCGGGACTCGAACAGCTCAGCCGAGCCGAGTACGGCGCGCTCAAGGAGTACATTGCCGCTGGTGGCGACATCGAGAGGGCCAAGGCGGCAATGGCCCGGAACCCGTTCCTGACCGAGGCCGCGCAGGAGCGCGCGCTCGACGTGTTCCGCCATCACAAGAGCTACCGGGGGTAGAGGTGCAGTACCAGATCCACTTCGAGGCCGAGTTGCCCGCCGACGCGCTGCGCCGGCACCTGCAACAGGACTACGGCATCGCCCCCGAGGCCGTGTACGTCGGCCGGATCGAGGACCGGGCCGTGGACGACCCCCGGCCGGTGGCCATGTTCACCCCGCCCGACGAGGACGAGGAGTTTGGCTGGATCCTCACCGGCGACACCGAACTCGCCGACGCCACCGGCCGCAACGAGCGGGATCTCGCCATCAGCCTGGCGCGTACCTTCGGGGTGCGGGCACTTGTGGACGACGGCAGCGTCTATCCCGACCGGTGGCTGCTTGTCAGCTCCGACGGAAGCAGCGGCCGGGTGATGACCGACGAGGACGCCGCCGCCGACGGCGACCTGCGGATCGTGTACGCGCTGGAGCCGATTCCCGGGGAACCGCAGCTCGCCGTGGTGCCACCGCCGGAGTGGGCGCGCTAGTAGAGCCAGTGTCGAGGCCGGTGCCAGGGTATGAGCTGCTGACGACCTCGACCGCCCTACTCGGCTCGCCGCCCCGGAGCGCGCGAGCCGTATGCCGGTCCGAACACCACAAGCAACGCCAGGTCCTCGGTCACCTCGTCGAAACGGTGCTCCTCGCCAGCCGGCACGAAGATCACCGACCCCGGGCCAACGTCGGCCGTGCCGTCCGGGGTCACGATCCGGGCGCGACCGGCGGTGACCACGTAGATCTCGTCCTCGGTGTGCGGGCTCTGATCGTCGAGACCGCCCGCCGGGATGCAGTACGTTCCCACCGACAGGTCCGGCACACTCAGGTGCTCGACCCAGTCGTTGGCAGCCCCGGCGGGTGCGGTCCACCGGCCCGCGCCTTCGATGATCAGCATGGCGGAAGCCTAGAGCCTACATCGACGTCGGTGCCAGGCTTCGAGCTTGATCAACGACCTTCGCGTGGGGGAGGTCGATAGAAGCCCGTGGGCCAGCTCGGCCGTGGGCGGTGCCCGCTAGGCTGGCCCTCGCTGGTCTCGCCACCTGGAGAATCGCCCATGTCCGACAGCGTGTTCGCGCAGTTCACCGCCGACGACGACCAGCTCGCCGTCGGGCTGCTCGTGCAGCCGGCGATCAACGCCGCCCTGGTGCACAACCGCGTGCCGTTGGTCCGGCACCTCACGCTCACCAACCGCAGCTCGGTGCCGTTGACCGACGTGACGCTGACGCTGGAGTTGCGCGGCCCGGACGGCGCGTTGACCGAGCCGTGGTCCCGTACGGTCACCACACCTCTGCGGCCCGGTGCGAGCACGAGTTGGGACGACTTCCGGGACTTCACGCCCGACCGTGGCCTGCTCTACCGCACTGGTGAGGCGTTCCCTGTCGACTACAGCCTCACCGTCGAGGCGGCCGACAACGCGCTGACGCTCGTTGCTCCATCAAAGGTGTTGGCGCACAACGAGTGGTTCAACAGCCCCGCCCTGTACGACACTCTGGCGGCCTTCGTGCAGCCGAACACCCGTGCGGTGGACGCGGTCCTGCGGGCTGCCGCGCAGATCCTGCTGGCACGGACGGGCTCCGGCTCGCTACAGGGCTACCAGGACGGCGCGGAGCGGGCGTCGCTGATCGCCGCCGCCGTGTACGAGGCGCTGCGGCAGTTGGAGATCAGCTACCAGATCGTGCCGGCATCGTTCGAGAACAGCGGGCAGAAGGTCCGTACGACCGCCGCGGTGCTGGACGGGCGGATGGGCAACTGCCTCGACCTGTCGGTCACGTACGCCGCGTGCCTGGAGGCGGCGGGGCTGCGCCCGCTCATCTTCATTACCAAGGGCCACGCCTTCGGCGGCTTCCTGCTGGAGGAGGAACGGCTGGGCTCGACTGCGGTGACCGAGAGCAACCTGCTGATCTCGATGGTCGACTCCGGCCGGGCGGTGCCGGTGGAGCTGACCCGTGTCGGACCGGGCGACCAGACCGCGACGTTCACCGAGGCGGTACGGGCCGGGTTGGGCCACTTCCGGGTCGAGAGCCATCTCCTGCACGGCGTCGTCGACGTACACCTGGCGCACCGTTCGGGGATCCGGCCGTTGCCGTCGGCCGACGAACTGGTGGCGGCCGCCCCGGCGGACGCCGAGGCGACGCCGAAGATCAGCGCGTCCCTCGACCTTCCGCCCGGCGTCGCGGCGGCGAAGTTGCGGCAGCTCGCCGACGACGGCGACGAGGTGGCGCAGCAGTCCGACGGCTCGCCGGCCCGCATCCAGCAGTGGAAGAAGTCGCTGCTCGACCTGAGTCTGCGCAACCCGCTGCTAAACCTGCCCAAGCGGGGCCGTGGCTTGGACCTGCACGTGCCGGCGGGCGCGTTGCCGCTGCTGGACGACCTGATCCACGACGGCAAGCAGGTGCAGATCATTCCCCAGGACGACATCAGCCGGGTCCAGGAGTTGGCGGGGGCGCGCCGGGCGCAGGAACTCGACGCGGAGATCCTGACCAAGGAGCTGCGTACCGACCGGCGGGTGTACGGCGGGGTCACCGAAGCGCGCTACAAGACGGTGATGCGCACGCTGCAGCGCGAGGCGCGCACGATGGAGCAGGAGACCGGCAGCAACTACCTCTACCTGACCATCGGCACGCTCGTGCACACAAAGAGCACCGGGGCTGAGGCGTACGCGCCGCTGTTCCTGCTGCCGGTGCGTATCGAGGGCGGCAGCGGCCGCCGCCCGTACGCGATGGTCATCGACGGCACCGAGGTCGCCATCCCCAACCACTGCCTTGTCGAGTGGCTGCGGGTCAAGCACAGCGTCCGGATCCCGGAGCTTGAGCAGCCGGTCCTCGACGAGAACGGCATCGACATCGCCAAGACCCTGGCTGCGATCAACACCGGCCTCGTCGACAACCGGCTCAACTACCGCATCGACGAGACGGCAAGCCTGCGGCTGTTGCAGTTCTCCACGTTCCAGATGTGGCGGGACCTCACCGACCACTGGCCCCGGTTCATGGAGAACCCGGTGGTGCGGCACCTTGTCGAGTCGTCCGGCGCCACGTTCGACGACCCGGCCCGCCCGGACGACGCCGAGGTGCTTGTCGACGAGGCGGACCTGCACCTGCCGATCCCCGCCGACGGCTCACAGATGCAGGCCATTGTGCGTGCCGAGCGTGGCCACTCGTTCGTCCTGGAGGGTCCGCCCGGCACCGGCAAGTCGCAGACCATCACCAACATGATCGCCCGCGCGGTCGCGTCCGGCCGGTCGGTGCTGTTCGTCGCCGAGAAGCAGGCAGCGCTGGAGGTGGTGAAGCGTCGGCTCAAGCAGATCGGCCTCGGCCCGTTCGCGCTGGACCTGCACGGGCGCAAGCAGTCCCTCAACGCCATCCGCCAACAGCTCCGCGACGCCCTCGACCAGCACGACCAGGACGGCGACGGCACGTGGACGGCAGTGGAGACGGCCTACCGCACGCGCCTCGCCCCGCTGACCGAGTACCCGGTCCAGGTGCACACCCCCAACCCCGCCGGGATGTCGCTCTGGTCGGCCTACGAGCAGACCCTGGCGTACGGGGAGGGACCGGTCGCCCCGATCCCGGTGAGCTATCTGCACGCGCCCGCCGACGCACGCGCCCGGGTCGAGACGACACTGCGGGAGTTCCCGGCGGCGGCACGCTCGGCCCGGGTGCGGGCTGCGCATCCCTGGGCGCTCAGTGGCTGCCGCACCCTCGACGGGCTGCACGGCGCCGCCGTCACCGAGATCGCCGCCGAGTTGGAAACCCTGCGGGCCGACCTCGCCGCCCACCCGTACCTGATGGATCTGCTGCGGACGTTGCCCGCCCCGGAGGCCGTCGGCGAGCTGACGGCGGCCGCGTGGCTCGCCGTACGCCGAATGCTGCCGGACCGGCAGACCACAGCGCGGGCCGCCGACCGGCAGTGGGACGACGGCGTCAGCCGGCTTCAGGCGGACCTGGCGGCCTTCCGGCAGGGGTTCGCCGGTGAGCTCGCGAGTTTCCGCGCGGACGTCTTCGCGCGGCCCGAGTTGACGGCCTGGCACGCCGAGGCGCAGGAGGTGGCGAAGCGGCTGTTCGGCAAACGCAAACGTCGGCAGGCCATCGTGGACCGGCTCGCGGTCCACCTGGTCGCCGGTGCGACGCTCGACGCCGACCAGGTGGAGGTGGCAGTCGGTCGGCTCGTCGCCGCCCAGGCGCAGGTCGCCGCGCTCCACGAGCGGGCTGCGGCGCTTGGTGGGCTGCGGCTACCGGCGTGGCAGCCCACCGACCCGGACGCGCAGGAACGGCTCGCGGAGGCGGTCGAGGCGACCCGGACCGGCCGGGCGCTCCTGGCCCGGCACCCGCGGGCCTGGGAGCTGTTCGACAGCGGGTTCACCGAGGTCGGCGCGGCCCTGCTCGACCGGGTCGTCTCCCGGTGGCGGGCCTGGCGTGGGGTGCTGCGGTCGGCCGGGCCGGAGCTGACCCTGTGGGCGGCCGGCACGCACTGGGTCGACGCCTGGCAGCGCGACGGCGCGGTGTGGCTGCACGAACTGCGGGCCGAGGAGCTGTTTCCGCTGCGCCGATGGGCCACCGTCCTGGGCCACGCCGACGTGCTCGCCTCTGCCGGCCTCACCGACTTCCGGGACCAGCTGCTCCGCGCCGAGTTGCCCGCCGGGGTCGCCGAGGAGGTCTACCGCCGGGGTGTCGCCGCCGCGTCCCTCGCCGAGCGGGTGCGGACGAACGGGTTTCAGTACTTCGACCCGGAACTGCACGACGACGAGATCAGCCAGTTCGAGGCCGCCGCCAGTGAGCTGCGGTCCGCGCTGCCAACGCAGTTGCCTGCCGTGCTGGTCCGTCGCCGGCCCTTCAGCCCCACCGACCGTCGGGGCCGTTTCGCCGACTTCGCCGCCGAGCTTCGCCGCAAGCGAGGTGGGCGGTCCTTCCGGGAGTTGTTCGAGCAGTACCCGGACGCGGTGCTCGCACTGACCCCGTGCGTGCTGGTCAGCCCCGCGTCGGCGGCGAACTTCCTGGCACCGGGCAGCCAACGCTTCGACCTCGTCATCTTCGACGAGGCGTCGCAGATCCGCGTGGCCGAGGCGATCGGCGCGATGGGTCGGGGCAGCGCCGTGGTGGTGGTCGGCGACTCCCGGCAGATGCCGCCCAGCAGCATCATGCAGGCCAGCCACACCACCGACGAGATCGACGAGGGCGACGGCCCGGTGCCGGAGGACCTGGAGAGCATCCTCAGCGAGGCCGTCGAATCGGGGCTGCCGCAGCGCTGGCTGTCCTGGCACTACCGCAGCCACGACGAGTCACTTATCGCCTTCTCCAACCGCTACTACTACGACAACAAGCTCTCCAGCCTCCCGTCGCCCGGCGCCAGCAGCACCGCGGGCGTCACCTGGCAGCGCGTCGACGGCCAGTACGACAGGGGCGGCGCACGGACCAACGAGGTCGAGGCGCGGGCGATCCTCGCCGACATCACCCGTCGCCTGCACGACCCGGCCACCGCCACCCGGTCGATCGGCGTGGTCACCTTCAACATCCAGCAACGTGACCTCATCCTCAACCTGCTGGAGGAGAGCACCGACCCGGTCATCCGCGAGCAGCTCTCCGGGGCCGTCCCGGAGCCGATCTTCGTGAAGAACCTGGAGAACGTGCAGGGCGACGAGCGGGACGTCGTCCTGTTCTCCCTCGCCTTCTCCACCAACCCGGAAACCGGCCAGCTCCCGCTGAACTTCGGCCCGCTCAGCCAGGCCGGCGGCGAGCGGCGGCTCAACGTGGCCATCACCCGCGCCCGCCGCCAGGTCGTCCTCTACTCGTCGTTCGACCCCTCGGACATCGACCTGTCCCGCACCTCCGCGCTTGGCACACAGCACCTGCGGGCGTACTGCGAACTGGCCGCCGCCGGCGCGGACCGCCTGGGCGACCTGACCGCCGACCGCACCGAGCGGCGCAGCCGCATCCGCGACGAGGTGGCTGCGGCGCTGCGCGAGCGCGGCCACGAGGTCCGCACGTCACACGGCCTCTCCGACTTCACAGTCGACATCGCCGTACGCAAGCCGGGCTCGCCCCGATGGCAGGTCGCTGTCATGCTCGACGGCCCGGACTGGAGTTCCCGGCCGACGGTGGCCGACCGGGACTCCGCACCCACCCTGCTCCGGTCGATCATGGGCTGGCCGGAGGTGGTCCGGTTCTGGCTCCCGGCGTGGATCCACGACCGGTCGGCCATGCTCGACCGGGTCGACGAGGCCGTCACCCGCGCCGAGACCCCCGCGACCGTCGAGCCGTCAACAGCCGCACCCCCACACGGGGACGTCGAGTTGCCGCAACCACGCCAGGCACCAGACGCCGAGCCGCCCCACCCGGCGCCAGCCGCCGAGTCACCGCCGCCACTCGCGACCGAGGAAGAACCACCCCCGGCTGCGGCGCCCGCGCCCGTCACCGCACTCGCCACCGCGCCGGCCGCCGACACCATCAAGGTCAGCCCATTCGTTCCGTACACCCCGACGCCGCTCGGCGACCAGGCCGACCTCGACCTGCTCGCCACCGACCAGCGCGTACGCGCCCTCATGCGCGACGCGCTGCGCGACATCATCGACGCCGAAGGTCCCGTCGAGCAGCACCGGCTCGCCCGGCTGGCCCTCGCCCGCTTCGGGTTCCTGCGCACACGCGAGGACCGGCGCACAGCAGTGCTGGCGCTCGTTGACTCCCGCCGGCTGCACACCCACCCGACCCTGGGCCGGTATGCCTGGCCGGAAGGCGTCGACCCGCAGACGTACCGCGCGTACCGGGTCACCCAGGCGAGCAACGACCGCGCGTTCGAGGAGGTGCCACCGGAGGAGGTGGCCAACGCTCTCGTGCACGTGCTCCAGGGCGTACCGGCCATGGACGAGGAGCGGCTGCTGCGCGCCGGCCTGGAACGGCTCGGCTACCGGCGACGTACCGAAAAAATCGACAAGCTCCTCCGGTACGGCCTGCACGTAGCGGTAACCAGCGGTCGCCTCCGCCACGACTCGGCCGGTCGCCTCACCCTGGCCTGACACACAGCGTTACGACTGGGTGCCCTTCACTGTCGAAGCGCGTCAGCTCAGCCCGTGCTCGTCCAAGCTCGTGTTGAGGACCCACGCCAGGGGCATGGTCGCGCGGGCGACGTACTGATCGCTCTCCAGGCGGTTCATGGTGACCGTCTGTGCTGAATCCTGGTCGACCACCCAGTATTGGGGAATCCCGGCGGCAGCGTATTCGCTGCGCTTGGTCACCGTGTCGACGCCTTCGGAGCCGGGCGAAACGATCTCGACCACGAGGAGCACGTCGGCCACCGGCAACCAGACACCGTCTGCCTGAGCCTTGCTCCACACGACCAGATCAGGGATGCGTCCACCGACACCGCCGTCCCGACCCGGGATGCGTAGCCCGACAGCTTGAGCAACATGGTCCGCCGGAACGCCGCCTTGGGCGAGCCACACCATGAGCCGGGTCGCGATGATCGCGTGGGCGTATCCCGGCGGCGGCATGATCGAGACGACTCCCTCGGGGCTGATTTCGTACCGATGGTTCTCGTCTGCGGCCATCATTGCCGTGAGGTCATCGAGCGTCACGACAGGGGGCATGTACCTGCCAACCGCCTCTGAGCTCATGGGCGCATCGTACCGGTTCGTCGCTGCTCCCTCGTCGTGGTGGCGCGCTGTGGCGTGCACCTTCCGGCGCGTGCGATGCGGTCCGATGCGCGACGCAGTCGGCTCACGTGAGTCCGCGCCCGGCCACCGCTGGAGCTTTCGTTAGGTGACGAGACGGTAGTCGGGGATGCCGCGGTTGCGCTCCTCGGTCGGCTCGCCCGTTGACCATGCGGTGACTCCGTCGGGGATGAGAGCCCGGGAGACGTAAATTCCCTCAAGGCAGGTGTCGCACCAGAACGAGACGTAGCCGTGCTCGGCGACGGGCGGTGCGATGAAGATGATGCGTAGGGTCCGGTGATCGCAGTTCGGGCAGGCGAGGCTCGATGTCGCCGGTAGCTCGCGGTAGACGATGTCGTACGCCGTGAGCCACTCATCGAACGTGGCCATCAGCGGCCTCCTTCCGGCCTGACGGAGTGGTTCGTCCACCACTGTTCTGCCACCGGAGGATGCCCGGCAGTTGGCGATGTCTGCTCCGAGGTTCACGACGGTGAATGCTCGCGATACCTACACCCTGGCCAGGTACGGCCAAGCCGGTGGCACAGTGACTCAGCCGTTGCGGCGCATTATCTGATCGGGCCGGAGCGTGACCAAGGCGACGGTACGACCATCGGCGTCGGCGAACTCGACCTCGTACGCGGTCGAAGGGACGCCGAAGATGTGAGCGACGGTTCCTGCTGCTCCCGCAGGGAGTTGTTTTCCCGGAACGGCTTCGCGGAGCTCAACCACGTCGTACAGCTCCACCACGTCATCCTTCCTCACCCCGACCTGCGCGGTACGCATTGACCCGCCACGCCGTCGGACCACGAGCCGGCAGTTCCAGGGAAACCCGCGGTGTAGGTCGCCTCCACCAACTCCTGAAGATGGCGAAGGACGCTCGCCTTCTGTTCGGTCTCCGGAAGTTGCTGTTGTCCGGCAGCGACCAGACCACTCCGCCATTGGTCGACGATCTCCCGCTGAGCCGATGCAGGTAGTTCCTCGACCCAGAGCGACCCGAGGTTGTTGTCGACAATCTCCTGGAGGTGTTCGGCCGCCCGCCGGTCGGCGAGGCGCGGGATCACGAACTCCAGCGTCCAGTCGAACAGCCCGCCTGTCGTGGTCCAGTCGACACCGGGTCGCAGCACGATGATTCCAGCCATTACTTCCCCACGATGAATTCCCGCGGACCCTGCCCTCGGGCCTCGCCGTCTTCGGCGACGGTGCGTCAGTGGTATCCGAGAACCCGTGTTGCTTCCTCGCCGGCCAGCCGGAGCTGCTCTCCGCGAAGATCGGGCACCTGGTAATCATTGCTGCGCACCGTCTGAAGAAAGTCCGTGGGCAGACGCACGTGGTAGGTGGCGAGATAGAAGCGGAGATCGTCGCGCCACAACCATTCCCCGTCAGTCAGCACCGACGCGCCCCCGATGAGATGTCGACCGCTACCGAGGACGTCGATCTCGGCACCCATGACGTCGATGAGCCCATGCCCATGGCGTAAGTAATCCTCAACCCGGAGGGCGTCGGGGAGCGGCTTCGAGTCCACGTGCGCGTGGATGCTCTCCACATAGACCTCGTCCTGGCTGGGTCCCAATTCTCGAAAGAACCCCACAGTCTTCATCGGTGCCCCCTTGCTCGCGGTACGAAGACCTCCCAGGAACCGCCACGCTCGACGACTGGGGGCTGGGGCTCTGCGGCCCATCGCTGGGTCCCCACGCGGGCCGTAGGCGCGAGCACGCTGACTCCGAGTTCGTCGGCCACCCGTTGACCGAGTGGTACGGCGTCGAGGTCGGACTTGACGGTGCCGGCATAGCAGGAGACCAGCCGGAGCGGGCCGCCGTCGTAGGCGGGATTTTCTCGGACGGCGGCGGCGATCTGCGCCGCGTCGGTGGCGTTGCCGTCCATGTGCGCCCCGCCTGCTGAAACCTTCCCGGGGACGAAGTATCCCTCGTCGGTGCCGTGAACGATGACGTCATGGTGTCCGTCCAGCGGTCGCACTTTATCAAGGTTTCGCATCGTCAGACCGTCGTAGCCGATGGCCGTCGATCGGTCGGAGTGATAGATCGGGTCACCAGCGGAGAGGTACGAATCGGGGGGCCGGCTCGGCGGCAGAGGGTGGTCCCTCGGGTCAGCCCAGTCACGTCGCTGTCCCATCCGGTTGGCGGGCCCAAACCGTGTGAGTCGTCCGAGCGCCTGCTTGAGCTTGTCGATGAGGTCGGCGAGCCGGCGGATCTGCGGCATCAGCCGTCTCAGGCTGGCCAGCAGTGCCCGCAACATCCGCGCGATCCGCGCCCCCCACGACGCAACTGTCGTGGTGACCTGCTCCACGACCAGCGGTGTGGCCAGGCCGCCGGTGGCGACGAGTTCCGCGGCGTACACGATGAGGCGGGAGACGCAGGTGGCGATGGCATCGCGGACGAGGAGCCGGACGGCGGCGACGAGGCCGGCGGCGCCTTCGGTGATCGCGGCCATGGTGTCGGCGCCCAGCGCGAGCCCGGTGATGGCCTGCTGTTGTTCGGCGGCCCAGGCGCGGTAGGCGGGGCCGGCGCTGCCGCCCCAGGTGGCGACGTCGGTGCGGACGGCGCGGGCGAGGGTGGCAGCCTCGTCGCGCAGTGACGCGGAGACGTTGCGCCAGGTTTGGGCGTGGGCGGTGATCTGCGCCGGGTCGCCGGCGAGCCAGTCGAGGGCTTCACTGAGCGGCTTGACGTGTTCGATGAGCCAGGCGATGCCGTACTGGAGCAGGTTGCCGACGGGGTCGCTGACGAAGGCGAGGGCGTCGAGGCCGGCGCTGACCACGCCGAGACTGCCGTCGATCCAGTTGCCGGTGCGGACGCCCTGCGCGATGAGTTCGATGTCCTCGCAGATCCACACGCCCGCCCAGGCGCTGGGCGGGGTGTGCGCTGGGGCGGCGACGAGCGGGTTGGACGTCACCGGCGTTGCCGCACCTCGTCGAGGTGTTGCTTGGCCCGGTCGTCGGAGCCTCGGTAGCTGTCGGCGCCGGTGCGTAGCCTGCCGGCGGTGTCCCGCACCGATCCGGCGGCGGTGGTGATGCCGTCGACGAGGGTCCGTTGCAGGCCGTCGAGCATCATCGGCATCATCGCGCAGAGTTGACCGTAGGCGTCGGTGCCCAACCGGACGTGCTGGCCGGCCTGCTGGGCGGTGTCGAGGCCGCCGGCGCAGCGGTCGAGGCGTGCGGCGTGTGCGGTCAGGTCGGCCGGGTCGACCTGGATGCCGTCACCGGCGGGCATCGTCTCGCCAGTCGTCAGCTGTCAGCCGACTGCGGTATGAGTCGATGGCGGCGCTCGCGTCGTCGCCGAGGGCGGCTGTGGTCACGGCGGTGAGCTGTGTGAGCAGGTCTGCTCGGGCCGCTTGGGCGGTCGCCAGGATCTGCTGGGCGGTGCTCACGGCCGGATGGTCCCGGACACGTTCGTCGAGCCGCAGGTCGATCAGCAGGCCAGTCGAGTCGACAGTGACCTCCACCGTCCGGTCAGGGCTGCGGGCGGTGCCGGTCAGACCCTGGATCGTGCCCGCCAGTGTCTGTGCCCGTCGTGCCCGTTCGGCGAGCGACGACTCCCACTCGTCGAGCCGGCGTCCGGCCGCGTCGAGCGCAGCGTCGTCCGCCCACATGTCGACCCTCCCCAGGGGACCACTGCCGGCGGCGGCCGGCGAGATCACCGGTACGCTACCAACCGGTGGCGCTGCGTGCGTGCCCCGATTGCCGGGCCGGGCGGTACGGGCGGCAACACAGTCGCCCCAATCCGAGCCGGGTGGCGACCAATTCGGGGAGGATCATTCCGTGACGAGCAGCAACCCGCGCCGGGGATGGTCCGACCGGACCACCTGGGAGGGCCGTTTCAACGCCCCGCTGCGCGCCTTCCTGCACACCGAGACCGGCGGCGCGCGGGTGGTGGTGGTCGCCGCGTTGGCGGCTCTGGTGTGGGCCAACCTGCACGCGTCGTCATACGAGTCGCTGTGGAGCACGTCCTTCTCCGTCCAGTTCGGCGACTGGCGCGTGGCACACGACCTGCGGTTCTGGGTCAACAGCGGCCTCATGACGTTCTTCTTCCTGGTCGTCGGGTTGGAGCTGCGCCGGGAGTTCGACATCGGCGAGCTGCGGGAGCGTCGGCGGCTGGCGTTGCCGATGCTGGCCGGGATCGCCGGCATGCTGGTGCCGGTCGGCATCTATCTCGCGATCACCGCGGGGCACACGAGCGCCGCGGGGTGGGGTGCGGTGATGGCCACGGACACCGCGCTGGCGCTCGGCGCGCTGGCCGTCTTCGGGCCGCGCTTCTCGGACCGGTTGCGGGGCTTCCTGCTGACGGTCTCCGTCATCGACGACCTGGTCGCGATCGCGGTGCTGGCGATCGCGTACCCACACCATCCGTCGCCGACGGCGCTGCTCGTGGCGGCGGCGATCTTCGGCGTGGTCCTGCTTGTCCGGGCGTTGGGCGTGCGGTTCGGGCCGGTCTTCGCGCTGCTGGGAGTGGCGGCCTGGGTCGCGGTGTCGGAGTCCGGTGTCGACCCGGTCGTGGTGGGCCTGGTCATGGGGTTGCTGACCTACGCCTACGCCCCCGGTCGCACCGAGTTGGAGCAGGCGAGCGACCAGTTCCGTCTCTTCCGCGAACAACCCACCCCGCAGCTCGCCCGCATGGCCCAGGCCCGGCTCAACTCGACGCTGTCGCCGAACGAGCGGTTGCAGACCCTCTACCATCCGCTGGCGAGCTACCTGGTGGTGCCGCTCTTCGCGCTGGCGAACGTCGGGATCGTGATCGATGGCGAGCTTCTGGCCGCTGCGGTGACCTCGCCGGTCACGATCGGCGTCGTGGCGGCGTACATCGTCGGCAAGCCGGTCGGGATCGTGGTCACCTCGTGGCTGGTGACGCGGCTGAGCGGCAACCGGTTGCGGCCACCGGTCGGCTGGGTCGCGGTCACCGGGGTGGGCACCATCTCGGGCATCGGCTTCACAGTCGCCCTGCTGATCGCCACCCATGCCCTCAGCGGCCCGGCCCTGGACGAGGCGAAGCTCGGCATCCTCGTCTCGACGATCGGCGCGTCCGTCATCACCTGGTTGGTGTTCCGCTTCGCCGCGCGGCTGCCGCCGGCGCGGCGCGCGCGGGCGCTGCTGGGCGTCACCGAGGGGATCGTCGACCTGATGCTTCCGGTCGATCCGGAGCGCGACCACGTTCGCGGGTCGGACGATGCGCCGGTGACGGTCGTGGAGTACGGGGACTTCGAGTGCCCCTACTGCGGGCAGGCCGAGCCGGTGGTGCGGGACCTGCTGGAGGCCTTCGCCAACGTCCGGTACGTCTGGCGGCACCTGCCGCTGACCGATGTCCACCCGCGTGCCCAGCTCGCCGCCGAGGCGGCCGAGGCGGCGGGCGAGCAGGGCGCGTTCTGGGAGATGCACGATCTGCTTCTCACACACCAGGGCGCGCTGGACGCCCCCGACGTGCTCGGCTACGCCGACCAGCTCGGCCTTGACCTCGACCGGTTCCGCGAGCACATGGCCGAGCGGAGGGGCGTCGACCGCATCGCCGAGGACGTCGACTCCGCCGATCTCAGTGGGGTCACCGGAACCCCTACCTTCTTCGTCAACGGTCGGCGCCATCACGGCGCGTACGACATGGTGGCGCTCTCGGCGGCGGTTCAGGCGGCGTTCGCCAGCGCGAAGCTCCGCCCCGAGTACCACCGGAAACCCGAGGGCGAAGATTCCAAGGACGAACGCTCCGAGGACGAAGGTTCCAAGGACGAACCCGCCAGCTGACCGTAAGGGCGGTGCCCGGCTGTGTGGGCTGCCGTAACAGGGGAGCTCTACGATCCCCGGGCATGCGGACCGAACCCGCCGGCATGCCCTCTGCCCCTGACGTCGGGTCGCTTCCGCTTCCGCCGGGCGCCGCCGACGTGTATCAGGACCTGTTGCGGGTCGCGCCCGTGGCGCAGCGGGAGTTCCTGTCCACGGTGGCCCCTCAGGCCGGCCCGGCCCTCGCGGGGCTGGTGAGCATCGGTGCGGTGCACCGCGACGCCGCCGGCGTGCTGCACGTCCGGCCGCCGCGCAGCGCCCTGGAGAGTTGGGCCGCGCAGCGGGAGATGGAGGCCGCTCGGGCACGTGCCGCCGCGGAGACGCTGTCCGGGCTCTACACGGCCGTCCACGGAACGGGGGCGGCGTTCGTCGAGGTCATCGAGGGCAAGCACGCCGTACGGGAGCTGTTCCGCCAGTTGCAGGCCGGTGCCCGCACCGAGGTACGGGGTCTGGAGCGCGGGCCGTACCTGCGCGACACCGCCCGGGTCCCGGAAGAGGTGCAGTACGACGCGCTGCGACGCGGCCTGCGCTACCGCTGCGTCTACGAGGGTGAGCTGCTGCACGACGAGGCGATGCTTGCGGCGGTGCGGGACGCCGTCGCCGCCGGGGAGCAGGCGCGGGTCTTCCCGGAGCTTCCGCTGAAGATGATGCTCACCGACGCCGACAGTGGCCTCGTCGTCCTGCCTCGCGGCGACGACGCCGACGCGATGCTTGTGCACCGCTCCCGCCTGCTGGATGGGCTCTCCGAGTTGTTCGAGGTGTTCTGGCGGCTCGGCGCGCCCATCCACGCCACCACCGACGCCGCCCAGCCGGCCGCCGAACCGACGGCCGCCACGCAACGGCTCCTCGCGTTGCTCACCGCCGGCCTGACCGACGAAGCCATCGCCCGTGACCTCGGCGTCAGCAACCGTACGGTGCACCGCCGGGTCAGTCGCCTACAGGAGTTGCTCGGCGCGCGGAGCCGGTTCCAACTCGGCGTGCAGGCAAGCCGCCGTGGCTGGCTGTGATTGGCCGGATCATGCCATGGCCGGTCTTCGTCACGCCGGAACCGTAGCGGCGAAACACTTCTGGCCCAGGGTGAAGGTCGTTCGAGCATCCGCTCCAGGAGAGGACGGGACGATGCCCCATCCCACGACCGGGTCGCGCCGCTCACGCCGGCCGGCCGCCCTGCTCACCGCGACGCTTGTCGCCGCCGTCCTGACCAGCGGTACGGCCGTGACGCCGGCCGCCGCGGCAACGGTGACCGAGCCGGACACCGCCGCCCTGGCCGCGTCACTGACCAACCAGCGCCTCTCCTGGGAGCCGTGCGGGTTGGACGGCGTCAGCCCCGAGGACGTCGCCGACCTGCGCCTGGCGTGCGCGACGGTCACCGTCCCGCGCGACTGGCACAACCCGCGCGACGGGCAGACGATCCAGGTACGCGTCAGCCGCACCGTCGCCTCCAGCAGTGACCGCAAGGGCATCCTGCTCGTCAACCCGGGTGGCCCCGGTGGCAGTGGCCTGTCGCTGGCGCCGTACGTGGCGCAGTCCGCGCCGACGCTCGCCGAGCACTACGACGTGATCGGGTTCGACCCGCGCGGCGTCGGGCAGAGCACCCCGCTGCTGTGCCGGGTTACCTATCGCGACACCGACGTCACGAACGACCAGATCACCCAGGCCAACGTGGCCGGCTGCCGCAGCACCGAGCTGACGAGGTACATCACCACCGAGCAGACCACGTACGACATGGACTTCATCCGGGTGCTGCTGGGGGAGCGGAAGCTCAACTACCTCGGCTACTCGTACGGCACCTGGCTGGGCACCTGGTACGCGGCGACGTTCGGCAGCCGTACAGGCCGGATGGTGCTCGACTCGGTGGCCGCCGCCGGCTCGCCCACGTTGCAGGAGACGTGGGACCTGCAACCGTTCACCCGTGACCGGGCGTTCCAGGAGCAGTTGATGCCGTACATGGCCCGTCACGACGACCTGTACGGCAGGGGCACCGACCCGATGAAGATCCGGGAGATGTTCGAGCGGGCAGGTGGCACCCGCGTCGGCATGGGCCCGTTCATGTTCGGCTGGTTCATTCTCGGCGCCCTCTACGACACCCAGAACTACCCGACCGCGGCGGCGGCCGTGAACACGGTCATCCAGTACTACGAGGAGTGGAACGGCTGGACGCCCGAGCAGATCCTCGCCGCCGCCACCGCGAAGCTGCTCGTCGCACCGGGGATAACCGCCGACGACCGCGCCTACATCGAGCAGGCGCGGGTCACCGCCGAGGCCGCGCTGAAGACCCAGCGTGACCGCAGCCGGCTCGCGCAGGGCACCGCCGAGTACACGTACGACATCGACTACGTCTTCGAGGTGATCCGCTGCCAGGACGGGCAGTGGAACGACAGCATCGGGCACTGGAACGCGTTCAGCCGCCGCCTCACCCGCGACGCCCCGCTTGTCGCCCCGTACCTGCAGAACCCGCCGGCCTGCGCGTACTGGCCGACGAGCAACCGGATGCCCAAGTTCGACAAGAAGACGTTCCCCAAGGTGCTGATGTTGCAGGACGAGCTCGACGTCGCCACGGCGTACGAGGGCGCGCTGGCGGCCTCGAAGAAGCTGCCCGGTGCGTCGATGATCAGCGTCGACAACGAGGGCAGCCACGGTGTCTTCCCGTACTACACGCCGTGCGTGGACGACCCGGTGTACGCGTACCTGCTCGACGGCCGGCTGCCCGCCGAGCGGTACACCGGGTGTCAGGCGGTGCCGCTGCCGGGCGAGACGGCCGTCTTCGAAGTGGGCGGCAAGCTGACCGGCAAGGGAACGGTGCGCACCCGACTGATCACCGATGACATGCGGGAAGCGAACCGCATGCTCAAGCGCATGTTGCGGACCGAGCCGGGACCCTCGTACCCGGAGTGACGGCGTGTCGTGTGCGGGCGGCGACCGGCCGCCCGCACATCCGCCACCTGATGAGGGCGTTTAAGGGCTTTGACCGCACCCCCACCAAGGTCGACACCCATGCTGTACGCGGGGTCGGTCGCCACGGTGCGGGGATGTGGGCGGCGGTCCCGCCGTGATGGCCGAGCCCCGAAGGGACTGACCATGTCCAACGCCAGCCACACCGAAGGTGCGATTTCCCGGCCCAGTTCCACCTCCGGGGCGGTGCGCGTCGCATTCGCGTTCTGGATCACCCTGGTGGGGACCACGGTGCCGACGCCGCTCTACCCGATCTACGAGATGGAGTTCGGCTTCTCGTCGTTGACGGTGACAGTGGTCTACGCGCTGTACGCGCTCGGCGTGGTCGTGGGCCTGCTGCTCTTCGGACGGCTCGCCGACCAGATCGGCCGCCGCCCGGTCATCCTCGCCGCGCTCGTCCTCTCGGTCGTCGCCGACGCGGTCTTCCTGGGCGCCGTGGACCTCGCGATGATCGTGATCGGTCGGGTGCTCGCCGGTCTGTCCGCCGCGCTGGTGATCGGAGCGGGGACGGCGGCGCTGACCGAGCTGATCAGCCCACGCCACCCGAGACGGGCCGGCACCGTGGCGATCTTCGCGAACCTGGGTGGTCTCGCCGCCGGCACCCTGTTGGCGGGGATCGTCTCGGACGTCGCCCCCGATCCGCTGCGGGTGCCCTGGGCCATCGTGCTCATCCTGGCGATCGTCGCGATCGTCCTGATGATCGGAGTGCCCGAGACGGTGCCGCACCGCTCGCCGCTGAACCTGCGGCCGCAACGGCTGCACGTACCGCCGGAGATCCGTGGCGAATTCGTCCGTTCCGCGCTCACCGCGGGCGCCGGCTTCGCGGCGCTGGGCGTGCTCACGGCGGTGAGCGGACTGTTCCTCGGCATGGAGCTACACAAGACCTCGCACACCCTGGCCGCGCTCGTCGTGTTCGTGGCGTTCACCGGCGCCGCGTTCGGGCAACTCCTGACCCGGGTGCTGCCCTCCCGCGCCGCACTGGTCGCCGCCTGCGCCGGCCTGATCGTGGGGGCCGCCCTCATCGGGCTCAGCATGTCTATGGTGCTGCTGCTCCCGTTGTTCCTCGGCGCGGCGGTCAACGGGGTGGCCTCCGGGGTCGCGGTGGGCGACGGCATCGCCACCATCACGGTGAAGGCCCCGCACGAGCACCAGAGTGCGACGGTGTCGACCTTCTTCGCCATCCTGTTCACCATGCTGGGCGTGCCGGCGGTCGCGGTCGGCCTGCTCGCCCAGGCGATCGGCCTACGGACGGCCGCCGAGATCTTCAGCGCGGTCGTGGCGTTGCTCGCGCTCGTCGTACTTGTCACGCTGGTCCGCGACGGTTCCGGCCGGGGCCGCGGAGACGAGTGAGGTGTTGCCATGACGTTCACCACCAGGCCGACGCTGCGGGGAACCTTCGGCATGGTGTCCTCGACGCACTGGCTCGCCAGCCAGGCCGCCATGGGAATGCTGGAACGCGGGGGGAACGCCTTCGACGCGGCGGTCACCGCCGGGTTCGTGCTGCACGTCGTGGAACCGCACCTCAACGGACCCGGCGGCGAGGTGCCGGCCATCGTGGCCACCGCCCAGGACCCGACCCCGAAGGTGCTGTGCGGGCAGGGTCCGGCGCCGGCAGGTGCCACCATCGCGCACTTCCGGTCCCTCGGGATGGACCTCATCCCCGGCGCCGGTCCACTCGCGGCGGCCGTGCCCGGCGCCGTCGACGCCTGGCTCCTGCTGCTGCGCGAGCACGGCACGCTCACTCTCGCCGAGGTGTTGGAGCCGGCGATCGACTACGCCGACGCCGGCCACCCGCTGGTGGGCAGGGTCGTCGACACGGTGACGGCCGTCCGGTCGCTGTTCGAGGAGCACTGGCCGACGTCCGCCCAGCTCTGGCTGCGCGACGGCCGGCCACCGACGGCGGGGGAGCTGTTCGCCAACCCGGCGTACGCGCGGACCCTGCGGCGACTGGTCCAGGCCGGGCTTGCGGCCGGCGGCGACCGGGAGGCCCAGATCGAGGCCGCGCGACGAGCCTGGGGTACGGGGTTCGTGGCCGACGAGATCGACAGGTTCAGCCGCAGGCCGTTCCAGGATTCCAGCGGGCGCCCTCACGCCGGACTCGTCACCGGCGACGACATGGCCGCCTACTCGGCCACCTGGGAGGAGCCGGTGACCCTCGACTGGCACGGCTACTCGGTGGCGAAGACAAGCTTCTGGGGGCAGGGCCCGGTGCTGCTGGAGACGCTGGCCGTCCTCGACGCCCTCGGCGACCCCGGCGCGTACGACCCGGCGACCGCGGCCGGCATCCACGCCCAGGTCGAGGCGCTCAAGCTCGCCTTCGCCGACCGTGAGGCGTGGTACGGCGACGGCGCGGACGTGCCGGCCAAGGCGCTGCTCTCCCGGGAGTACGCGCGAGAGCGGGCAGCCCTGATCGGCGACCGGGCATCGTGGGAGTTGCGGCCGGGGCGCCCCGACGGGGCGCAGCCCCGCCTGCCGGCGCACGTCCGGGCCGGTGCCGTCCGGAGCGCGGACCGGTCGGATGCCACGACCGGCGAGCCGACGGTGCAGTCGGACGGGGTGACCCGGGGCGACACCTGCCACGTGGACGTTGTCGACCGCTGGGGCAACATGATCTCCGCTACCCCGAGCGGCGGCTGGTTGCAGAGTTCGCCGACGATCCCGGAGCTGGGCTTCCCGTTGGGCACCCGACTGCAGATGTTCTGGCTGGAGGATGGTCTCGCCTCGTCGCTCGCACCGGGCCGGCGACCTCGCACCACGTTGAGCCCGACGATGGTCCACCGCGACGGGCAGCCGGTGCTGGCCTGCGGCACCCCCGGCGGCGACCAGCAGGACCAGTGGCAGCTGCCGTTCCTGCTGCGCCACCTCGTCGGCGGCCAGACCCTCCAGGAGGCCATCGACGCGCCAGCGTTCCACACGGTCGGGCTGCCGGAGTCGTTCTATCCGCGCGACATGGAACCCGGCGTCCTGGTGGTGGAGGACCGGCTCGACGACGCGACGGTGGCGGCGCTGCGGGCGTACGGGCACGAGGTGCGGGTCTCCGACGCGTGGAGCCTCGGTCGTCTCTGCGCGGTGAGCCGCGACCCGGCCACCGGTGTGCTCGCGGCCGGCGCGAACCCGCGAGGCATGCAGGGGTACGCCTGCGGTCGCTAGAGGGCTCGGCGTTACCCGAAGCGCTGGATACGCCCGGCCCGCCCCTCGTACTGCGGCCAACCCCGCGCTGTCAACGCCTGCGCGCCGCCGGCGGCGAACGCCAGCCAGGCCGCGCGCAGTGGGCCACCACGTGCGGCCACCTCGGCCCAGGTCTGCCCGGCGAGCATCGGCGCCTGCGCCCAGTCGGCCTCGTCGCCGAAGAGCAGCGGAAGGTCGCTGCAGTGGCAGGCGTAGTACGGCGAGGTCGGGGTGGGCCCGTCGATGCGGTACGCGAAGACCCGCGCGCCCGCCTGCGCCAACTGCCTGCCGAACCGCAGGGTGGGCCGGGTGAAGACCGAGCGGGTCGCGAACCGGATGGCAGCGTTCTCCACGGCCCTGCCCACAAGCGGCAGGTGCCGGGAGAGCGGGCCGCCGGCGAGGAAGTAGGCGATCTCGCGGTGGGTGGTGCCGAGCACCACCTCAAGGCCGGGAGCGCCCGCGCGCCAGGCGGCCCGCCAACCCGGCACGTCCGGCAGGGGAGACACACCGGCCACCGGCTGGTACGCCGGGGCGAGCCCGAATCCGCTGCGCGCGGCCACGTCCCGCTCGGCCAGCTGCTGCGCGGCGACGATCTCCGCGAGAGGCGCCTCCCGTGGGTCGCGTCCGAGCCGGGCCAGGAAGCGGTCGGCGACCCGGCCGGCCGCGCGCTCGCCGGCCAGCCCGATACCCAGCGGTGGACTCTGCAACACCGCCCGACGGAACAGCTGTCGGGCCTGCGCCACCCCGAGCAGGCAGGCGACCGAGTGGGCGCCCGACGACTGCCCCACAAGTGTCACGTTCTCCGGGTCGCCGCCCAGGTCGGCCGCGTTGTCGCGGACCCAGCGCAGCGCCTCGATCTGGTCCAGCAGACCCAGGTTGCCGGGGGAGATGCCCGGCGCCCGCAGGTAGCCGAGCGCCCCGAGCCGATAGTTGACGCTCACCACGACCACGTCGCCCTCGCGGGCGAGCCGGTCGGTGCGGTAGCGGTCCCAGGAGCCCGCGCCGGAACGGTACGAGCCACCGTGCAGCCAGACAAGCACCGGCCGCGCGGCGCGGTCGGCCGCCGGGGTGACGACGGTCAGGTTCAGGCAGTCCTCCGACTGCACGCCCACCTCGCACCAGCCGCCGGCTGTCGTGGCCCGGGCCGGAGGTTGAGGGCTCACGGCACCGTGTTCCCGCGCGTCACGGACCCCCGACCACTGCCGCTCCGGCACGGGTGCCGCGAAACGGTCGGCGGTGGCGTACCGGACGCCCCGCAGGACCGTGAGCCCGTCCGCTCGCTGGCCGCGCAGCGTGCCCCCGCGCACTGTGACCAGCACGTCCGTTCCAGCCGTCGCCGCGTCCGGGACACCTCGGAGGACCGGCTCCGACGTCACTGCCGATCCCGCCGCTCGGACGTCACTGTCACTCCGCCCTTCGGACGTCACTGCCCAGGCCCCGCCTCTCGTGGACGCCGCCCGCCGCCCGCGCGGTGGCGACGAGCAACGTGACGCGACAGCCACGGTAATCCGCCGCCCGTACGCCCGGAGCGTGGCGTCGTCGCCACGAGACGCATGTCATTCGTCCGTGGCGATCCGTCGGCCGCCGAGCCTCAGCGGCCGCTGGCGAACAGTGCCAGGCGTACCCGATTGGGGCTGTCGGTCTTGGTCATGAGGCTCGTGATGTGAGTCTTGACCGTGGTGACGCCGATGTGCAGCCGTTCGGCGATCTCGGCGTTGGTGAGGCCCTCGGCGACCAGGGCGAGGACGTCCTGCTCGCGGGCGGTCAGACCGTGCACCGGTCGCGGCGTCCCGACGCGGGCGTGCACGGCGCGCTGGACGAGGCGTTGCAGCACCTCCGGGCTGAACGGGCTGTCACCCGTGGCGGCGCGGCGGATGCCGTCCAGCAGCTCGGTCGGAGGTGCGTCCTTGAGCAGGAACCCGCAGGCGCCGGCCGTGAGGGCGGGGTAGAGGTGGTCGTCGTCGCCGAACGTGGTCAGCACCAGTACGCGGGCGGCGGGTCGTTCGGCGAGGATGCGGGTGGTAGCGGTGATCCCGTCGACGCCCGGCATGCGCAGGTCCATGACGACGACGTCGGGGACGAGCCGCGCGGCGAGGGCTACCGCGTCCCGGCCGTTGTCGGCCTCGCCGACCACCTCGATGTCGGGCTGCGCCTCGCACAGCATGCGCAGGCCCGCACGGATGAGGTGCTGGTCGTCGACGAGCAGGACACGGATCATGCCGGCTCCCGCTCTGACGAAGGCTCTGGCGAGGGCTCTGGAGTGGGCGACCCGTGCGGCGTCGCGCGGTCCCGGGGCACCGATCCGGCAAGCGTCAGGGCGCCGGATGCGTCGGCCAGGTGCGGGAGGACGGCGCGTACCCGCCACCCCGTTTCGGTGGCCCCCACCTCAAGACGGCCACCGAGGACGTCGACGCGCTCCCGCATGCCGGTGATGCCGTGCCCGCCGCCGCCAGGCACCACCGGCGGCCGGCCGCCGCGCTCACCGCTGGCCGGCACCAGCCCGCGCCCGCCGCCGTGGCCGTCGTCGGTGACCTCCCAGTGCACTGTGCCGTCCCGGACGGCGACCGTCAGGTGGGCCAGCGCGGCCGGGCCAGCGTGGCGGGCCACGTTGGTGAGCGCCTCCTGGGTCAGCCGCAGCACCGCCAGGCCCCGCACCGCGTCGAGCGCGCCGACGGCAGGGTCGATGTCGGCCTGCACGGTGATGCCCGCCCGACGGGCCCGGTCCACTGTCGCGCCGAGCGCCGCCGGGAGCGCCGACGGGTCGATAGCGGTAAGCGCCGCGTCACCGCGTACCCCGTCGGGATCGCGCAGCACCGCGACCAGCCGGCGCAGCTCCGACAGGGCCGCGGTGCCCGTGCCGTGCACGTCGTCGAACACCTCCTCCACCCGGGGGTCCAGGTCGGTGAGCACGTGCCGGGCCACGCCGACGCGCAGCACCATCGACGCCACGTGGTGCGCGACGACGTCGTGCAGTTCGCGGGCGATGGCGCTGCGCTCGTCGGCGCGCGCCGCCCGGCTCTCCGACTCGTGCCGGCGCTGCTCCTCCGCCGCCCGCTCCACCGCCTGCCGGCTGAGCTCCCTGTTGGTGCGGATGACAAGCCCGAGGAGCACCGGCACGCCGACCTCCAGGGCCAGCCCGACGACGCCGGAGGCCACTCTGTCGAACGGGTCGCCGATCGAGTCGGTCAGGTCGACAGCGGCCAGCGCCACGGCGGCCAACCAGATGGTGCGGGATCGGCGTGCCCGCATGGTGACCTCGAGCAGCGCCCAACTCGCGCCCACCTGGTTGATCATGATGTCGTCGACCAGGCAGATGGCGACCGCCAGCAGCGCGGCCTGCGCCGCCAGGTTGAGCACCGGCCGACGGTGCAGCAGCAGGCCGACCGTGAACGCGGCCACCGCGAGGATCCACTGTGTCCTCGTCGGCGGGTGACCGGCCTGCGTGCCGAAGACCAGGTAGCCCACCCCGCTGAGGTTGAGCAGCACCATCCGCACGAGCGTGTCCCGCGCGTCGAACAGTCGCCGCTCCCACGTCACCGGATCAGCCTAGGTGCTGTGGTGCGGCGGCACGAGGGTCCGGCCAGCGGGTCCGCACGCCCAGGTAGGCGGCCAGGCCGAGCGGCCCGAGCAGGATGGTCAGCACCAGCACCGGAGCCATGACCAGCGCCGGCACCCCCCGTTCCCGGCTGTCCAGCCACGCCCAGCGACCCACGAACAGATCGAACGCGATCATGTGTGCCCAGGCCGCCGCCGCGCCGTCGTTGGTGCCCAGCAGGTCGCGTATCCCGTCCACTGTCGGTGCGGCCACGGCCGGCAGCACCTCCCCGAGCGCCGGGATCACCAGCAGCCCGTAGATCACCACGACCGGCAGCACGATCAGCGGCGAGCCGATGATCCGGGCGGTCCACGACCAGCGCGGCAGCACGATCATCAGCGCCCAGAACGGCGCGGCCACCGCGAACGTCACTGTGAACAGCGTCGCGGTCATGCGGCCAACGTCAATTCCGTGCGGCGTCCGCGCGCCAGCACCCGGCCGGCGGCGGTAGCGGTCGCGACCACCAGGGCGGCCACGGCGGCCAGCGTGAGGGCGTCCGGGCGCAGCAGCGGCTGCCCGCGCAGGGCCTGCCAGGTCAACAGCAACGTGAGTACGCCGTACGCCGCGCCCGCGACGACCAGCAGCCGGGCACGGGTCCGTTCGTCCAGCCGCCTGCCGAGGAACCGGCTCAGCAGGATGGCCAGGATCGGCAGCGCCTGCAGGGCGTGCAGGCCCACGAAGTGCCCGATCCGCAGGTCGCCCCCGGTGGTGCTCCAGCCGACCAGCGGCAGGCCCGCACCGCCGTCGGGCACGCCCACGCTGTGCGCGCCGCTGATCCCCTCGATCCCCGGGTCCTGGACGGATAGCGTCATCGGCACCGCCACCAGCATGCCCAGCAGCGACAGGCCGAGCCCCCAACTGATGGCAGTCGCGGCGACCCGGTCCGGAATCCGTCGTATCAGCACCACGATCCCGATGATGACGTGCGCGACGAACAGCACCATGATCGACGCGCCCATCGCCGCGAAGATGATCCCGTTCAATGGGGTGGTGCCGTTGAAGTGGCTCGTCGTACCCCGTGCCACCTGCACGACGATCAGCGCTGTCTCGATCACCGCCATCGCGACGATGACCGTTGCCGCCCGCTCCGCGACCCGGATCCGGCGCGGCAGCAGGGAGAGCATCCAGGCAAGCGTCGTCCCGTACAGCACGAACGACACCGCGAACTTGAACGGCTTGAGCCAGATCGGCGAGCCGGTGAGGACCCGCGAGTCGACGACGATGCCGACCGCGCAGACGACGGCGAGCGCCGCCATCGAGGCGACGAGGAGCATGAGTGGGCGGTGCCAGTGCGCCGCCCGACGAAGTTCGAATCTCATGCCTGTAGATGCTTCTGGCTGGGCTGGTCGCCCGCGTCCGACCGGGAGCCCCGCCTGCGGCCGGCGGTCGGAGCGCCGCCTCCTCCCTAGGTAGGAGACGAAAGGCGCGCGACGCCTCGTCGGCGCTGGCACAATGGCCGGCCTGTCTACGGGATCGGAAGTGGCATGACGACCATCGAGGAACGCGTCCAGCCCAACGAGACCACAGTGCCGCTGCTGCACTGCGTGTCACCGGAGGCGACACTGGCGTTCTGGCGCGCGCTCGGCTTCGACGTGACCTACGAGCAGACCAGACCGTACGTGTACCTGGCCTTCGCCTGGAGTGGGTTCCAACTGCACTACGGCTCCGCGCCGAAGGACCTGGACCCGACGAAGGAGACCACCGGCGGCTGCCTCGTGATGGTGGACGAGGTCGCGCCGTACCACGCGGCGTTCACCGAGGCGATGCGTCGCACGTACGGCAAGGTGCTGGTCAAGGGCCTGCCCCGGATGACCCGCTACCGTGCCGGCGCGTCGCGGTTCACCATCTTCGACCCGTCGGGAAACTCCATCGTCTTCATCCAGCGCGACGAGCCGCAGGATCTGGAGTACGGCGGGTCGAAGGAGTTGCAAGGGCTGACCCGAGTGCTCGACAACGCGCGGATCCTGCGCGAGTTCAAGATGGACGACCGGGCGGCCTACCGGGCGCTGGACTCGGGGATGCGACGGCGGGCCGAGGACGCGCCGGTGGTCGAACAGGCGAAGGCGCTCGCCGGGCTGATCGAACTGTCAGTCGCGCTGGGCAAGACCGATCGGGTGCCCGAATGGGGAGCCCGGCTGCGCGAGCTCACGTTGACCGAGCCGGAGCGTACGCAGGTCAGCAGCTACGTCGCCGACCCGGTCCTGCTCGAACCGTGGTGGCGGCCCGAGGCGACCTGATGCCCGACGACCGGAGGCCGTGACCGGCGGCCTGACCGGCGAGGTATCGGCACCCCGCCGGTCAGAAGGGCCACTGGTCGCGGGACCCGGCCTCGATGAGCGGGATCATCGCGAACGCGGCGTCGGACAGGCCTCCGAAGGTGTGCCGGTTGTCGACGGTCGGCGTGTGCCCGGCCCGGTATCCGGCCAGGTTCCACGTGTACACGGGCACCTGTGCGGGCACCGCCGCCGCGACGTCCGCCCTGCCGTGCCAGTGAGCCTGCTCGTCGGTGAGGATGACCACCCGGTCATGCCGGTCGTAGTGCTCCCGTACCGCATTCTCGGTCTCCGTCCCCATGCCGAGGAAGTAGCCGTCGTCCTTGAACCGGCGCACCGCCGCCAGCACCGACTCACCCGCCACCGACGGGAACACCCGGCTGGCATTGGAGAACGACACCACAGTGGCAGCCTGCGCCCGTGCGGCCAACGCGAGGCCGAACACCGTGGCGGCGTCCCAGAAGCGCAGCGTGCCGTCCTTGCTGAACGGACTCTGCATCGAACCGGACGTGTCGATGAGGATCAGGGTCCGTCCGTCCAGGGCCGGCACGTTCACCAGGGCGTGCTGCAACGCGGTCTCCAGCGGGTACGCCCACCGCAGGCTCGGCGCGGCGTTGAACGCCGACAGGAAACGCATCGGCAGCACCCGTGAGCCGGCGACCTGGCCCGGGTCGGCGAGCCTGGCCGCCACCGTCTGCGCGACAGCGTCACTGACGCCGGCCTGGTCGAAGTTGCGCAGGTTTCGCAGCAGCGCCAGGTAGCCCATGTTCGGGATGATCGACTCCCACGCCGCGTCGTCCAGCGCGCTCTGTCGCCACCCGGCCAGGGCTTCCCACGTCATACCGGCCGCGCCCAGCACCGTCGGATCGGTGACCTCCCTGCGCTGCTCGACAGGCAGCGCCATGAGCGCGTGCCGCGCCGCCAGCATCCCGAGCGACGCCGGCAGCGGATTGTCCCGCCCGTGCCGGCGGTCCAGCGCGTGCCGGAACAGGTCGCCCTGCCGCTCGTCCCTCGCCGTGGGGTGGGTCAGGTCGATGACGTCGCCGAACCGCACCGGGTTTCCGACGGAGTCGTACTTGAGCAGGCTCCGCTCGGTGTACAGCCGCACCGCCGCGTCGGCGATGCCCCGCTTCACCGGCTTGGACAGGGTCCGGCCGTGGCGGGCCAGCCAGTACGCCAGAGCCTCGCCCGGCTCGTCCGCACGCTGCAACGCGGCGTCCACGACCGCCCGCGAACCCGGCACACCTGCGGCGACCTGGGCCCGGGCGCCCTCCAGGGCCGCCACCACGGACGCCGAGCGCATCATCGCGCCGGTCCGCAGCCACGGTACGAAGCGGGCGAACCAGTCGACATCGGCGACGGCGACGGTGGCGACGAGGTTCCGGAAACGGGCGTCCCGATCAGTGGCGCCCTCGTAGAAGGTGTCCTCGCCGACCATGTTCGACACACCGAGTAGGAACAGTTCGAGGCGCGGCTCACGGGTGAACGCGGGCGCACCCTCGGCGGTCACCGACCGGAGGCGGCGCGGTTTGAGGTTGAACTTGGCCATGACGTCCCCCACGTCAGTCGGCCGGGGAGCGCCACCGCACCACACACCCGAGATCAGAGTCGGCCACGGACAAGTCCGCCGTTCTGTCCGTTGAACCATCCACCAGAAGGTGTCGGGGGAGTCGAACCCCCATCTGCGGATCCGAAGTAACCGTTGCCTGCGCACCGGGTGTGTGGCGTGGTCGCGCTCCCCGAAATCGAGGTCTGTCACTGCTTCGTCGGGGCCTGAAACCCTCCGGAGGTGACAGTTGTTGCGCACCGGGAGGTGCGGTCACGACCGTAGCCGTGGCGGCGGCAGCCGGGCAACGGAGTTTGCGATCTTGTGATTGACAAAAGTGGTCACACCGCACGTCCGAGATCAAGTGTGGACACGGTTTTGCGGGTTCGAACCGCGGGCCCTTACCGGGCCTTTACCAGAAGTAGCCGTGTCCGTCGCACCGGCCGTGCGGCGTGAGCGCGCCTCCCGAGATCGAAGCGGCGACGGCGACCGGCCCTTGCGGGCCAAGGTGACCTGGGCCGCTGGTCGACACCACCCGAAGTGGCGGTGGGATTCGAACCCACGTCTCCCCTTTGAGAGAGGAAGTAGCCGTTGCCTGCGCACCGGGAGGTGCCCCACGACGTTAGACCGGCGCATCCGCGCCGGCAAGCCCATTCGGAGCGCCCGCGAACCCCTGAGCCTCGCCCTGCCGGGTCAGCCGCGATTGGCGGGGACGCCTACTCTCTCCGCCATGGGAGCAATCAAGCCGTGGCATCTGGTCCTCCTGTCCCTCTGCTGCCTCGTTCCGACAGCGGTGGCGATCGTCGGGGGCGTCTGGGCGCTTCGTCGACGTCGTACCCCTCGCTGAAGCCGCTCAGCGTCTCAGCGGGGCTGGAGCAGCCCACGGTCGGTCATGAAGGCCCGCAACGTCTCGTCGTCATCGGCGGTCATCAGACGGCGGGGGATCACCGTCGCCGGCATCCTGTCGACGTACACGATCCAGAACTCCGGGGTGTCCGTCACCTCGGTGACCCCGTCCCAGGCGATGCCGCCGGACTCCGAGCCGCTGCGCATCATGATGTTGTCGTCGGTGATGTCGTAGGCGCCCTCGACGGCGTAGCGACCGGAGCGGCGTCGGGCGCGCCAGCGCACCCACGGCGCGTACAGCATCGACAGCACGCCAGCCACGACAAGCGTCAGGTACAGCGACGAGAACCGGTCGCCCCCGGCGAAGCCCCGCGAGACGACGAAAGCGATCACCCCGACCGCCACCAGCACTGCGCCGATATAGCTGAACCGGCGCAGCCGGACACCGCTCAGCGCGGCGGCCACGCGGCCCGGGTACGCGGGATCGGCTGGGACGTCGAAACGAATGTGCACGCCAGAACGATAGTGCCCCCACCCGCTCCGGGGCCGCACCCCGCTGCCATGCGCTTGAGCTGAACCCTGGTTGAGGTTCTACGTTCGTCGTGACCGATCACCGCGGGAGGCGCATCTCATGACGATGCAGCAGTTGTCCGACGTCGAGCTCGCGCGCCAACCTGCCGCCTACTGGACAGGCGTCGCCTACGAAGCTCTCATCGCCTTCACCCGTGCCCGGCACGCCGAGCACGGCTTCACGCAGCCCCAGTTCTGGCTGCTGCGCAACCTCTCCGCGAACGACCTTCTGCCGCAGGGCGGCGGGATGACCATCGCCGAACTCCGCCAGGCGATGAGCTCGTATCTCCGGGCCGAAGACGATCTGGACGCCGAAGCGGAGGTTCTGCTGGAGCGCGGGTGGCTGGTCCGTGACGACGAGGGAAGGCTGCGGATCACCGAAGCGGGGGAAGAGGCTCGCGTCACTCTCGCGCTGCACGCGCCGGCCGTCCGGGCCCGCATCCACGAGGGCATCGATGACGCGGACTACGTAACGACCCTCAAGGTGCTCCGACAGATGATCCGGAACACCGGCGGCTCGGCGTAGTGACCTCCAACCGCCGCTGCCGGTGTCACCCTGCCACCAGGCCCGAACGTTACGACGGCCCGGTGACGCAGGGTGGCGGTGGGACGCCTCAGCGGGCATGATCGTGGTTCGTCTCGACGGAGAGCCGAACCACGCATGGCGGGGAGGTGGGTGCGGCGATGACCCCGACGCAGCTGCGCGCGTACGTCGCCGTGGTCCGGCTGGGGTCCGTCAAGCAGGCCGCCGCCGAGTTGGAGGTCTCCGAGTCGGCCGTCTCCCTGCACGTCGCGCAGTTGCGCAAGGAGTTTGGCGACAAGCTGTTCACCAAGACGGCGGCGGGGCTGGCGTTCACGCCGGGCGGGCTCCGGCTGGCCAGCCGCGCGGCGGAGCTGCTGGGCCTTCAGGACCGCACGATGCTCGAGGTGAGCGCCGCGAAGCGCGGCCGTCGGCTGTTGCGGGTGGCGGCGTCCAACCTGTTCGCCGAGTTCGCCGCGCCGGGGCTCATCGAGTTGTTCGCGAAGCGGGCCGCCGACCTCGACGTCGAGTTGAGTGTGCGCGACCCGGGCACATTCGAGTCACTGTTGCTGACCCGGGCCGTGGACATCGCTGTCGGGCCACGGCCGCTTGTCGTCGACGACGCCATCACCTGCCGGCCGGTGATGAACTACCGGCTGGTGCTTGTCGTCGGCCCGGACCATCCGCTGGCCGGTGTATCGGCGTCCCCGGGGCAGTTGCGGGAGCAGACCTGGCTGCTCGGCCCGTCGGCTGCCACCGACCTGGGCGCGGTTCCGGCGCTGCTGCGTCGGCTGGCTGTGCCCGACGACCGGCAGCAGATCTTCCAGAGTCACGCTGCGGCGCTGGGGGAGGCCAAACGGGGCAGGGGCGTCGCACCGGCGCTCGCTTTCACCGTCGCGCCCGACGTGCGCGACGGTCAGCTCAACCTGGTGATGGGGACACACGCGACGGTCGAGGCGGTCTGGTATTCGCAGGTGCTCACCAGCCCCGGTCCGATGTCGGCCGCCGCCGAACTGTCGCGGTTCTCGTCGACACCCCGGGCGATTCAGGCGATGATGCGCGGCGCGGGTGTCAGCGTGGGCCACTTCAAGCCGTCGGTGCACGTGACACTCTGGAGCTGACGGGCGACGACGAGCAAATCCTGGAACGTACCGGCCGGCAGCATCCGATCGCAGTAGGGCAGCGCCGCGGCCATGCCCGCCGTCCGGGGAGCGAACCCGGGCGCGCCGGCCCGGGGATTCAACCAGACGATCCGGTACGCGCGGCGGCGCAGCCGGGCCATCACGGCGGCGAGTTCGTCGGGCGGGTCGCTGTCCCAGCCGTCCGAGCCGATCACCACAACGGCCCCGCGAACGACGTCCGCCCGCTGGCTGGTGAGCAGGGCGCGCAGGTTCGTGGCGATGCGGGTGCCGCCGTACCGGTCGGTCACGGCCACGCTTGCCTGCGCGACCGCCTCGGCCGCCGAGCTGTGCCGCAGCACCACAGTGAGCCGGGTCAGCGTCGTCGCGAACGCGAACACCTCCGCCTCGGCGACCACCGCGAAAGCCCGCATCAGATGCAGGTACGCGGTGGCCTGCGCCCGCATCGACTCACTGACGTCGCAGAGCAGCACGACCCGACGGGGTCGCCGTACCGCCCGTTCGCGGACGACCTCGACGGGCTCCCACCCGGTCCGGCGAGCCCTGTTGATGGTGGCCCGTAGCGCGATGCGCCCCCCTGCCGCGCTGACGGCGTGCCGTCTCGTGCGCCGGGTCGGCCAGCCGACGATGGCTTCACGCAGCGCCTCACCGAGCATCGTGACCTGTGCGGCGTTCAAGTCGTCGAACGGCCTCTCGGCGAGCCCGGCGAGGGCGCTGGGTCGCCGCTCGGGCAGCCGCAGCGCGCTGTCCGACTCCGGCGCGTCGGCGACGGCGGGCGGCAGCGTCGCCCACGGCAGGCCACCGCCAGGCCCGTCGTCGGCGGTGCTCGTCGGCACCGGCACGTGGACGTCGTCGCGGTCTCCCGCAGGCGTCGCGGACCGGTCCGGTGGTGGCAGCGGCGGAGCGTCCTCGAAGACCGCCGCGAAGACGCTGTCGAATGCTGTCAGGTCCGCGTGCCGCCGGACCAGGCTGACCCGGGCGGTCCAGTAGAGCGTGGACATGTCCCCGGGCGGGCTGGCATCGAGAGCCCGGACGAAGTCGTCGACCTCGGTGAGTCCTGCCGCAACGCCGGCGTGCCGCAGCCGGCCCGCGAACGCTACGGCGAACGCCGCGCGGTCGACCCCGCGCAGCAGGCCGGGGCTCACCGCCGCGCGACGAGCCAGGCGATCACCGCGCCGACCGCGACGAGACCGACGACAGCGGGTACGAGTCGCTTGGTGATCGATCCGCCCGCGAGGCTGAGCAGGTCGAGCGCCTCCGGTTCGGCAGCCGGCGCGGTGCGCCCGTCGACGGCCGACGGCCTGCCCTGTGCCGGCCCGGGGGTGGGGTGCCCCATGACGGCCCGCTCGTCCGTCGACGGGTCGGCGGGGGACGGCTCGCCGGCCGACGGGTCGGCGAGCGGCGACGGCTCGGCGGGAGCCTCGGTGATCGGGGACGCGGTGATCGCTGTCGGCTCGATCGGCGACGGCGCGATCGGGGACGGGTCGATCGGGGAGGGCGCGACGGCGGCCGTGGCGGGGGTGGTGTCGACCGCAGTGGCGGACGCGGCCGGGGACAGTTCGGGTGCCTCCGGCGCGATGGGGGCGGACGCGGCGGGATCGTCCCCGCTTCGCGCCGCCGGTACGGCCGCGGCGTCGCCTCCGGCGCCCCGCACTTCAGCGACGGTCGGCGGAGCTGAGACGGTCTGCGGCGCTGAGACGGTCGGCTCGTCCGCGGCTGCCGGTGCCGCTACGGCGGTCGGCGTCGTCTGCTCGGCTGCCAGCTTCGCCTCCAGGTTGGCGACGAACTGGGCCAGCAGTTTGCCCGACACCTCCTTGATCATGCCGCTGCCGAACTGGGCCAGCTTCCCCGAGATCTTCAGGTCGGTGTCGACGCTCACCAGCGTACGGTCGCCGTCGGGCCGGAGTCGGGCGGTGACAAGCGCGGACGCGTTCCCGGTCGACCGGGCGTCGCGGCCCTTGGCGTCGATCACCCCGCGGTACGCGGCGTCGTCCTTCTCGACGAACTGCGCGGTGCCCGCGAACTCCGAGATGACAGGCCCTACCTTGACCTTCACCTTGCCCCGGTAGACCTCACCGTCGACGCCTGTCAACTGTGCGCCCGGCAGGCAGGGCGCGATCCCCGCCAGGTCGGTGAGCACCGCCCACGCCCTGTCGATCGGAACGGCGACAGTGAACTCGTTGGTGATCTTCATGGTTGGCTCTCCTGGTAGGCGCCGAGCGCGGCGGCGACCACTGCGCGGTCGTCGGGGGTCTTGGCGATGGTGCCGATGGTGTGCGCGACGTCGTCGGCGGCCAGGTCGGCGGCACCGAGCACGGACAGCGCGGCCACCCAGTCGATGGCCTCGGCCATCCCGGGCGCCTTCTCCAACTCCCGGCCGCGTACGTCGCCGACGAACTGGACGGCCGCACGGATCAGCGGTTCGGTGGCACCCGGCACCGCCCGGCGGACGATCTCCACGGCGCGGGCCGGTTCGGGGAATTCGATCCAGTGGTAGAGGCAGCGGCGGCGCAGCGCGTCGTGCAGCTCGCGGCTCCGGTTGGAGGTGAGCACCACGACCGGCGGCGTGCGGGCGGTGAACGTACCGAGTTCGGGGATGGTGATGCCGGCCTCGCCGAGGAACTCGAACAGCAGCGCCTCGAACTCGTCGTCGGCGCGGTCGATCTCGTCGATCAGCAGCACCGGAGGGACCGGCCCCCGGTGGCGTAAGGCCCGCAGGATCGGCCGTTCCTGGAGGTATTCGGCGCTGAACAGGTCCGCGTCGGTGAGTCGGGCGTGCTGTGCCTCGGCGAGCCGGATCGCCAGCAGTTGTCGCTGGTAGTTCCACTCGTAGAGCGCCTCACCGGCGGTCAGCCCCTCGTAGCACTGCAACCGGATCAGCGGCGTCTCCAACGCCCTGGCCAGCGCCTTCGCGGCGGCGGTCTTGCCGACGCCCGGCTCGCCCTCCAGCAGCAGCGGCCGACCGAGCCGCAACGCCAGGAAGAGGGCCATCGCCATGCCGTCGTCGACCAGGTAGTCGACGGCGTCGAGGCGGTGCCGGACGGTCAGCGCGTCCTTCATGCCTCGCCCGCCAGCAGGCGCTCGTAGTCCGCGCGGGTGTCCACGTCGATCGGCACCGGCCCGTCGACGGGCACCTCGGTCACCGGGTGGCGGCCGGAGTGCAGTAGCTTCCACACGGCCTTGTCGCCGTGCAGGTCGTACAGCTCGGGAATGACCTCGCGGGCGAAGCGGAACGGATGGCCCAACCCGTCGACGTACCGGCAGACGGCAAGCGGGGTGGCGGCCGTGGCGACCCGGCGGACGTCGGCGGCGCGGACGCCGGGCTGGTCGCCGAGGAGCAGCACGAGCGCGTCGGCGCGCGGGTCCACAGCCCGTGCGGCGGTGCTGACCGAGGACCCGCAACCGCTGCTGAACTCCGGGTTCTCGACGACCTGGCAGCCGGTGAGGTCGACCCGGTCGCGCACCTCGCCCGCCGCGCCGCCGAGGGTGACGAGCAACTGGTCGAAGCCGCACGAGCGAGCCAGGTCGAGGGTGGCGTCGAGCAGTGTCCGCCCCCGGTACGGCAGCAGTTGCTTCGCCTCGCCGAGCCGCACCGATGCCCCCGCGGCGAGCACCAGGCCGGTCAGGAACACGGGTTACGCCGCCGTGTAGGTCGCGAGGCAGCCGGCGCAGCAGAACCAGACGTCCTGACCGTCGACCCGGGCGTGCGGGGTGTCCGGCCCGATCAGAACTGTCATCCCGCACACCGGGTCGACGGACTGCTCGGGCCTGGTGACGACCGCGCCCGCGGCCGGGCGCAGGCCGTCCACCCGGATGGCACGGACCACCTCGGACAGGATGGACAGCGCGATCTCCTGCGGCGTGTGCGCGCCGATGTCGAGGCCGGCGGGCGAGTGGACGAGGGCGCGTTCGGCGTCGCTCAACTCCAGCTCGTCGAGCACGGCCGCGCCGCGCTTGTGGCTGGCGACAAGCGCCACGAACCCCACGCCCGCGTCGAGGGCCGCCCGGATGGCGTCCTGCTCGCCCCTGCCCAGCCCGGCCACCACGACCGCCGTGCAGCCGGCGTAGTCCTCGGAGGTCACGACGTCGAAGTCGAGGAACCGGGCGAGGGTCGCCACCGCGTCACTGATCGGTGTGGCACCGACAACGCGCAGCGCCGGCGCGGGCAGCCTCGGCTGGAGGAAGATCTCGATCGCGCCGCCGGAGTGGCACGGGTTGACCACCACCCGCGCCCCCGGCGCCTCGGGAAACGGCGCCGATTCCTCCGGCAGCACCCGCAGCAGCACGGCGGTGCCGTCGCGCAGGGCGTCCAGGGCAGCCGCCCGCACCGAACCCTCGGCGCACACCCCACCCACGAAGCCCTCGATCGAACCGTCCGAGCGGATCACCGCGGCGTCGCCCGGCCGGGCCGACGTCGGCTCCTGCGCGCGGACCACTGTGGCGTGCACGAACGGCTCCCGAGTGACTGTCAACTCCTGGGCCCGCTCCGCGATGGTGGTCATCGTCGGCCCTCTCAGATCGGCGGCCGGGCCTGGCCGCGCATCGCGTCCCAGACCCGCGACGGCGTCAGCGGCATGTCGGCGTGGCGTACGCCGAAGGGCTTCAAGGCGTCGATGACGGCGTTGACGATCGCCGGCGGCGAACCGACAGTTGCCGACTCGCCCACGCCCTTCGCGCCGATCGGGTGATGGGGCGACGGGGTGACGGTGAAGCCGGTCTCCCAGTCGGGCACTTCCAGCGACGTCGGGATCAGGTAGTCCATCAGGGATGCGCCGAGACAGTTGCCGTCCTCGTCGAACGCGATCATCTCCATGAGGGCCATGCCGACGCCGTCGGTGAGCCCGCCGTGCACCTGCCCCTCGATGATCATCGGGTTGATCCGGGTGCCGCAGTCGTCGACAGCGATGAACCGTCGCACCGTCACCTGCGCGGTGCCCGGGTCGATGTCCACCACGCAGATGTACGCGCCGTGCGGGTAGGTCAGGTTCGACGGGTTGTAGCAGATCTGCGCCTCCAGCCCGCCCTCGATGCCCTCGGGCAGGTCACCAGCGCCGTGCGCGCGCATGGCGATGTCCTGGATCGTGACGGACCTGCCCGGGTCACCGGCGACGTGGAACGACCCCTTGTCCCACTCCAGGTCCGCCACCGAGACCTCAAGCATCGCGGAGGCGATGATCCGGGCCTTGTCGCGGACCTTGCGGGCCACCAGGGCCGCCGCCGCACCCGACACGGGCGTGGAGCGGCTGCCGTACGTGCCGAGGCCGAACGGGGTGTTGTCGGTGTCGCCGTGCAGCACCTCGATGTCGGCCGGCGGAATCCCGATCTCCTCGGCGATGATCTGCGCGAACGTCGTCTCGTGCCCCTGACCCTGCGACTGCACGCTGAGGCGTACCACGGCCTTTCCGGTCGGGTGGACGCGCAGCTCGCAGCCGTCGGCCATGCCCAGTCCGAGAATGTCCATGTTCTTGCGCGGCCCGGCGCCGACGGCCTCGGTGAAGAACGCGATGCCGATGCCCATCAGCTCGCCGCGGGCGCGCTTTTCCGCCTGCTCGCGGCGCAACTCGTCGTAGCCGGCCATGTCCATCGCCAGCCGCATCGTCGGCTCGTAGTTGCCCGAGTCGTACACCCAGCCGGTCTTCGTCGTGTACGGGAACTGCTCCGGCTGGATGAAGTTCTTCAACCGCAGCTCGGCCGGGTCCATGCCCAGCTCGTCGGCGAGGCAGTCGACGATCCGCTCGACAAGGTAGACGGCCTCGGTGATCCGGAACGAGCAGGCGTACGCGACGCCGCCGGGCGCCTTGTTGGTGAAGACCGCTGTCATCTTGCAGTACGCGGCCTCGATGTCGTAGCTGCCGGTGAACACCCCGAAGAAGCCGGCCGGGTACTTCACGGGCGCCGCGGTGCCGTTGAACGCGCCGTGGTCGGCAAGCACATTGGTGCGGATGCCGAGGATCCGGCCGTCGCGGGTCGCCGCGATCTCGCCGCGCATGATGTAGTCGCGGGCGAAGCCGGTGCTGATGAGATTCTCCGACCGGTCCTCCATCCACTTCACCGGCTTGCCGGTGACGATCGAGGCGACGATCGCGCAGACGTACCCGGGGTAGATCGGCACCTTGTTGCCGAACCCGCCGCCGATGTCCGGCGCGATCACCTGGATCTTGTGTTCGGGCAGGCCAGCCACGATGGCGTAGAGGGTGCGGTGCGCGTGCGGCGCCTGGGTGGTCGACCACAGCCGCAGCTTGCCCTCGACGGCGTCGTAGTCGGCGACCGCACCGCACGTCTCCATCGGCGCCGGGTGCACCCGGGGGTAGACGAGGTCCTGGCTGACCACGACGTCGGCGCGGGCGAAGACCGCCTCGGTGGCCGCCTCGTCGCCGGTCTCCCAGTCGAAGCAGTGGTTGTTCGTCTTGCCTTCCAGGTCGTCCCGGATCAGCGGCGCGTCCGGCTCCAACGCGCGGCGGGCGTCGATCACCGGCTCCAGGATGTCGTACTCGACGTCGATCAGCTCCAGCGCGTCGCGCGCCAGATAGCGGTCGTCGGCAACGACGAACGCGACCTCCTGACCCTGGAAACGCACCTTGTCGGTGGCGAGGACCGCCTGCACGTCGTTGGAGAGCGTGGGCATCCAGGCAAGGTTCTGCTGCGCCAGCGCGGCGCCGGTCACCACAGCGCGCACCCCGGGCGACGCCTCGGCGGCACTCGTGTCGATGCTGACGATGCGCGCGTGTGCCACCGGCGACCGGAGGATCGCCAGGTGCAGCATGCCGGGCAGTTGGACGTCGTCGACGTACCGGCCGCGCCCGCGCAGGAACCTCGGGTCCTCCTTGCGCAGCATCCGGCCGTACCCGACGGGTTTCTGGTCGTTGTCGTGGAACGTGTCCACGCGCTCGTGCACGGTGGTCATGCGACGGCCTCCGCGGGCTGGCCGGCGTTGTCGATCTCGCCGGCCTCGGTCGATTCGGTGGTCTCGGTGACAGTGGCTGCGGCCTGCGCCTCGGCCACGGCGGCCCAGCGGACCGAGCGGACGATCGTGGCGTACCCCGTGCACCTGCAGATCTGACCCGAGATGGCCTCTCGGATCTCCGTCTCGCTCGGGTCGGGGTTGCGGTCGAGCAGCGCCCGTGCGGTCATCATCATCCCCGGCGTGCAGAAGCCGCACTGCAGGCCGTGGCACTGCATGAAGCCTTCCTGGACCGGGTCGAGCTGGGCGCCCTTGGCGAGACCCTCGACGGTACGCACCTGGTGGCCGCCGGCCATCGCCGCGAGCACGGTGCACGACTTCACCGGCTCGCCGTCGAGCCAGACCACGCAGGTGCCGCAGTTGCTGGTGTCGCAGCCCCAGTGCGTGCCGGTCAGACCCAGCACGTCCCGCAGGAAGTGCACCAGCAGCAGCCGGGCCTCGATCTCCCGGGTGACCTCGACGTCGTTGACGGTCATGGTGACCTGCATGCTCAGCTCCTCGCCCGTTCCACGGCCCGGCGCAGGGTCCGCCTGGTCAGCTCGACGGCCAGATGCCGCTTGTAGTCGGCACTGCCGCGCTGGTCGGTCACCGGGTCGCAGCTGCGCGCCGCGATCGCCCCGGCCTGCTCGTAGAGGGCCTCCGAGGGCTCCTGCCCGCGCAGCGCGGCGGAGATCTCCGGGATTCCCGTCGTGTTGGGACCGACCGCCGCGAGTCCGACCCGGGCGTCGGCGATCACGCCGCCGTCGAGCCACACGGCAGCGCCGGCCGACACCACGGCCCAGTCGCCGGCCCTGCGCTCCACCTTGGCGTACGCGCTGCCGCAGCCCGGCCGCACCGGTAGCCGTACCTCGACGAGCATCTCGCCGTCGGCGACGGCGGTCTCGTACGGCCCGACATGGAACTCCTCCATCGACACGACCCGCTCCGCGCCGCCCGGACCGCGGATCACGCACCGCGCGTCAAGCGTCGTGCAGACCGCCGAGAGGTCCTCGGAGGGGTCGGCCTGGCAGAGCGAGCCGCCCAGCGTGCCCCTGTTGCGCACCACCGGATCGGCGATCACCCGTTCCGCGTCGGCGAAGATGGGGAACGCCGCCGCCAGCACCTGAGAGTCGAGCAACTCCCGGTGCCGGGTGAGCGCGCCGATCCGCACCTCGTCCGGGCCGGACTCGATGTAGCCCAGCTCGCCGTGCAGGTCGTTGATGTCGATCAGATAGTCGAAGTTGGCCAGCCGAAGCTTCATCATCGGCAGCAGGCTGTGCCCGCCGGCGATCAGGCGGGCTGTGCTGCCCAAACGCTCCAACAGGCTGATCGCATGGTCCACACTGGTGGCTCGCTCGTACTCGAACGGTGCCGGTACCTGCATGTCGTACCTCCGCAGTCCGGTGCAATCTGAGGCCGGCGGTGGTCAAAGTCAACGGCGACCTAAGCAGTTGCTTAGGTCGCCGTTGACGGTGCCGCAGGCCCTCGCGGATGGTGCGGCCATGCGGGACATCGCCGACGGGCTGACGGACTGGCGCACTCGTGGCGTCGCGTTCGCCGTCGCGACAGTCGTCCGGACATGGCAGTCGGCACCTCGGCCTCCGGGCGCGGCCATGGCGGTCTCCGCCGATGGCGAGGCGCTGGGCAGCATCTCGGGCGGCTGCGTCGAGGCCGCCGTGTACGACCTCTGCCGCACCGCCATCGAGACCGGGACGGCCCACACCGCGACCTACGGTGTCAGCGACGACGACGCGTTCGACGTCGGTCTGACCTGCGGCGGCACCATCCAGGTGCTCGTGCAGCCGGACGTCGCGTTGACCGAGCCCGACGAGGTGCTGGCAGCGATTCGCGACGGCCGTCCGGTCGCCACCGCGACGATGGAGAACGCGCAACTCGTGATCTGGCCCGATCGGATCGCGGGCAGCCTGGGCGCACCCGACCTGGACGACGCGGCGGCTCGACAGGCGGCCGGGATGCTCGCCCTCGGCACCACCGGCACGCTTCACCTTGGACGGCAGGGCGAACAGCGCGGCGACGACGTGAGCGTGTTCGTCCAGTCGTACGTGCCGCCGCCCCGGATGATCATCTTCGGGGCGATCGACTTCGCCGCCGCGATGGCCCGGATGGGCACCTTCCTCGGTTACCACGTGACGGTCTGCGACGCCCGACCCGTGTTCGCCACCCGCTCGCGTTTCCCGGCCGCCGATGACCTCGTCGTCCAGTGGCCGCACAAGTACCTGGAGTCGACGACCATCGACGACCGCACGGTGCTCTGCGTCCTGACCCACGACCCCAAGTTCGACGTGCCGCTGCTCCAGGTCGCCCTGCTCACACCTGCCCGCTACATCGGCGTGATGGGCAGCCGCCGTGCACACGACGACCGGATGCGCCGGCTGCGCGAGGCGGGTGTGGGCGAGGGCGCGTTGGCCCGGCTCTGCTCGCCGATCGGCCTGGACCTGGGTGCGCGGACGCCGGAGGAGACGGCGGTGGCGATCGCCGCCGAGATCACCGCGCGGGCCTGGGGCGGTTCAGGTCGCCCGCTCAGCGAACTCGACACCCCGATCCACCACGCCGCCTGACCTGACGCGGCTCCGCCGGCATTCGCGGTGTGCGGACCTGCCTGTCGCGCAACGGTCGCCGGTCCGCCGCGCTCACGCCCAGTCGTCGCCGCTGGGCATCAGGATCATCTGGTGGGCGTCCAGGGCGTCCGCCATCGCGGCGAACCTCTCGGCTGTCCATTCCGCAGGCGGATTGCCCGACGGGTCGGGATCGTCGGCGAAGTCGAGAAAGAACTGCTCGGCTCCGGCCGGCGTGTAGAAGACCATGAGCCGGGCCGGCTCGTCGCTCAGGTTCTTGAACGCGTGGCGGGTGAGGCGCGGAACGTAGACGAAGTCACCGGGCCCGGCGTCGAAGGTGCCCGCACCGTTGATGAACCGGAATTTGCCGGACTCGATGTAGAACGCCTCGTCCTCCGCACCGTGGGCGTGCGGGATGTTGCCGAAGCCGGGCGCGACGTCCATCGACATGAGGCTGAGCTTGCCATCGGTTTGGTCCCCGGTGACCTTGACCAGGGTCGACTCGTTGCCACCGTTGACCAGCTTGGGGATTCCCTCGTCCCGACGTACCACGAAGCCGTTCGCCGCCGTCCATAGTGGACTGCCGGGATCCGGCACTGGACGCTGTTGATTCATGCCGCACACACCTTTGCACGTCTATTTTCGGACGGGGACTCCCGGACCTTGTCGGCGGGCGTCCGCCGCGGCGTCGAATTCCGGATTGTTGATCGCGGTTTGCGATTTCCGGCGCCATGGACAAAGCTAGCGCCGCAGTCGCACGTGATTCAACAAGACGTATGCGAAAAAGGCGTGAGTAGCCACACGACGGGTGAATTGAACTTCCGTGCGGCTCGTCCGTCTCAAACTGCCGATTCGCCGCCGGTGGTGGGTCGGCGAGCCGTCACCCGGTGCCCTGACGGCTACTTGGCCCTGCCCCACGGGAAATAGAAGTCGTCACTGTCGGCGAGCCACCAGTAGTACTCGGGAGCCTCGTGGTTCCTGAGCGCGACACGCGTCACCGCGGCCGACGCCGTCCGGATCCGCTCGACCGCCGACCCGGAGTCGACAAGGCGCTCCCTCAGCGTCGTGAGGAAATCGCCGGACATCACGAAGTCGTCGATGACGAAGATACTGCCGTCCTTGTAGAGTCCAGGACGGCCTTGGGAATCGTGACGATCCATTTCGTCGTCGTGAAATAACACGCGCGTTGACCGGCGTGCTGCCCAACGGCCTCGACTTTCCGGAGCGGCCGCACTCTCCGTCCTGCCGGCTCTGCTCGGCGCGGGCGCCACGGGCCAGCGGAGCAGGCCTCCCGAAACGGTGATTCCGATGAGGTGGGACGCCGAGTGGTACCGGGAGAACAAGGCGACGGCATGGGCGGTGGCGCTGCTGACGGTCGGCTGGATCCCGGTGGTCCCGCAGGGGGTCATGCCGCCCGCACGGCGGTGGGGCTGGGCATGGTCGCTGTGGGCGTTGCGATGCTGCTCACGGGCCTGGTGTTGTGGGACCGCCGACCCCAGCCAGGTGGTCGGCGGTGACGGCGGATGTGGTGGCTGAGGCTGGCTCCGTGCCCCTGCTGACAGCGTGGTCATTTGGCTCTGCCCCACGGGCTCGCTACCACCGTTGACATCAGGGCAACTCGCTGACACAGTTCGGGCCGGTGAATAGTCCCGGGGAGGCCGCGGTGCCGTTCCGATCCGTGCCCGCGGAGTACGCCCTCGCGACAGCCTCGACTGAGATCAAGCGGCTCGGCCTCACGGCGCGGGCGGTGGCCCTCGGCCCGGCCGCATCACCGACCATGCGCGTCACGCTGTTCCGGGACGGAGCACTGGTCGCCGTGGGTGTGGGAAAGGGAGCGGGTCCCCAGGGCGCGGCGAGCGCGTACTTCGAGGCCCTGGAGCGCCATCTCATGTCTGCCCGCGACAACCGTCGATGGAACGCGGACGCCACGAGGCTGCTGCCGGCGAACGTCGTGGCCGGACAGTCTGCCCTGGATGCCGACCTGGTCGTACAGCGGTGGGCGGCGGAGTTTCCGGACTCTGTCGCGGCGTGTGCCCCCTACGGCGAGGTCCGTTATCCCACATTTCTCGCCGATCCGCGCTACTACCGGTGGCCGGTGGCGGGGGACGACGTCCGGCCGTACCGCAGTCTGCTGCGGTACTCGTCCAGCCTGGGCACCGCGGCCGGCGTCGATTTGGAAGAGGCCGTCTATCACGGCCTCTGCGAGCTGATCGAACACGACGGGCTCGGGCAGGCACTGCTGCGTTGGTATGTCGCCGGCGTCGCGGACGTCGACCTCGTGCCGGTCGGGGATCTGCCGGACGGGTTGCGTTCACTGCATGCAGAGGCCGTACGGGCGGCCGGCGCACCCGTACACCTGCTCGACGTCACCACCGACCTGGATGTGCCGGTTTACCTGGCGGCCAGCCCGACGGCCGCCGGCGAGCCGACCCGGCTCGGGGCCGGCGCTTCGCTCTGGGCCACCGACGCCGCGGCGCGCGCCCTCAGCGAGCTGATCCAGGTCTCTGCGCTCTCCTCACCCGCCGCCGGCTCGCCTGCGGTCCAGCGTCTGGCGGCCTGGCCGGCACTGCAACGATGTGCCCTGATGCCACTCGACAAGTTGCTCTCCGGGCCGGTGCGGGCGGTGCCGCTACGCGCGGACGTAGCCGGCGACGGCAGCCCGGGGTGGGGGCTGGAGCACATCCGGCGGGCTCTGGTCCGTCACGGCATCGGCTACCACGTGTGCGAGGTCGCCCCGGTCGACTCACCGATCGCGGTAGCCACCACGATCGCCCCCGGGCTGGAGCGCTTCAGCCTGGTGCGGCATGGGATGCCCGTCGTCCCGACCGGGCGGGGGTGGCACCTGTGGCCGTCGCCGGACCTGGCGACCATCAGCTGACCACATCCGGTCCGAACGAGATGAGGAAATATGTCTACTGAGGAGAAGTTCTTCCACCCCGGCGCCGAGAACGGTGAACTGATGGCTCGATCCGGCAGCCCCGGTGGCGGCACTCTCTGCTTCCACCCGGGTGACGAGGAGGGTGCGTCGATGACTCGCCTCGCCGACGATCTGGCGGCGGACCTGCACCTCGCACTGACCAGCATCGACGATCGGCAACTCGCACTGCTGGCCTGAAGCAGGCGGTGGCGCAGCGCATCGAGACAGCCGGCGTCAACGGACGCCGGCTGTTCCACCGCGACTTCTCCTACTGGTACCTCGCCCGATCGATCTCGGTCGCCGGGACCGCTGCCAGTGCCGTCGCCCTGCCACTGCTGGTCTACCGCACGAGCGCCTCCCCGATGCTGACCGCGGCGGTGGTCGGCCTCGAAGCCCTGCCGTACCTGCTGTTCGGGTTGTTCGCCGGCGCTGCCGCCGACCGCCTGCGGCGTAAGCGCATGATGATCATCGCGGACGTGTGCTGCGCACTGCTGCTCGCCACCGTGCCGGTCGCCGCGTTGTTCGATGTGCTTGCCCCCTGGTACCTGCTCGTCGTGGCATTCGGCGTGGGTTGCGGTTTCTGCTGGTTCGACGCCGCGGCGTGGGGCGCCTTCGTGCGAATCGTCGGCAAGCCGGGGGTCACCCGGGCGAACAGTCTCATCTGGTCCACCGAGATCGTGCTGGAAATCGCCGCGCCCGCCACCGCCGGGCTACTTGCCGCTATCACCGATCCCACCCTGGTGCTGGCCTTCGACGCCGCCACCTACCTGGTGTCCGCCGCGCTGCTCGCCCAGATCCGCACTGGGTTGGATCCGGGGCCGACGGTGGCCCGCCGGGTGCGGGCCGAGATCGCCGAAGGACTGCGCCACCTCTGGCGGACGCGGGTCCTGCGGACGCTGACCGCTGCCGGTTTCGGGCTCAACGTCGCCGCCGGCGGCGTGCTGGGTCTGCTCATCGTCCACGCCGACGAGGTGCTCGATCTGAGCCCGGAGGACCAGCGCCTGGGTCTGCTCTACGCGGCCGTCGCGGTCGGCTCACTGGTGGCCGCCGTCATCCTGCCCAGGGCCAGCCGGTGGGCCGGCCAGGGAACGCTGTCCATCACGGGGCTCGTCATCTTCGTCGCGGCCCTCATCGGCTTGGCCGGCACATCGGTGTTCGCCCTGGCGGCGGCGTGGTGGGCCATCTGGGCCGTGGCGCGTCTGACCGTGAACGCGAACGGAATCACTGTGCGCCAACTGCTCACACCCGATGCGTTGCAGGGCCGCGTCAACACCACCGGGCGCATGCTGGCCTGGGGCGGCACTCCGTTCGGCGCCCTGACCGGAGGGCTGGCCGCAGACACCTACGGAGTCCGGGTCGCATACCTGGTGCTGGCTGTGCCCGTCGTGCTCAGCCTCGCTCTGGTCATCGCCTCACCGGTGCGTGGCCTGCGCATCGCGGTCGACTAGCGCCTCGTCGTGCCGGCGCGAGGTTCTCAACTTCCTCACAGTTGCGTGGTCGCGGAGCGTTCGTTCGCACGAGCCCGTCGGTCCGCACGGCCGGCAGCCGACGGTGGCGATCCAGCGCGAAGACAGCGATCTTTGGCAGCCCCTGTCACTGGCCACCAGACGCTACGGTCTGCCGCATGGAATCCGTGGACCTCGTCCTGGCCGCCGTCGCTGCCGGGGCAAACCTCGCCGTCGCCGCCGTGCTGCTCGCCAGGAGCCGTGGCGGCACGGCGGTGCCCCGGATCTTCGGCCGCCCGCAGCCCTCACCGCGCCTGCGGGCCGCGATGCACACCTGCCTGGGGCTGGGGATGGGCGTCGGTTGGCTCCTCGAGGACGTCTTTCCGCCCCGCTCCCTGGGTGACACGGTGCTGTTCTACGTGGTGACGATCCTGCTGGCGACCGCTGTCGTCACCGGTCTGCTTGCGGCCTTCCGGTATCCGCGCTCCGTCCGTGACAAGGCCGCCAGCTAGGAGGTATGACTCTCGTGATCCCGCTGCGACCCGGCCGGCACTCGACTAGCGTCAGGTTGTTCGCATATGCGGGATTGGCCGGGAAGGTGCTGCGATGGGGGTGCGCCGCTGGATCGAGCGCTGGCCGCTCTATCGCCAGCTCACCGGCACCGACCCGCTCGGTCGGGGTGCCGCGGCCAAATCCGCCCGTTCACTGTCGCTTACCGCCCGCACGGAGACCGCCGACTCGATGGCCCGGTCCGTGTGCCCGTACTGCGCTGTGGGTTGTGGTCAGCGGGTGTTCGTCAAGGACGGGCGGGTCAGTCAGATCGAGGGTGATCCGGACAGCCCGATCTCGCGAGGTCGGCTCTGCCCGAAAGGCTCGGCGAGCAAGAGTCTCGTGACGAGCCCGCTGCGGCCGACGAAGGTCCGCTACCGGCGGCCGTACGGCACCGAGTGGGAGGACCTCGACCTCGACACGGCGCTGAACATGATCGCCGATCGGATCTTGGCAGCCCGGGACGAGACCTGGGAGGACGTCGACGACGAGGGCCGGCCACTCAACCGGACGCTCGGGATCTCCAGCCTGGGCGGGGCGACGCTGGACAACGAGGAGAACTACCTCATCAAGAAGTTGTTCACCGCGATGGGGGCGCTCCAGATCGAGAACCAGGCGCGTATTTGACACTCCGCCACCGTCCCCGGTCTGGGGGCCAGCTTCGGTCGTGGCGGCGCCACCCAGTTCCAGCAGGACCTGTCGAACTCCGACATGATCGTCATTCAGGGTTCGAACATGGCCGAGGCGCATCCTGTGGGTTTCCAGTGGGTGATGGAGGCCAAGCGTCGTGGTGCGAAGGTGTTCCACGTCGATCCGCGGTTCACGCGGACCAGTGCGGTGGCGGACAGCTACCTGCCGATCCGGGCGGGTACGGACATCGCGTTGCTGGGTGGGGTGGTGCGCTACATCCTGGAGAACGAGCTGGACTTCCGGGAGTACGTCGTCGCCTACACCAACGCCGCGACGATCGTGACCGAGGAGTACCGCGACACCGAGGACCTGCACGGCCTCTTCTCCGGCTTCAACGAGGAGACCGCCAGCTACGACCAGACCAGCTGGCAGTACGAGGGGAACGAGGACAACGGCTCCACCCATGACACCGAGAGGCAGCGGGAGACCGCGGCGGGGTTGGAACACGAGTCGCACGGCGCCCAGGTGGGCGGGCAGACCCAGCGCGACGAGACGTTGCAGCATCCGCGCTGCGTGTACCAGATCCTGAAACGGCACTACGCGCGCTACACGCCGGAGATGGTGGAGCGGGTCTGCGGCATCCCGCAGGAGAGATTCCTCGAACTCGCCCAGGCGTGGACGGCGAACTCGGGCCGGGAGCGGACGAGCATGCTCGTCTACTCGGTCGGGTGGACGCAGCACAGCGTCGGTGTGCAGTACATCCGGACCGGCGCGATCATCCAGCTGTTGCTGGGCAACATGGGTCGCCCGGGTGGTGGGGTGATGGCGCTGCGCGGTCACGCCAGCATCCAGGGCTCCACCGACATTCCGACGTTGTTCAACCTGCTGCCGGGCTACCTTCCGATGCCGCACCACGCCGATCACCCGACCTTCGACGAGTGGGTGAACAGCATCCGCCACCCGGGGCAGAAGGGCTTCTGGGACAACGCCCGCGCCTACGGGGTGAACCTGCTCAAGGCGTACTGGGGGGACGCGGCCACCGCCGAGAACGACTACTGCTACGGCTACCTGCCGCGGATGACCGGCGATCACGGCACGTACCAGCAGGTGTTGAACATGATCGACGGGAAGATCAAGGGCTATTTCCTGCTGGGTCAGAACCCGGCGGTCGGCTCGGCGCACGGGCGGGCGCAGCGGCTCGGCATGGCGAATCTGGACTGGCTTGTGGTCCGGGATCTGTTCATGATCGAGAGTGCGGCGTTCTGGCAGAACGGTCCCGAGGTGGCCACCGGCGAGATCGTCCCGGAGGAGTGCCGTACCGAGGTGTTCTTCCTGCCCGCCGCCTCGCACGTGGAGAAGGAGGGCACGTTCACCCAGACGCAGCGCCTGTTGCAGTGGCGCGAGAAGGCCGTCGAGCCGCCAGGCGACGCCCGCTCCGAGCTGTGGTTCTTCTACCACCTCGGCCGCATCATCCGGGAACGCCTGGCACAGTCGACCCGTCCCCGCGACCGGGCGCTGCTCGACCTCAACTGGAACTACCCCACGCACGGCCCGAACGCCGAGCCGAGCGCCGAAGCCGTGCTGTACGAGATCAACGGGTACGAGGTGGCGAGCGGCCGACCGTTGTCGAGCTTCACCGAGATGACCGACGACGGCAGCACCGCCGGCGGCTGCTGGATCTACACGGGCGTGTACGCCGACGGCGTCAACCAGGCCGCCCGCCGCAAACCCGGTGCCGAGCAGTCCTTGGTCGCCCCGGAGTGGGGTTGGGCGTGGCCGGCGAACCGGCGGATCCTCTACAACCGTGCCTCCGCCGACCCCGACGGCAGACCGTGGAGCGAACGCAAGAAGTACGTCTGGTGGGACCCGGACAAGGGCGAATGGACCGGCTACGACGTGCCGGACTTCGAGAAGACCAAACCGCCGTCATACCGGCCGCCGCCGAACACCTCGGGCGTGGCGGGCATCGCCGGCGACGACCCGTTCGTCCTTCAGGGCGACGGCAAGGGCTGGCTGTACGCGCCCAGCGGCGTCCTCGACGGGCCGCTGCCGACGCACTACGAGCCTGTCGAGTCGCCGGTGCGCAACCCGCTGTACCGGCAGCAGGCCAACCCGACCCGCAAGGTCTACACACACCCGATCAACACGCTCAACCCGAGCCCGCCCGAGGAGCACAGCGACGTCTTCCCGTACGTCTTCACTGTCAGCCGGCTCACCGAACACCACACCGCCGGCGGGATGAGTCGTACGGTGCCGCACCTCGCCGAGTTGCAGCCGGAGATGTTCGTCGAGGTGTCGCCCGAGTTGGCGGCCCTGCGCGGGCTGAGCCACCTGGGTTGGGCACACCTGGTCACCACCCGCGCGGCCATCGAGGCGAAGGTCCTGGTGACCGACCGCGTCACCCCGCTGCGCGTGGACGGGCGGATCATCCACCAGGTGTGGCTGCCGTACCACTTCGGGTTCGAGGGTCTGGTCACCGGCGACTCGGCAAACGACCTGTTCGGCATCACCCTCGACCCCAACGTCCTCATCCAGGAGAGCAAGGTCGGCACCTGCGACGTACGGCCCGGACGACGCCCCGACGGGCAGGCCCTGTTGGACCTCGTCTTCGACTACCGGCGGCGGTCAGGGGACCTGAGCCACCGCTACCCGCCGTTGGTCACGACCGACGTCGCCGACAGCAGCA